>NZ_JBFTOQ010000126.1:0-1853 GCF_056398045.1 Cupriavidus sp. 05L411 | reverse complement strand
AGTCGAGGATCTTTGCCACGACGCCGGCGCCGACGGTACGACCGCCTTCACGGATGGCGAAACGCAGGCCTTCTTCCATGGCGATCGGGGCAATCAGCTTGACCGTGATCGACACGTTGTCACCCGGCATAACCATTTCCTTGTCCTTCGGCAGCTCGATCGAGCCAGTCACGTCGGTCGTACGGAAGTAGAACTGCGGGCGGTAGTTGTTGAAGAACGGGGTGTGGCGGCCGCCTTCGTCCTTCGACAAGATGTAGACCTCGCCGGTGAAGTGCGTGTGCGGCTTGATCGAACCCGGCTTGCACAGCACTTGGCCGCGCTCGACGTCTTCGCGCTTSGTGCCGCGCAGCAGCAGACCCACGTTGTCGCCTGCTTGACCTTGGTCCAGCAGCTTGCGGAACATTTCCACGCCGGTGCAGATGGTCTTGACCGTCGGCTTGATACCAACGATTTCGATTTCTTCACCAACCTTGATGATGCCGCGCTCGATACGACCGGTCACAACCGTGCCACGGCCCGAGATCGAGAACACGTCTTCCACCGGCATCAGGAAGGTACCGTCGATGGCACGTTCCGGCGTCGGGATGTAGCTGTCCAGCTGCTCGGCCAGGGCCAGAATGGCTTGCTCGCCCAGTTCGCCCTTGTCGCCTTCCAGTGCCAGCTTGGCCGAACCCTTGATGATCGGGGTGTCGTCGCCGGGGAATTCGTACTTGGACAAGAGCTCGCGCACTTCCATTTCGACCAGCTCGAGCAGCTCGGCGTCGTCGACCATGTCGCACTTGTTCAGGAACACGATGATGTAAGGCAGTCAACGTGTGCGTAGTGGCGGTTAGCCGTTTCGTACTCGACGTGTGCGGTGTTGATGGTAATACCGCGTGCCTTTTCTTCCGGCGCTGCGTCGATTTCGTCGTACTTCTTGGCCGAACCGCCAAACTTGGCTGCCAGCACCGTAGCAATTGCTGCCGTCAGGGTGGTCTTACCATGGTCAACGTGACCGATCGTACCAACGTTCACGTGCGGTTTAGTCCGCGAGAACTTTTCCTTTGCCATTTCGCGACTCCTGTGTCGGTAGCGATATTGCTAGTGCGGTATTTGGTGCCCATGGGCAGGATCGAACTGCCGACCTCTCCCTTACCAAGGGAGTGCTCTACCACTGAGCCACATGGGCGAAACTTGAATGCTGCTTTTTTAGAACTGCAAGAACCCGGGCAATTTGGAGCGGGTGAAGGGAATCGAACCCTCGTCGTAAGCTTGGAAGGCTTCTGCTCTACCATTGAGCTACACCCGCCGGGTTACCACGCTTTCTGCTTCACCGACACCTGCCGGGTACTCACTACTGCTTTGCAATTCTTGGTGGAGAGGGTTGGATTCGAACCAACGTAGGCGTAAGCCAACAGATTTACAGTCTGCCCCCTTTAGCCACTCGGGCACCTCTCCGCAGTGAACTTCTGATTATGGTGTAACTTTCCTTGGCTGTCAAGCACTTTCCGTACTATGCAAAGTAGGGAAGGACAGGCCTTGGAGCGTTGACCTGGCACCAGCTAGGCTGCCCGATCGCACCATCATCGTCGGCATTCAATAAAGAACACCTTCACCCTATAGGGGCTAGCCAGAGGCTCTAAAACGGCTTCTGGCGGCCTCTCGGGACTTGCTTTGACTCTCGCGTTCCCGCCAGGCTTACGGGCCTGGACGCTGCTAGAGCCTGATCGCGCTTTTGATCGCACAAAAGCAAAACCCCCCAGTACTTTCGTACTGGGGGGTTTCAAGGGAGAGCCTGGCGATTACCTACTTTCACACGGGTATCCGCACTATCATCGGCGTGGAGTCGTTTCACGGTCCTGTTCGGGATGGGA
>NZ_JBFTOQ010000125.1:0-1101 GCF_056398045.1 Cupriavidus sp. 05L411 | reverse complement strand
CCCGAAGCCGAAGAAATCCGTCGCCCTGTCGGGCGTGACCGCCGGCAATACCGCGCTGTGCACGGTCGGCCGTACCGGCAACGACCTGCACTACCGCGGCTACGACATCCTCGACATCGCCGAGACCTGCGAATTCGAGGAAATCGCCCACCTGCTGGTGCACGGCAAGCTCCCCACCCGCGCCGAACTGGCSGCCTACAAGGCCAAGCTCAAGGCCCTGCGCGGCYTGCCCGCCAACGTCAAGGCCGCCCTCGAATGGGTGCCCGCCAGCGCCCACCCGATGGACGTGATGCGCACCGGCGTGTCCGTGCTCGGCACCGTGCTGCCGGAAAAGGACGACCACAACACCCCCGGCGCGCGCGACATCGCCGACCGCCTGATGGCCAGCCTGGGCTCCATGCTGCTGTACTGGTACCACTACAGCCATAACGGCCGGCGCATCGAAGTCGAGACCGACGACGACACCATCGGCGCGCACTTCCTGCACCTGCTGCACGGCCAGAAGCCGTCCGCGCTGTGGGAGCGCGCCATGCAGACCTCGCTCAACCTGTACGCCGAGCACGAGTTCAACGCCTCCACCTTCGCCGGCCGCGTGATCGCCGGCACGGGCTCGGACATGTACTCGTCGATCTGCGGCGCCATCGGCGCGCTGCGCGGCCCCAAGCACGGCGGCGCCAACGAAGTGGCGTTCGAGATCCAGAAGCGCTACGACAGCCCGGACGAGGCGCATATCGACATCTCGCGCCGCGTGGAGAACAAGGAAGTGGTGATCGGTTTCGGCCACCCGGTGTACACCACCGGCGACCCGCGCAACCAGGTGATCAAGGAAGTGGCGCGGCGCCTGTCCAAGGATGCCGGCKCGATGAAGATGTTCGACATCGCCGAGCGCCTGGAAACCACCATGTGGGACGCCAAGAMGATGTTCCCCAACCTGGACTGGTTCAGCGCGGTGAGCTATCACATGATGGGCGTGCCCACCGCCATGTTCACCCCGCTGTTCGTGATCGCGCGCACCTCGGGCTGGGCTGCGCATATCATCGAGCAACGCATCGACAACAAGATCATCCGCCCCAGCGCCAACTACACCGGGCCGGAAAACCT
>NZ_JBFTOQ010000124.1:0-1159 GCF_056398045.1 Cupriavidus sp. 05L411 | reverse complement strand
TCGGCCAGCGCCTGCGCCATGCGCGCCAGCGCTTCCTCGCGGTCGCGGCCCCACACGATGAGCTTGGCGATCATGGGGTCGTAGTACGGGCTGATGGTGTCGCCCTCGCGCACGCCGGAGTCGATGCGCACGCCGGCCGGGCCGTTGCCGTCCTGGCCCAGCGCGAAYGTGACCGCYGCCGGTGYGCGCAGGTAGCGCAGCGTGCCGGTGGARGGCAGGAAGCCCTTGTCGGGGTTTTCGGCGTAGACGCGGGCTTCCAGTGCATGGCCGTGGATGCGCAGTTGTTCCTGCTTCAGCGGCAGCGGCTCGCCCGCGGCYACGCGCAGYTGCCAYTCCACCAGGTCTTGCCCGGTGATCATCTCGGTGACCGGGTGCTCCACCTGCAGGCGGGTGTTCATCTCCATGAAGTAGAACGAGCCGTCCTGGTTGGCGATGAACTCCACCGTGCCWGCGCCGACGTAGCCCACGGCCTGCGCGGCGGCCACGGCGGCTTCGCCCATCGCGCGCCKGCGTTCCTCGCTCATGCCRGGGGCCGGCGCTTCTTCCAGCACCTTCTGGTGGCGGCGCTGCACCGAGCAGTCGCGCTCGAACAGGTAGACGCAGTTGCCGTGCGTGTCGGCAAASACCTGGATYTCGATRTGGCGSGGGCGGGTCAGGTATTTCTCGACCAGCACGCGGTCGTCGCCGAAGCTGGCGCTGGCCTCGCGCTGCACGGACGCCAGCGCGGCTTCGAAGCCTTCGCTGGCTTCCACCACGCGCATGCCCTTGCCGCCGCCACCGGCGCTGGCCTTGAGCAGCACGGGGTAGCCRATGCRGTCGGCTTCGCGGCGCAGCAGGGCGGCATCCTGATCCTCGCCGTGGTAGCCGGGCACCAGCGGCACCGCGGCCGCCTCCATCAGGCGCTTGGCCGCGCTCTTGCTGCCCATGGCGCGGATGCTGGATGCCGGCGGGCCGATAAAGACGAGGCCGGCTTCGGCGCAAGCTTCTGCGAAGCCGTCGTTCTCGGAGAGGAAACCGTAGCCGGGATGGATGGCCTGCGCGCCGGTGGCCTTGGCCATCTCGATGATGTGGTCGCCGCGCAGGTAGCTGTCGCGCGCTGCCGCGCCGCCGATATGCACGGCCTCGTCGCACAGTGCCACGTGGCGCGCGTTGGCGTCGG
>NZ_JBFTOQ010000123.1:0-1184 GCF_056398045.1 Cupriavidus sp. 05L411 | reverse complement strand
TTAAGGATTCTCTGCAAAACGTGTCAGCGAGTGGCGCTTCCCCTACGTTGCAATAGTCAGGAGGAAGCTGCCATGAAGCAAGGAGAATTGGGATTGAACCTGTCGACAAAGCGCACGCGTAAGCGCGAGTTCTTGGATGAGATGAGTCAGGTGGTCCCCTGGGCAGACCTGGTTGCCCTGATCGAACCCCATTGCCCCAAGAAGAAGACCGGACGCYCACCATTTCCGGTCGGGACGATGTTGCGCGTTCACTTCCTGCAGCAGTGGTTCGGCCTGTCAGATCCGGCCATGGAAGAAGCGCTTCATGATGTGCCGCTCTATCGCGAGTTCGCTGGCCTGGACGGCGCCATGGCGCGGTTGCCAGACGAAAGCACGATCTTGAGATTTCGTCACTTGCTGGAACGGCACGACTTGGCCGCCCAGATATTGACGGTCGTGAACGGGATGCTGGCGGGCAAAGGCCTGATGTTGAAAGCGGGAACGGTGGTCGATGCCACATTGATCAGTGCACCGACCTCGACGAAGAACAGCAGTGGTGAGCGTGATCCTGAGATGCACTCCACGCGTAAGGGCAAGCAGTATTACTTCGGCATGAAGGCGCATATTGGCGTGGATGCGGATTCCGGACTGGTGCACACCGTGATCGGCACGGCTGCCCATGTGAGTGAGATCAGCCAAGCACACAGCTTGCTGCATGGCAATGAAACGGATGTCTTTGGCGATGCCGGCTTCGTTGGCGTGCACAAGCGGCCCGAGGCTGCACCGGGGGTGAGGTGGCACGTGAGCATGCTGCCCGGCAAGCGCCGCAGACTCGATCTCAGCGATCGTGCTCARGCGATGCTCAATGAGATCGAATCGATCAAAGCGAAGATCCGGGGGAAGGTGGAACATCCATTCCGGGTGCTGAAGCAGCAGTTCGGCATGGCCAAGGTCCGTTACCGAGGTCTCGCGAAGAACACGGCACAACTGAAGACGCTGTTTGCACTAAGCAATCTCTGGATGGCTCGCAGAGCGCTGCTTGCGTACGGCGTGTGACGCCGATTGAGGGGCCAAATGGCCTCCCAACCGGGTAGAGAACGGGATTGCGCTGACGCAACCAGCCGGAGAGCCGCGGAGATCCAAACCGCGATGGTGTCGATAAGACGCCCGGGTCACGAAACTGAGTTTTTCAGGCGATCCTTAAG
>NZ_JBFTOQ010000122.1:0-1227 GCF_056398045.1 Cupriavidus sp. 05L411 | reverse complement strand
CGTGGATTCAACGGGTCGATGCAACACTAGACGCTGCGTGAGCAGTGGAGGTGTTGCAAATGAAACAGAGGCGCAGGATCTACTACACCGAGACTCAAAAGGCACTAATGTGGGAGCGGTGGCGCAAAGGTGACACGCTTGCGCAGATTGCCAGGCTGTTCGATCGCTACCACTCATCGATACAAGGGGTTCTCGCGAGGACTGGCGGGATACAGCCAGCGCAACGACACCGCTCCAGGCTTGCCTTGACGCTTTCCGAACGAGAAGAGATTTCGCGCGCAGTCGTCGCCGGCCGGTCGATCCGCTCCGTAGCGGCGCGGTTAGGCCGTGCGCCTTCCACTATCAGCCGCGAGCTCCAGCGAAATGGTGGCAGACAGGACTATCTGGCGAACCAGGCCGACCAACTCGCCTGGGAGCGCGCCCGGCGCCCAAAGGCATGTAAGCTCGTCAGCAATCGGACACTCGCCCAAGTGGTGGCGAGCAAGCTTTGGTTGCAGTGGTCGCCAGAGCAGATTGCGGGTTGGCTCRAGCACGTGTATGCGGTCAACAAGGACTATCAGGTGTCGCACGAGACCATCTATCGGAGCCTCTACATCCAGGCCCGCGGTGCGCTGAAAAGAGAGCTGCTGGAACACCTGCGCCGTTCCCGAGCCATGCGTAGGTCGCGCCAACATACACTGAAGACCGACGACCGGACGAACATCCGAGATGCCGTATCGATCAGTGAACGCCCTGCCACGGCAGAGGATCGCGCGATACCCGGGCACTGGGAAGGCGATCTGCTGTTCGGCAGCGCCAACAGCCAGATTGCAACGCTGGTCGAACGCCAGACCCGGTTCGTGATGCTGGTGAAGATTGCGAGCAAGGACTCCGAGGCTGTAGTCAACGCCCTGATCAAGCACGCCGGCAAGCTGCCACAKGAACTGTACAAGTCGCTGACTTGGGATCGAGGCTCGGAGATGGCTGGTCACAAGCGTTTCACCGTGGCCACGGACATCCAGGTCTACTTCTGCGATCCTCAGCATCCGTGGCAACGCGGCTCCAACGAGAACACGAATGGCCTGTTGAGACAGTACTTCCCGAAAGGCACCGATCTCTCGGGCTACTCGCAAGCCAAGCTCAACGCCATAGCCAGAAGACTCAACGAACGCCCACGCAAAACACTAAACTTCGATACACCGGCTGAACGATTCCATCAAGCTGTTGCGTTGACCGGTTGAATCCGCA
>NZ_JBFTOQ010000121.1:0-1249 GCF_056398045.1 Cupriavidus sp. 05L411 | reverse complement strand
TGTAGTGGTCAAGTTTTTTCGGACAGGCTGATAGGTTGTTTTGCTTCTGGCTTGGCCTCGTAAGCGGCAGGCGAGACATAGCCAAGGGTTGAGTGCAAGCGCACAGGGTTGTAGAAGCCGACGATGTACTGGGTAATGTCACGTCGTGCCTCCGCGTGATTGGCATAGCGCCGCTGCCACACCCGCTCCATCTTCAGGTTCAGGAAGAAACGCTCCATCGGCGAGTTATCCCAGCAGTTGCCTTTGCGGCTCATGCTGCAAACGATGCCGTGGCGCGCCAGCATGGCCTGGTACTCGGCACTGGCGTACTGACTGCCTCGATCCGAATGGAGCACCAGCCCCCGCGCCGGCCGACGCTGCTGTAGCGCCATTTCCAGCGCTGACATGATCAGGGCCGTCGGCATGGCCGGCGCCATGGCCCAGCCGACCACCTTGCGTGAGTACAGATCCAGCACCACCGCCAGGTACAACCAGCCCTGGGCAGTGCGGATATACGTGATATCTGAGACCCAGGCCCGGTTTGCCTGCGGCACATCAAATTGCCGATCCAGCACATTTTTCGCGACAGGTTGATCGTGTTTGCTGTCGGTCGTCGCGACAAACTTGCGTTTCCAGGTCGCACGCAGCCCAGCCTCCTGCATCACCGTACGGACCCGCTGACGGCCAATTTTGATCCCTTGGGCCCGGACCGCATGCATCAGCCGTCGGCTGCCATAACTGGCGCCGCTGGCGGCAAAGGCTGCTTTCACATGGGCCCGCTGCCGCAACTTCGGCGCGCCCGGCAAGGCGCGCCGGTCAGCGTAATAGCCAGCTCGGCTGACGCCCAACACCCGGCACGCCGAACTGACGGAGACAGCCTTCTCTTGCAGGTGGGTTACCACCCGATAACTCACTTGAGCTCTCGTGCAAAGAAGGCTGAGGCCTTTTTTAGGATGCTATTGTCCTCCCGCAACTGCCGGTTCTCAGCCTCCAACTGCCGAATGCGCTGCTGCTCAGGCGTCAGCGGCTTGCCGATCCCAGCACCGCCCGCCAGCTCCGAATCGTATTGCGCCAGCCATCGCCGCACTGCCGTCTCGCCAAGCTCCATCGTCCGGCAAACCTCGCCCACCGATAGCCCCTGGTCTTTCACCATCCGTACTACTTCCAGCTTGAAGCTGGCATCAAATTGTCGGCGTTGTCTTGTCATCTGTTTCCTCGTCGATATGGATTGTCACCCTATCGACCTGTCCGAGGAAATTAGACCACTGCA
>NZ_JBFTOQ010000120.1:0-1257 GCF_056398045.1 Cupriavidus sp. 05L411 | reverse complement strand
CATCAGGGGCGATGGTGCTACGGCAAAACGCCCATGCGCACCTTCCTCGACTCGCTGGAACTCGCCAAGGAGAAACTGATCCCGCATTGAGCCGCGCTTCTCGATTCAACAGCCCGACTATCTGTCAGATCGAGTCCCAGCTAATACACTTCAGCAACTGTTGCGCCAGCTCGGATTGCTGGGCTGGCAAGGTGCGGTGGAAATTCGACAAGGCGGCGCCTTGTCGCTCGTGTAGCCGCGTCTCGATCTGGTGAACAAGTACATTGCGGCTCCAGCCATGCTCGACTGCGGCGCGGGCATACCAAGTGCACGTCTCCGCGTCGCTCAGCATCTCCAATAGCTTGAGGTTGTGGCCCCAGGGCAATTGTGCAACAGGCTGTTGCACAATTGCCTCGTCCGGCCAGGCCTCGGCGAATGCCCGCATGTACATCAAATTACGCGGGGAGAAGCCAGCCATGTCTGGGAAGGCCTGGCGAAGGTCATTCGCTAGCCGATCAACCACCTATTTGCCCCATCCCGCCGCTTTTTGCCGTTGCAGGATCGAGCCTCCGATGCGCCAGTACAGCAAGAGCAGTTCCCGGTTGACCGCCAGCGACGTACGTAGCCGCGCCTGCTGGACTTCTTCCTTCAGTTGGCCAAGCCAGACCACATAGTCGTCGGGAAGGGAATCCGCCGCTGCACGGCGTGGGGAAGATCGAGTAGCCATCTGTACATTATTTCACGTCACCCAGTCGCCCAACGCAGAAATGTTCCACGGTCTGCCCGGCATTGACCGCCCGCTGCAGCCAATCGGGCATGGCGCCGCGGCCATCCCAGCCCTCCCCGTGCGCGTTGCGATAGCGCACCGCCCCAGGCAACGTCGCCGGAGGCGGCTCGGCAAAACAGCCGGCGGCCTGCAGGTGAGCCAGGGTCAGGCCGTGCTGGGCCATCTGAATGCGGATCCAGGTAATCGCTTCGGCGCGCTCGATTTCGATCGACTTCATTCTAGGTGCACAGATTTGAGGAAGCTGCGGGGCAGGATCCTGCGTTGTCGGCTCAAAGACCGTTAGGCCTCAACATTGGTCCGGCGGATCGCTGGTGCAACGCAACCTGCTCCCTTGGGGATTGGGAATCACGTGGTCACCCCGCCGCTCAAACATTAATCAGACCCGAGGAGCCCGCCGGGGATCTGGTCCTCGCGCGGCTTGTCCACAGGTTTATCCCGTGGCGCGGTGGACAAATCCAACTGCCGCCCACGCCCCTCATGCCGGCCCCGCC
>NZ_JBFTOQ010000119.1:0-1301 GCF_056398045.1 Cupriavidus sp. 05L411 | reverse complement strand
GGTACGACTCACTCACATAGGTAACACTTGAGTTCAAGCACATAGGTAACAGTTTYCTACGCTGCATGGGCGACCCTGAAAGGAGATGCCCATGCCCTGGAGCGAGCTGAAACCCATGGACCAACGAATTTTGTTTGTGGTCGATCACGTCAAGGGTGTTGAGAGCATGAGCGCGCTGTGCGCGCGATATGGCGTCAGCCGGAAGACAGGCTACAAGTGGCTTGAGCGGTACGAAGCAGAAGGGCTGGATGGACTGGCCGAACGCAGCCGGCGTCGGCGTGAGCAGGAGCGCGTGCCCTACGCGATCCGCCAGGCGATCCTGGCGCTGCGAATGCAGAGCGGGATGGAGCAAGGGCCGAAGAAGATCCAGAAGCTGCTGGAGGCCCGGTACGGGGCAGAGCTCGTGCCCTCGCGCACGACAATTTACAACGTACTCAAGCAAGCAGGACGGATCACGCCACGGCGCTTGCGACGTCGCGTGATGCCGCACGAAGGCGTATTGCGCTCGACCCGAGAGCCGAACGGATTGTGGAGTGCGGACTACAAGGGGCAGTTTCTGACGGGGGACCACCGGTGGTGTTATCCGTTGACGGTAATGGACCATGCGAGCCGGTATCTGCTGGGTTGCAAGGGCTTGATCGGGCCACAGTTGGTACCCACGCGTGCGGTCTTCGAGCAACTGTTCCGGCGCTACGGCTTGCCGGACCGGCTGCGCACGGACAAYGGCGTTCCGTTCGCGAGTACGGGTAGCGGAGGGTTGTCGCAGTTGTCGATCTGGTGGCTGAAGCTGGGGATTGTGCCGGAGCGGATCGAGCGAGGGCATCCGGAGCAGAACGGTCGGCACGAGCGCATGCATCGCACGCTCAAGCGAGCGACGGCGCAGCCGCCGGCAGCCACGTTGAGCAGGCAGCAGCGTCGCATGGATGAATTCCGGCGCTACTACAATCGGGAAAGGCCGCACGAGGCGTTGGAGCAATGCACGCCGCAGAGTTGCTACACAAAGTCGATGCGGGCCTATCCGAGTCGTCTTGAGGAGATGAGGTACGCGAGCTACATCCTGCCGCACCGAGTGACGCAAGCGGGGCTGATCTACCAGGCGGGCAAGATCATCTATGTCGGTCATCTCTTGCAGGGCGAGGTGGTCGGATTGGAGGCAGTTGCCGATGGGATATGGCGTGTGCACTTCGGCCCCATTGCCATAGGATTGATTGATGAACGCCAGGCGAAGCAGCACTACCTGACAATCAAAGTGTTACCCATGTGAGTGAACTCGTTTGTTACCCATGTGGTTGATTCGTACA
>NZ_JBFTOQ010000118.1:0-1460 GCF_056398045.1 Cupriavidus sp. 05L411 | reverse complement strand
GCTATCGGCTGAAGGACAAGCGCCGGGCAGGGCAAACGAACAGTCGGACTACCGCGAAGACGGCCGGCTGACAGGACCCAGGTGGGTCAGTTTTACTTCGGCGAATCTTGGGAAAGTGGGTCACTTTTAAATCGGCGTTGACACCTACCAGCCCAAGGGCGTCGTCGGTGTCATCGCGACCTGGAATTTCCCGGTCTATCTGTCACTGGGCCCGCTAGTGGCCGCACTGGCCGCCGGCAACCGCGTCATGATCAAGATGCCAGAGACAACGCCAGCCACCAACGCCACGCTCAAGGCCATGCTTGGCGAGATCTTCGCCGAAGATCACGTTGCATTGATCGGCGGCGAGTTGCAAAACCCTGGCGTCTTTAGTGACCTGCCCTTCAATCATCTCGTTTTCACCGGCTCGCCGGCGGTAGGCCGTGTCGTCATGGGCCAGGCGGCGCGTAATCTCACGCCGGTCACGCTCGAGCTTGGCGGCAAGTCGCCCGCCATCGTGTTGCGCGACTATCCCGTTGGCGAGGCCGCCCGGCGCATCGCGCATGGCAAGGGCATCAACTGCGGGCAGGTTTGCGTGGCGCCCGATTACGCGCTGGTGCCGCGCGAACGCGTGGACGAATTCGTCAAGGCGGTGATCGAAGGTTTTGGCGAACTGTTCGGCGAGCGGACCGGGCACAACCCCGATTACACGGCGCTGGCCACCGATCGCCACGCTGCACGCATCCAGGCCATGCTGGACGACGCGCGCGCCAAGGGCGCGACGGTGGTGGCCTGCGGCGAGGTCGGCCCCGGCCGCCGCTTGCCATTGCACGTCGTGACGAACTGCACGCCCGACATGCTGCTGATGCGCGAGGAGATCTTTGGCCCCATCCTGCCAGTCCTGCCGTACGACACGCACGAGCAGGCCATCGCCATGGTGCAGCAACGCTCGCGTCCGCTCGCCCTGTACTGCTTCAGCCACGATGCGGCCGAGCGCAAGAAGCTGCTTGCGCGCACGCATTCTGGCGGCGTCACCATCAACGACTGGGCCTGGCACGTAGTCAACCACGACGCACCCTTTGGTGGCGTGGGAAACTCAGGCATGGGCAACTATCACGGCGAAGAAGGGTTTCGCGAACTCTCGCATGCACGCACCGTGTTCAAACGGCACCGGTTCTTTCCCATCGGGCTGTTCTATCCGCCCTACGGCAATCTGGCGCAGCGCCTGACGATGAAGCTGTTTGTCGGCCAGGGCGATGTGGCGGTGAAGAAACCGTTCTGAAGCTCTTCTGAATCCGCAGCCGTAAATCGCAGCCGCAAAGTCTTAGCCATAAAAGCAAAACCCCCCAGTACTTTCGTACTGGGGGGTTTCAAGGGAGAGCCTGGCGATTACCTACTTTCACACGGGTATCCGCACTATCATCGGCGTGGAGTCGTTTCACGGTCCTGTTCGGGATGGGAAGGGGAAGGGGTGGTTCCAA
>NZ_JBFTOQ010000117.1:0-1571 GCF_056398045.1 Cupriavidus sp. 05L411 | reverse complement strand
ACGTGACATTACCCAGTACATCGTCGGCTTCTACAACCCTGTGCGCTTGCACTCAACCCTTGGCTATGTCTCGCCTGCCGCTTACGAGGCCAAGCCAGAAGCAAAACAACCTATCAGCCTGTCCGAAAAAACTTGACCACTACACTCTCCTAGTTGTCCGCTACGAACGGGCCGTCATAATTTTTAGCAACGAGCAGGACCGCCGCTAGCGCCTCGGCCGGTGAGACACGGCCATTCATGAGGCCTAGAACTCTGTCTCGGCTGTAATACCTAGCGGCAGTAGACTTATTCAAAATGTTTTCAAGCCCTCTCTTCGACAGAATTTTGAACGCCTCGTGCACGGCCGCTTGTAATTCATCATCTCCCGCAACTATTTCGTATGGCAACAGTTCGAACACTCGATCATTAATGACCTCGTCTATCACGCTCCGATGCCAAACGGTTCCGACCTGAGGGTCTTCCTTTGTTGTGATCCCAAGCCGACCGGTGTAGATGCCCGCAAGTATGGCGAAGGGACGGCCGTACGTGAATGTCGCCCCACCAATCTTGAGAGTTCCATTTGGACTATAGAAGACCACCGGTGCCCCTGACATCCCACTCTTCGATGCGCTGTCCACAAGGAACTGGGCCTGATTGTTCCATCCGTTCTGGACTGAGGAAGCAATAGTTGCGCGCTTCCAAACTGGCTGCCCCGTATAGTCGCCTAGATTCTGTGGATATCCGGGAATGAATAGCTCTTCCGTAATGTCCACGGATTCGATCCATTTATCGGAAATGTCTCCTAACGGCAAAAAATCTTGAATAGAAATAACCCTGCTCATCATGTCGCCATCACCAGAATGAGGGATAAGTACGGTATCTCGTTCCTCCCCGTCCGATGAGTGAATTTCCATCTTGTGTGGCTGATTAGGGTCAAAGGGAAGCACTGCGACATCCACCCGGGGGAAATTCTTGCTACTTACATAAAACAAGGATTTTGTGTCGTCCTGCAGCGGCAAGGTGAATGACATGCGTATGGAATGGGATACGCCTATCCTGAGCGCCACCGAGGCAACAACGTTGTCCGGTATTGCAGCATGCTTATCATCGAGTAGAAGGAGTGTTTCAATGTGGCGACCAGCGAGGTTGTGCCACGCAGTGACGATGAAGTACTCGTCATCGCGTCTGTACATTACTCCGGTTCCCGTCGCCAAACTTGTTTTTTGAAATCGCATTGTCAAATGGACAACAGCATTGTTTACTGGCGACATTGCAATCTCCTTCGTACTGTAGTTGGACCTACATGGTATCAAGCTGCCCGATTCGGAGGCCGAGCAGGCTGTTAAGTCCTTAGTCGACGGGTCGGCYGAATGACCAAAAATGGCTGCGGATTCAACCGGTCAACGCAACAGCTTGATGGAATCGTTCAGCCGGTGTATGGCGTTGTTGCATAAATCCGGCTGTGCTAGCTGACGTTTACGCGCAACAGCCAGGGTGGCACGTCTGTTAACTTTCCGGGGACTTGCGTAGATTCTCGACTTTTTCCCGAGAAGATGCGCAAGGACGAACACGAGCGAAGCGAGCCGAGCCGA
>NZ_JBFTOQ010000116.1:0-1782 GCF_056398045.1 Cupriavidus sp. 05L411 | reverse complement strand
CGATTGATCCTATCCGTACTCACCCATTAGCATGTTTTCCGAATCGGGCCAGAGCACAACGCTCACAGCGTTTCGCCGCCCCGGACTTCGAATAGACGTGGTTGCATGGTGCGCCGCGATGCCAAGCATCAAGTCACTTGTCGTTCCCGGCGTGCGCAACCAATCCGCCAGGAATCTTGCCGCGAAGCGGCAGGCGTGACAACGGAGAAGACATGGGCGTTATCGACGAATTCGAGGCCTACGGCGCAAGGATGCCCGGGCGCCAGGCTTACCATCTGGACGTTCCTCGCGCGGCCAGCGCGGCGGAACTGTCGGTGGTGTCGTTCGAGGCAGTGGAGCGATTGGGAGAGCTCTATACCGTCACGATCCGGCTAACCCACCCGCTGGAACTCGACCGGGCTGAATACCTCAATCGTGACGCGACCTTTGTGATCGACCCCGGCGACGGTAGCGAACCGCGCCGGTTCGCGGGGTGGATATCGGCGTTCTCACGCACGAAACGCACGCGCGATTTCTTCGCCTACGACATCGTGCTCCGGCCACTGGCCGCGCGGCTCGAACTCGTCCGGACCACGCGCATCTACCAGAACAAGACGGCCCTCGAGATCATCGAGGCTATCCTGCGCCGGCACGAACTCCGGGGCCACCAGTTTTCCCTCAAGGTGCGCCGCAAGTACACCCAGCACAAATTCCGCTTCCAGTACCAGCTATCCGACTGGGAATATGTCCAGTTGCTGATGCGSCARGAAGGGCTGTATTGCTACTTCATCCCGGGAAAATTCGGCGAGATGATCGTCTTCGGCGACGACATCGACCACTACGTCTACCAGCCCGAACTGCGCGTGCCATATCGCGAGACCGCCGGCCTGGAAGCCGGCATTGAGGCGGTATCCGACATCCAGGTGCACGCCAGGACCGTGCCCGAATCGGTCCTGGTCGCCGACTACAACCCGGATCAGGCGTGGGAACCCATCAAGGGCGAGGCCAACGTCGCGCGCAAGGACAAGACAACTTACGGCCAGCAGTATATCTACGGCACGCATCATCTGGACAAGGCCGAGGCGAAGTGGGAGGCGCAGCTGCGCCACGAGGCCCTGCTGGCCGGCCAGCTTGTCTATGCGGGCGAGAGCAACGTGCTCAGACTGCACGCCGGCTGCATCCTGCGCATGGATGAGCCATTGGCCGAAGCCCCCAACGGCCAGGTCATCACCGAAGTCATCCATACCGGGGGGCGTGATGCCGCTTACCGCAACACCTACCAGGCCATCCCGTCGGACCGGCGCTTTCGCCTGCCGCTGGACGAGGAAAACTGGCCGAAAATCCAGGGCACGCTGAGCGCGCGCATCACCTCGCCCGGCCAATACAAGTACGCGTACCTGACAAAGGCGGGCCACTACGTCGTCCGCTTCGATTTTGATTTTGAGCCATGGCCGAAAGGCATGGAAAGCGCGGCCATACCCCTGGCCAAGCCGTATGCCGGCGGTCTGCATACTGGGTTCCACTTCCCGCTCATCGACGGCACCGAAGTCGCGATTGCCTTTCGCGACGGCAATCCGAACAAGCCCTATATCGCGCACGCGCTGCATAACAGCCGGCAAGAGGACCTGATCACCACCCAGGACCGGTGGCTGTCGCGCAACCTGATCAGGACGCAGAGCAACAACAAGCTGCGCATGGAGGACTGGAAGGGAGAGGAGAGCATCAAGCTCTCCACCGAATATGGTGGCAAGACCCAGCTCAACCTTGGCTACCTCGTTGATCGCAACAAGAAGAAGCGGGGGG
>NZ_JBFTOQ010000115.1:0-1792 GCF_056398045.1 Cupriavidus sp. 05L411 | reverse complement strand
GCTCAAACGTAGTCCTTGTACTTATCGAGCATGCGCACGGGCTTGGCCAGCGCATCGCGGCGGAACGGGTCGCCGAGCTCACGGGTGCACATGATCTCGATGATGGTGGTCTTGCCGTGGTGCATCTGCAGGTCGATGGCGCGCTTGAGCGCGGGGCCGACGTCTTCCAGCTTGTCCACCACGATGCCCTCGGCGCCCATGGCGCGGGCGATCTCCGCGAAGCTCTGGTTGTCCAGCTCGCCGGCGACGAAGCGGCGGTTGTAGAAGTCCACCTGGTTCTTCTTCTCCGCGCCCCACTGGCGGTTGTGGAACACCACGGCGGTGACCGGGATGTTGTGGCGCACGGCGGTCATGGTCTCCATCAGGCTCATGCCCCAGGCGCCGTCGCCGGCGTAGGACACGGCCGGGCGGTGGGGTGCGGCCACCTTGGCGCCCATGATGGTGGGGAAGGCATAGCCGCAGTTGCCCCAGCTCATGGCGGCAAAGAAGCTGCGCGGCTTGTTGAAGCGCAGGTAGCTGTTGGCCACCGAGTTGATGTTGCCGATGTCGGTGGAGACCATCACGTCTTCGGGCATGGCCTTCTCCAGCTCGCGCAGGACCTGGCGCGGATGCAGGTAGTGTCCGCCGGTGGGCGTGCGCTCCTGCTTCTGCTCCTCGATCATGTCCAGGCTGTAGGGGTCGCGCTCGTGGGTCCACTCGTCGAGTTCTTTCTCCCAGGCGGCCTTCTCGGCGGCGATCTGTCCGGCGCGGTCTTCGCGGGAGGCGTCGCAGGCCAGGGTGCGGCCGGCCAGGCGCTCGGTCAGTGCGACGGCTGCGGCCTTGGCATCGCCGCAGATGCCCACCGAGATCTTCTTGACCAGGCCGAGCATCTTGTGGTCGGCATCGATCTGGATGATCTTGGCGTGCTTGGGCCAGTAGTCCATGCCGTGCTGGGGCAGGGTGCCGAAGGGTCCGAGGCGCGAGCCGAGGGCGATGACGACATCGGCGCGGGCGAGCAGCTTCATGGCTGCCTTGGAGCCCTGGTAGCCCAGCGGGCCGCACCACAGCGGGTGGCTGGCGGGGAAGGAGTCGTTGTGCAGGTAGCTGTTGACCACCGGGGCGCCCAGCCGCTCGGCCAGCGCCTGGCATTCGTCGATGGCATCGGCCATGACCACGCCGCCGCCGGAGATGATGACGGGGAATCTGGCCTTGGCGATCAGCTCGGCGGCCTCGTTCAGGCGCTGGTCGCCGCCGGGGCCGCGGTCCAGGCGCTGGGGCTGTGGGATCTCGGCCTTGATCTGGCCGTAGAAGTAGTCGCGGGGGATATTGAGCTGGGTCGGTCCCATCTCGGCCATGGCGCGGTCGAAGCAGCGGCCGGTGTACTCGGCCATGCGCGCGGGGTGGGTGACGTGTCCCTGGTACTTGGTGAATTCCTGGAACATGGGCAACTGCTTGGCTTCCTGGAAGCCGCCCAGGCCAATGCCCATGGTGCCGGCCTCCGGGGTGACGATGACCACCGGGCTATGTGCCCAGTAAGCGGCGGCGATGGCGGTCACGCAGTTGCTGATGCCGGGGCCGTTCTGTCCGATGACGACGCCATGGCGGCCCGAGACGCGGGCATAGCCGTCGGCCATGTGGCCAGCGCCTTGCTCGTGCACGACGGGGATCAGGCGGATGCCGGCGGGGGCGAAGATGTCCATGGCGTCCATGAAGGCGGAGCCCATGATGCCGAACATGTCGGTGACGCCATTGGCGGCCAGGGTCTCGACAAAGGCTTCCGACGGGGTCATCTCCTGCGGGCCGGTAGTGGCGG
>NZ_JBFTOQ010000114.1:0-1948 GCF_056398045.1 Cupriavidus sp. 05L411 | reverse complement strand
TGTCAACGCCGATTTAAAAGTGACCCACTTTCCCAAGATTCGCCGAAGTAAAACTGACCCACCTGGGTCCTGTCAGCCGGCCGTCTTCGCGGTAGTCCGACTGTTCGTTTGCCCTGCCCGGCGCTTGTCCTTCAGCCGATAGCTCTCGCCGGTGATTTGCACGATGTGGGCGTGATGTAGCAGCCGGTCTAGCATGGCCGCCGTCAGCGTCTGGTCGTCGGCGAAGGCGCTAGCCCATTGGGCGAACGGCAGGTTGCTGGTTAGTACCATCGAGCCGCGCTCGTAGCGCTTGGCGACGACGTTGAAGAACAAGTTCGCTTCCTCGCGGCCGAACGGCAGATAGCCGATTTCATCAACCACCAGCAGCCTCGGCCCCATCACGGCCCGATTGAAGTACTCTCGCAGCCGGCCTTGCTGCCGGGCAGTAGCCAATTGCATCATCAAGTCGGCCGCCGTCAGGAACCGTGTCTTGATACCGGACTGGGTGGCGCGATAGGCCAGCGCCGTCGCCAGATGCGTCTTTCCTACGCCGGACGGCCCGAGCAGCACAATGTTCTCGGCGCGCTCGATGAACGCCAGGCTGGCCAGTTCCTGTATCTGCATCCGCGGTGCGCCGCTGGCGAAGCCGAAGTCGTACTGCTCCAGCGTCTTGACCGATGGCAAGGTCGCCAGCTTCGTCAGCACCTGGCGCTTGCGCTCCTCACGGGCTGCGGCCTCGGCATGGAGCAGCCGCTCCAGGAAGTCGGCCAGACTGGCATCCTCGGTCGCCGCCTGCTGCGCCAGCGGCGCCCAGTCCAGCGCCACGCGGTCGAGCTTGAGCTGGCCGCACAGACTGGCAATGCGCTCATGCTGCAGATTCATGCCGCCACCTCCAGCAGGCTGTCATACACGGCCAGCGGGTGCTGCAAGCTCTCGCGCGGTATCGGTCGGTGCGACTGCGCAATAGGCAACGGCCTGGACCTTGTCGGCAGCGCCAGCAAGGCCTGTTGCTCGGCGGCCAGACGTACCGCGGGACGTGCGGCGGTGGTGGCATGTATCCGGGCGTTGGCTACCTCCGTCAGCCAGCGGCCGATGTACTTGTTGGCGGCGTCGACGTCCAGTTTCAGCCCGGTCTGTTTGAGCGTGGCGGCCAGCGGCACCACGAAGCTCTCCTTGAGATAGCGATTGAAGCGTTCTACCTTGCCCTTGGTCTTGGCCCGATAGGGGCGGCATACCTTGGGCGTGAAGCCGTAGCGCTCGGCCAGCGTCAGCAGTTCCGGGTTCCAGCGATGCCGGCCTTCGCCGTGCGCATCGCGCTCAATGACGACCGACTTGGCGTTATCGAACAGAATGTGCTCGGGTACGCCGCCGAAGAAGGCCAGCGCCTCCTCCAGGCAGACGCATAGCGTCGCGGCATCCTCGCGGGCCGTGAAGCGCACGAAGCTTGCACGGCTATAGCCCAGCGTCGCTACCAGGGCCAGCAGCGGCTCGCGGCCGCGCCGGATGACCGTGAAGTCGGCTTGCATCTGCTTGCCCGGCGCCGTCTCGAAGCGCACCAGTGGCTCTGGCTCGGCACGCTTGTGCGGCGAGAGAAACACCTTGAGCTGGCTGATGCCGCCGTCGTAGCCACGCTCTCGCAACTCACGCAGCAATACGGTCGCCGGAATCCAGCGCGGCCGCGCCGCCGCGATGCGGTCCAGCAAATAACCGTGGTGTGGCTCGAGCTTCGTTGCTCTCGCCTCACGCGGGCCGTACGGGCGGGCCTGCTCGTCCCGCAAATAGCGTCGCACCGTGTTGCGCGACAACCCCGTCTGCCGCGCTATCTCGCGCACCCCCGTGCCTCGCCTTGCTAATACCCTGATTTCCACTGCTTGCTCCTGTGTCAGCATCGGCGGCAAATCCGCCATCCTCCATCAGGTGGGTCAGTTTTACTTCGGCGGGGTGGGTCATTTTTACATCGGCGCTAACA
>NZ_JBFTOQ010000113.1:0-1969 GCF_056398045.1 Cupriavidus sp. 05L411 | reverse complement strand
CGCCCACCCCACCACGAAACCATCACGGCGTGACATATCGTGACACTTTGCACCGGTACCGGCAGATGGATGAATGAGCAGGGATGCCGCTACCGAGCAGCCTCACCACGAAACCAGCGCCATCCGCAGGATCGTGGTCACTCGATCCGGTAACGGCATGAGAGGGTTTGAGGCGGGGGTAGGCTGGTGCCGGCGATTTCGCCGCTGACGCGGGGGTGGCGTTTGTGGGCGGGGTTTTGATGCTTCTAGCTGCTGTCGCGGCTGTACGGTGTTGGCTGATTTAGAACGTGTGAGATGTCACTTTTCTTTACTCGTAAAGAAAAGTAACCAAAAGAAAGCGATCCTTGCAGGAGGCTGGCGTGGCGTCATTGGGAGCCCCAATGGTTTCGTCGTACGGCCCCGGGTGCTAATGGACTCGTGCCGTTACCAGTTTAGACCACCACGACCTTGCTAATGCCCAGGGTTTCGTGGTGGCCCCCACCGGTAGCCACCACCACGAATTTCAAGCCGTCTGTCGCTCGCGGTGCGGGCGGCCACGAAGTTGCAGGCGTCCCGATTTCGTCGTGGGCGCGGTGGCACCGACTTGATAGGTCGAAGAATTCTTCCACCGCGCCCACCCCACCACGAAACCATCATAGCGTGATATATCGTGGCGCTGCGAACCGGTACCGGCAGATGCGTGAATGAGCAGGGATGCTGCTACCGAGCAGCCTCACCACGAAACCGGTGTCATTGACAGGATCGTGGCCATTCAAACCGGTAACGGCACGAGGCCATTAGCACCCAGGGCCTGACGACGAAACCACCGGGCTACGTAACCCCAATAAGCCAGCCTCCTGCAAGGATCGCTTTCTCTTGGTTACTTCTCTTTACGAGTAAAGAGAAGTGACATCTCACACGTTCCAAAACGGCCAATACCGTACAGCCGCGACAGCAGCTAGAAGCAAGAAAACCCCACCCACCAAACGTGTCTCCCCGCGTCAGCGGGGCTACAGTCAGCGGGGCTACAAACTGCCCCCCCCGCCCCCAAAAGTCCCGCATTCCCTCAAACCACCACATCTTCCAACGTGACCAGCTGCGCCCCATCCTGCACCTGGTCGCCGATATCATAAAGCACCTCCTGCACCACGCCGTCGGCCGGCGCGGTCAGGGTGTGTTCCATTTTCATGGCTTCCATCACGATCAGCGGATCGCCCTTGCCAATGACCGTGCCGGCCTTGACCATCACCGCGATGATGCGGCCCGGCATCGGCGCCACCAGCTTGCCGCCCTCGGCATCGGCGCTGCCCGCATGGGCCAGCGGGTCGACGACTTCCAGCCGGGTTTGCTGCTTGCCGCTGAACACATAGAGGGCGTCGCCTTCGATATGGGTGTTGCCCTTGACCGTACGCTCGCCCAGGTCGAGTGCGTGGCTGCCGGCCAGGCTGGCAGCGCGGAAGGGCAGGGTCTGCTCGCCTACCGTCAGCCATTGCTTGCCGCCATCGCTGCGCAGGCTGGCCAGCGTTTCGCCTTCGCCGGTGCGCAGGCGGAACTGGCTGGTGGCGTCTCCGTTCAGGCGCCATGCGCCGGCGTTCTGCCAGGGCGAATGCGCGTCGGCCGGGTCCACGCGGCGCGCGCGGGTTTCAGCATCCACCAGCGCCGCTACGGCCAGCGCGATGACTTCGGTGCCCACCTTCGCGGGCGGCGGGAACAGTGCTGTCTGGTTGCGCTCGATCAGGCCGGTGTCGAGGTCCGCCGTGCGGAACGCCTGCGAGGTCACCAGCCGCTGCAGGAAAGCGATATTGGTCGACAGGCCCACCACGTGATACTCGGCCAGCGCCTGCGCCATGCGCGCCAGCGCTTCCTCGCGGTCGCGGCCCCACACGATGAGCTTGGCGATCATGGGGTCGTAGTACGGGCTGATGGTGTCGCCCTCGCGCACGCCGGAGTCGATGCGCACGCCGGCCGGGCCGTTGCCCGGGCCGTTGCC
>NZ_JBFTOQ010000112.1:0-3773 GCF_056398045.1 Cupriavidus sp. 05L411 | reverse complement strand
GACCTACCGTGCCCCGCTCAAGGACATGTTGTTCGTGATGAACGAACTGGCTGATCTTGACGCAGTCAGCAAGCTGCCTGGCTTCGAGGACGCCACGCCGGAGACGGCGCAGGCGGTGCTCGACGAGGCAGCCAAATTCAACGAACAAGTGGTGGCGCCGCTCAACCGCATTGGCGACACCGATCCCAGCAGCTGGAAGGAYGGCGTGGTTACCACCACGCCCGGTTTCAAGGACGCGTTCCGCCAGTTTGGCGAAGGYGGCTGGCAGGGCGTGCTGCATCCGCAGGAATTTGGCGGCCAGGGCTTGCCCAAGTTGATCGCCACYGCCTGCAACGAGATGCTGAACACGGCGAACCTGTCGTTCGCGCTGTGCCCGCTGCTGACAGACGGCGCCATCGAAGCCCTGCTGACCGCGGGCAGCGACGCGCAGAAGGCCACCTTCCTGCCCAAGCTGATCTCCGGCGAATGGACCGGCACCATGAACCTGACCGAGCCGCAGGCCGGTTCGGACCTGGCGGCCGTGCGCACGCGCGCCGAGCCGCAGGGYGACGGTACCTACAAGGTGTTCGGCACCAAGATCTTCATCACCTACGGTGAGCACGACATGGCGMAGAACATCGTCCATCTCGTTCTYGCGCGCACGCCCRCGGCACCCGAGGGCGTCAAGGGCATCTCGCTGTTCATCGTGCCCAAGTTCCTGGTGAATGAGGATGGTTCGCTGGGCGCGCGCAATGATGCGCACTGCGTGTCGATCGAGCACAAGCTGGGCATCAAGGCCAGCCCCACAGCCGTGCTGCAGTTCGGCGACCACGGTGGCGCCATCGGCRCGCTGGTCGGCGAGGAAAACCGCGGCCTGGAATACATGTTCATCATGATGAACTCGGCGCGCTTCTCGGTCGGCATGCAAGGCATCGCCGTGTCGGAGCGGGCCTACCAGCAGGCTGTGAATTTTGCCCGCGAGCGCGTGCAAAGCCGTCCGGTCGATGGTTCCGCACGCGAGGCTGTGACCATCATTCATCACCCGGACGTCAAGCGCATGCTGATGACCATGCGCTCGCTGATCGAAGGCGYGCGCGCGGTAGCGTATGTGGCCGCGGCCGCGTGCGACACGGCGCACCAGCATGCCGACGACGCGGTGCGCAAGCAAAGCCAGGCGTTCTACGAGTTCATGGTGCCCATCGTCAAGGGCTGGAGCACCGAATTGTCGATCGATGTGACCAGCCTGGGCGTGCAGGTGCATGGCGGCATGGGCTTCATCGAGGAGACCGGCGCGGCCCAGCATTATCGCGATGCCCGCATCCTGCCGATCTACGAAGGCACGACCGCGATCCAGGCGAACGACCTCGTCGGCCGCAAGACGCTGGGCTGGCAGCTTGGCCGCGCGATGCTTGCGGCAGATGCGAAGCGTGGCGAGGATCCGTCCTTCCACGACGCCAAGATCTCGACGGCGCATTTCTTCGCGGAGCACATCCTGTCACAGGCATCGGGTTTGCGCGATGCCATCGTGGCGGGTGCGGTGCCGGTCAATGCGTTGAGCGAAGCGCAGTTCTGAGAGCGCACGGTAGCGGGCATTTGCCGAAGCCGACAAGTTGTGCCAACGCCGATTGAAATGATGACGGTGTTGACTCCCTCTGGCACTGTCACGTTGATGGGGCGGTCGCGTAAAATGGTGCGATGATGAAGACGAAATCGCTCTACCATGGCCACCGCTTCCCGGCGGTGGTCATCAGCTAGAGCGTGTTATGCACTTTCTGCCACGAATGATGTCGTGGTGAGATGACGAAGCGCAGCCCCTACCGACAGATGTCTCCGATGAGAAATGGAGCTTTGTCGTCCTATTCACGGGATAGTGGTCTCCCTGCTGCCATCGAACCTGCGGCGCACTTGGGGAGGACCCTCGGATGTCTCTGCCACACGAGGAGCGTGGAGTCAGTATGGCCTATGGCCCAACTGTGCGTGACAAAGAACTGTGACACCCGGAAGGCGCCGCTGAACTAATGCCAGAGGGGCGTCGCGAACTCCTA
Organism: Cupriavidus sp. 05L411; assembly: GCF_056398045.1. Classification (NCBI taxonomy): domain Bacteria; kingdom Pseudomonadati; phylum Pseudomonadota; class Betaproteobacteria; order Burkholderiales; family Burkholderiaceae; genus Cupriavidus; species Cupriavidus sp. 05L411. The sequence goes on along the minus strand of NZ_JBFTOQ010000112.1, from coordinate 1,749 downwards.
GTGCGGCTACCCGTTCACCGACAGCTCAGGTCGACATTTCGCGAGGCACTTCCTTGTGATGGCGAATCACTTCGCTTATGACGAATGCAAGGTACGCTTGCGCAAACTCTGGGTCGAGTCCCGCTGTCTCCGCCAGACTGCGAAGGCGCTGGACCTGCGCGTGTTCTCGCGCGGGGTCCGTGGGCGGCAGATTGTGGCGTGCCTTCAATGCGCCAACTTGCCGCGTGCAACGGAAGCGTTCGGCCAGCAGATGGACCATTGCTGCGTCGATGTTGTCGATGCTCTTGCGGAGTTCGAGAAGCTCCGCCTGTGGGGGCTGAATATCTGTCATGTGGGTCCCTTATCGTCGGCGCGTTGATCGAGTTAGCACGTTTTGGACTGCAAAAGATAGCAGATTAGCGTATGCGATGCACTTTTCGTCACGACCGATGTCGTAGTGAAATGACGAAACGCAGACCGTATCCGACGGACGTGTCGGACGAAGAATGGAGCTTTGCTGCTCCCTATTTGGCGCTGATGACCGAGGGCGCGCCACAGCGCAAGCATGAGTCCCGCGAACTGTTCGACGCGCTGCGTTGGATAGCACGTGCCGGTGCGGCCTGGCGACTTCTGCCGACCAATTTTCCACCGTGGGAAGCGGTATATCAGCAAACACAGCGCTGGCTGCGAGCAGGGTGCTTTGAGGCAATGGTCAGCGACTTGCGTTCGATATTGCGTGTCGCACAGGGGCGTCGAGGGCAGCCCAGCGCCGTGATTCTCGACGGTCGGACTTTGCAATCGACCTGCGAAAGCGGACCAAGGGCACGGTACGACGGGTACAAGCGCAAGAGGGGAAGCAAAGTTCATATGGCTGTCGACACGCTGGGCTATTTGCTTGCCGTGCGCGTAACGCCAGCAAATGAACAAGAGCGAGCCCAAGTCCAGTAGCTGGCCAGGCAAGTGCAGCAGGCAAGCGGCCAGACAGTGAAGTTGAGGGCTATACCGGTAAAGAGCCGGCAAGAGTGGCGCGCGACGAAGGCATCGAGTTGCAGGTGATAAAACTGCCCGAGACAAAGAAGGGCAAGGGCTTCATCCTTTTGCCCAGACGATGGGTTGTGGAACGCAGCTTCGGCTGGGTCAATCGCTTTCGGAGGCTCGCGCACGACTACGAGCGTTTGCCCGAAACTCTGGTCGGCTTACATTTCCTTGTCTTCGTCATGCTCATGCTTGTTCAGGCCGTAGCCATCCTGCAAAGTGCATAACACGCTCTAGGCGGTGCGCTGGTATTTCCGGTTCAACCTGAGCCAGGGGGGCAGTCTAGCTCTAACGCTTCCAGCCAATTATAGACCTACTGCTTCCCGAGGAAGATATCGGGTTCGCGCGACGTTTCGATATTGGCCTGCTGGCCACGCGCCCGGAAGGCATCACCTGCGCCGTTTGCGAGATAACGCAGCTTGGCAAGTTGCGCTTGTGGTACTTTGGTGTTTCCACGGCCAGATAGAGCTCGTATTCGTGATGCTCGGGATTGCCGCAGTACTCGGTGCCGCGGTCAGTCAGCACGCGCGACAGCGGGATGCCGTAGCTGTCAAAGAACGGCACAACGCGGTCGTTGAGCAGGCCGGCGGCTGGCAACGGGGTCTTGCGATCGTAGAGCTTGGCAAAGGCCACCTTCGAGTAGGTGTCGACGAAGGTCTGCTGGTAGACGCGGCCCACGCCTTTGAGCGTGCCGACATAGAAGGTGTCCTGGGCTCCGCAATAGCCGGGGCACAC
>NZ_JBFTOQ010000111.1:0-2444 GCF_056398045.1 Cupriavidus sp. 05L411 | reverse complement strand
GAGCATCGATACCGGCAATGCGGGGTTGAATGAAGCGCTCGGCAACGTGGCGGCGAACATTGCAGCGGGTGGCTTTGGTGCCGTCGTGGGTGGTGGATCGGGGGCAGCGACGGCAGCGAATGTGGATCGGTTCAATCGGCAGTTGCATCAAAGCGAGTATGACTTCGCCAAGAAGAACGCCAAGGTCGTCGCACAGAAACTCGGGATTTCGGAGCAGGAGGCCGAGGGCCGGATTGTGGCAGAGATCCTTCGTAATTCCGACAAGCAGACAGCGGAAGCATCAGGTGAAAAGCACGACTACGAAGTGCGGAGCATTGTTGGTTGTCAAAACCTGAACTGCGACGGATACAAGAACGATCCACAGTACTCGAGTCACGAGTACAACAGCCAGTACATCGCAAGCAATCAGAGTACATACAACAAAGGTCAGACACAACTGGGCCGCGGGCTGACTTACAGTGAGCTTGTGACTATCAACATGAAAAAAGATCCCGTTGGGACAACGATCGCCGGCGCTGGGATGGTCGGCCTTGGTATTGTTACTGCCGGAGGAGTCCCTACGGTTGCGGGAATGGGAGTAGGTGGTGTGCTCGGCGGCTCAGCAAATGCGACCATGCAGTATTTTTTCACGAGATCCGTCGATCCCAGAGATGTTGCGATGGGCGTGGCTACCGGAGCCTTGACCTATGGGACCGCACTGGTGCCAAGCTTGCTGACCAATACGGGCGGGGCCCTTTCCCTGTCCGCATTGAAGAGGGAAAATCCAAACTTGAGCATGGCTGGCGCTGCAATTGGTACGACAATTGGCTTTGGGCTGGGTACAGTCACCGAGAGTAGCTTGAACAAGGTACTCAACCCATGGTACCGCGAGGAGTGGAAAAATGTTGGATTCGGGATGTCGATGTTTGTCCCAAAGAGTCCCTTGCCCGCCATCTTTGGTACCACCACAAGTAGCTTTGGTCAGGAGGCTATGGGCAATGCGACGAACATCATCATGACCAGGCCCATCACAGGGGGTAGTAGATGACGGAAAATATAGGGAGTAAATTGGTTGCTTGGCTCAAAGTTTTGGCCATCTGTCTTCTTGTTTACTTCACGGTGGCTAGTTTTTTCTTGCTATTCGTCATTCCAATTCTAAGGTCTCATATGTTCAACATACCGTATGGTCTCCCTTTCGCGRAAGACTACATTCGTTTCGCGAAAGCATCTACGGTCCTCGCATCGATCACCACAATAGTAATTTGGTTCGCGAGAGCACGAGGCATTGACCGATAGCGGCTGCGTTCCATAACGTGGAATCCCACGAAAAATGTTAGCGTTGACTCATCGCGCCTTGCAACTGAAAATGATTCTCTTCAATCGACAGTTGCACCAAAGTTAGTACGTCTTTTCGAATTAAAGTACCAATGTCTTCGAAAGGAAGATTCCGATCACGAATGACAAGGGCAGAGTACGATTCAACCAATTTCAAAAAAAAGACCCTATTGGAAATATAGTTGCACGTGCTGGCGGCGGAATCTTTGCGGATTTAGTGCTGGGACCAGATATTCTTGCGTCAAAAGTTGGCGCAGGTCTCATTGGTGCCAGTTTTAATGCGGCGTCCCAGTATGTCCAGAACGGCTCTATCAATCCGGTGGATGTTGGGGTGAACTTTGTCACGGGGACATCTGGCGCTTACGGTGGATTCTGGTGGAATTTCGGCGTACATGCCGCTGGAGGGGCGGCCAATACAGCAATCAACAACTCTCTTCACAACAAGAACGATACCATAACATTTGGAGCGATAGCAAATGCAACCGCAGCAGGAATCGGATTTGGAATGGGTAAAATAGCCGAACCAGCAATTGGTTGCACCCTCAGATCCACGCTGACCAAAGGAGATTTAGCACCTGCAGGTGCCTGGCTAGGAACACCCGTATGGAGCATGTTCGGAAAAAATTCGTCGCCTGCAATTGGCTCGTCCATTGGCGGCGGCGTTGCGACTGAGGCGGCTAGCTCCGCGATTAATAATATCGAATTAAACCAAAAAAACAGACGATTAAGAGATTATTATTCTCCTTTTTCATATTAATATCCGGATCCATTATTTGCATGGCTCCAATCAAGGCATCGATCGTCCTACTAGCACAGATTTGGTATGACGGAAAATATCAATGGAGTATGGCAGATCTTCGATTCATCTTGATTAGGGGATTGCTTATGGGGTTTATTTTCTGCATCATCGGCTACGTCCGATACAAGAGAAACTAACAACATACGGACGCATTTCTACGACATTGGCACTCAGTCAATTACCGGCGTTGTTGCATAAATCGGACTTAAAAACACAGAGACTCCTGTGATCCGAAATTCAGACGATGTGGACGGACTTCGGGCGTGCAAGAGCCGCCATGCGGTTAAGCACGCCTACGCGGATCGCCACTTCTGTTGCTTGCGAGCCGATG
>NZ_JBFTOQ010000110.1:0-2444 GCF_056398045.1 Cupriavidus sp. 05L411 | reverse complement strand
GAAGTGGCGATCCGCGTAGGCGTGCTTAACCGCATGGCGGCTCTTGCACGCCCGAAGTCCGTCCACATCGTCTGAATTTCGGATCACAGGAGTCTCTGTGTTTTTAAGTCCGATTTATGCAACAACGCCGCCAAATGYGAACGCGAATCCTGTAACAAGGACGGACACTGCGGCACTCGTTGCAGCGGCGACGATGCCAGCCTTCACGAGGTCAATGCCAACCGTAACCGCCAGGTCCGCATAGTCCTTCTTACCTTGGTTGTAGTCATCCCACCATGTAATGCAATCGACGCCTACGGTGAACGCCACCGCCATACCGGCCCCGCCTTTGATCGAACTCTTCGCCGCACTCCATGCGGCCTTGCCGCTCGCCGAGAGGGAGCCGGCACCGCCCGCGATCGTCATCACACGCGAATCATGGGAAACCGTGCGGTACGCACCCAGCAGGAATCCGAGATTGCGCTTCTCCTTGATGGAGGTGGAGAACATCACCACGAACTTGCCCGCGCTGCTGCGTTCCAGGATGAATGCGCGATTCCAGAATTGCTTGAGCCACGGGTCACGTCCCTTCAATGCGTCACTAAAATAGCCACCCACGCCGGACATCTGGCCGAGAATCCAATTGCGCGTGATGATGTCCGCCGAATCGAGCTTGAGCGACGTGCCCCCTGCTGCCACCCACTTGGTCACCGCATCTGGCACGCCGGTGCCGGCCACCTGAATTCCCCCAAACACATGAAGCATCTGCAGAACATCGTCGTCGGCCGATGGCAGCACAGGAGGAATACGTCCCGCCGCCTGTGTCGCGGCCGTTCCCGTAGACGGTGAGGCACTAGGGCGTTTGCCAAAGGGAGTGGTTTGCAATCCGCCGTGCCCGGACCGCGCTCGTTCCAGTGCGTTGGCCAAAACCTGTGGCGCCGGCGTCATCGATGCGACGATGACCGTCTCCAGTGCCAGCAACTCCTGCGCGAAGGCTTTGTCGTCATGCAGAATGAAGAGCATGGGTGCAGGCTTCGCCGACGGATCCTCGTCACGGCAGCCTTGCGTGCAATCCATTTTTCCGATTGGGTAGCGCGACAGCTCCTTGTCTCCTTGCTTGAGAATCAGGCTGCCTTGAAAGTAGCGTCCCAACCACAGATGACACGGCTCGCCGTCTTGGAATGTCGTGCTTGTTACGTTCAGCCCGCGCTTCGGGTCATAGAAGCGGCCTTGGTCAGCCACGATCGTGTAGGTCGCACCGTGATTCAGCTTGATGTCAAAGACCACATCCCGATGCTTGCGCAATTGAATGACATTGTTCACCCCCGGCCATAGCTTTGCCTTCGGGCTTTCGCCGGGAAGATCAATGTAATGCCGGCTTTTCACAAGCGTTCGTGGGTCACCCATCTCTAGTCTCCGAGTCGTTGCGGCGATTTGGCCGAAAAATGATCGAACAGAATTTGCCTGAGCGAGGCCGTGCCGTCACCTGATGTGGCAATTTGCTCAGACGAGCCGCCCCCCGTCTGCACGGTGAAGGTTTCTCCCGAAATCGGTTCGCCATGGGCGTCGTGGCAGGTCACGTGAAAGTCGTCAAGGATCTTCTTTGACGAGAACTGCTGCTGGAGGCTTGAGGGGCCAGTGCTCGAGAATGATGCCGAGCGGAACTTGAGGTCACCGGGGCAGCCTAGCTCAATATTGCCGCCTTCCAGCTTGATGTAGGCCCCGCCAGCGGTGATCGTCACTGCCTTGCCTGCTGTGGCGAGAATCCTGCCATCGGCACTGGTGATCTTCATTTCGTGTTCGGCAAACAGCTGCATCGCCCCGCCTTGCGCCTGCAAGTCAACTGGCCCATTCGCAGCCAACGCCCTGATACCACGCTGCTGTGCAAAAAGAGAGACGGCTTGTCCCGCCGCAACGGTATAGGACTTCCCGACGCTGAAGTCAGCGTTGCCGCCCGTGGTGGCAGACAGATGTTCGCCACTCRCGAGTTGTATGCTCTTCGCCGTTACAGCGCCGATACCCTCGGGCGCAGAGAGAAGCAGCACTGCCTTTTGTAGATCCTTGAAGGCACTTTCAAGTTGCGCCTGTTGAGACTTAACCTCGGCCAGTTCTGCCGTCGCGCGTTCGGCGACCGCTTGTAGACCCGTTGCCACGGCTAGGGCCGATTGCAGTTGCGCCAATGCCTCCTGCATGTCCAGCTGCTGACCACCAGCATTCAGCTGCCCGTCCGCCGAAAGGAACAACCCCTTGCCACCCCGGATCGCTCCCCAGGCGTCGGTACGCAGCTCAAAGCCCTCGCCCCGCTTCTTCTTGTTGCGATCAACGAGGTAGCCAAGGTTGAGCTGGGTCTTGCCACCATATTCGGTGGAGAGCTTGATGCTCTCCTCTCCCTTCCAGTCCTCCATGCGCAGCTTGTTGTTGCTCTGCGTCCTGATCAGGTTGCGCGACCTGATCAGGTTGCGCGA
>NZ_JBFTOQ010000109.1:0-2448 GCF_056398045.1 Cupriavidus sp. 05L411 | reverse complement strand
GTAACGGCCCGACGAGTACCGTCTTCCGCAATTGAGGCGGTGTAGGCAAGCTCTGGTGTCTTCGCGGGCTGCATAGGCGTCCGCTTAATTTAGGCGGACACCTATGAAGCCACTGCCCGGCCCCATTTCGGAGGGGCGCATCCAGCGACGCCGGTTCTCCGATGCTTTCAAGCGCGATGTCGTCGCGCAGTGCATGCAGCCCAATGCGTCTGTCTCGGCTATTGCGCTGGCCAACGGGCTCAACACGAATCAGGTCTTCAAGTGGCGCCGTATGSCACTCGGTGACGAACAAGGGTCTTCGGCAGCGATGCTGCCCGTGACCGTCGAGGACATCGCCACCGTGCCTGTCGTCTCTGCATTGCGGCACGAAGGTGCCGTGGAGATCCGGCTTGAGCGAGGCACGATCCGCCTGACCGGCCCCGTCGATATTGCCGTATTGACCGCGCTGATGGCGTCTTTGACAGCATGATCGGTTTGCCTGCCGGAACGCGCGTGTGGTTGGCTGCGGGAATCACCGACATGCGCTGCGGTTTTAATGGTCTGGCTGCCAAGGCACACACAACTTTGTCCGAGGATCCGTACAGCGGTCACGTCTTTGTCTTCCGTGGCCGGCGCGSAGACCTGATCAAGGTGCTTTGGTGGAGCGGTGACGGTCTGTGCCTGTTGGCCAAGCGCCTGGAGCGAGGTCGCTTCGTCTGGCCGCAGGCTGACAGCGGCAAGGTTCACCTGACACCCGCGCAGCTCTCGATGCTGCTCGAGGGCATTGACTGGCGCAAGCCAGAACGCACCTGGCGCCCGACGCTCGCCTTGTAAACTGCGACGCCGCTTCCTACACTGCGGGGCATGAAGACCGATCCCGCCACGCTCCCCGATGACATCGCCACCCTGAAGGCGATGATCATTGCACGTGACAACGCGTTGCGAGATCACGCGATAGAGATCGAACACCTCAAGCTCCTGATTGCCAAGCTGAGGCGCCAGCAGTATGGCCACAAGTCTGAGAAGCTCGATCGACAGATCGAGCAGCTCGAACTCAAGCTCGAGGAATTGCAAACCGATGAGGGCGCCGCCGCAGCCAGCTCGCAACGCGCTCGCCCTGCCAATGCCAGCGCGGGACGCAACCCGCTACCAGCACACCTGGAGCGCGAAGACGTCGTGCACACGCCAGCCGAGACCATGTGCTGCGAGTGYGGTAGCGCCTTCCAGATACTCGGCGAAGACGTCTCAGAACAATTGGAGCTCGTGCCTGCACGGCTGCGTGTCATTCGGCACCGTCGCGTGAAGCTCGCATGCACGGGTTGCGATCGCATCGTCCAGGCCCCCGCGCCGAGCCGGCCCATCGATCGCGGTATCCCCGGCCCGGGCTTGCTTGCCAATGTGTTGGTGTCGAAGTTCTGCGATCATCAACCGCTCTATCGCCAGCGTGTCCGTTGGGARCGCGAAGGCATTGCATTGCCGGAGTCCACGCTAGGCGACTGGGTCGGCGGCTGCGCGGCCTTGTTGMCCCCCCTGGTGCAGGCATTGCGTGACTACGTGATGAGTGGTGTCAAAGTACATGGGGACGATACYCCGATCCCGGTGCTGGCGCCGGGCAATGGCAAGACGAAGACGGCACGGYTGTGGACCTATGTGCGTGACGATCGGCCATCGGCGGATACCGCTCCACCTGCGGTGTGGTTCGCCTACTCGCCCGATCGTAAGGGCGAACACCCGCAACACCATCTGCGATCCTTCGTCGGTACGTTGCAGGCTGATGCGTATGCTGGCTTCAATGCGGTCTATGAAACAGGGCGCGTGCWAGAGGCCGCTTGCTGGGCTCACGCCAGACGCAAGTTCCACGAACTACATGTGGTGCGGGCCAATGCCGTCACCGAACAGGCGTTGGGGCGCATCGGCGAACTTTATGACATCGAGCGCGAGATCCGAGGGCAACCACCAGACCTGCGCCGGGAGATCCGGCAACGCGAGGCGGTACCGCGAYTAGCAACACTCAAGGCCTGGCTGGAAGAGACGGCGGCCAAGCTCTCGCGCAAATCGGATACCACTGCAGCCATCCTCTACACGCTCAAGCGCTGGGAGGCGTTCACGCGCTATGCCGGCGATGGGCGACTGGAGATCGACAATAACAGCGCCGAGCGCGCGCTTCGCGCCGTCGCTCKTGGTCGAAAAAACTTCCTGTTTGCCGGCGCCGATAGCGGCGGCGAACGGGCCGCCGCGATGTACAGCCTCATCGGCAGCGCCAAGCTCAATGGCCTCAACCCGGAGGCGTACCTGCGCCACGTGCTGGGCCGCATCGCCGATCATCCGATCAACCGGATCGAAGAACTGCTGCCCTGGGCCGTCGCTGCAGAGTTGGCGACCCTCGACGCGCCAACTCCATAACTCCCTCCTGCATCACAATCTGGCTTCGCCTACCGCCGTCAAGGACGGCAATGGCCGGACGCTTAC
>NZ_JBFTOQ010000108.1:0-2630 GCF_056398045.1 Cupriavidus sp. 05L411 | reverse complement strand
GAGTGCCCCGGCTATTGCGGCGCCCAGGCCACCTTCTATGTCGGCACGCTCAAAGGCGTGGGCCGCGTCTACCAGCAGACCTTCGTCGACACCTACTCGAAGGTGGCCTTTGCCAAGCTCTACGATCGCAAGACCCCGTTGCCAGCCGCTGACCTGCTCAACGACCGCGTTGTGCCGTTCTTTGACAGCTACGGCATCCCGCTGTCGCGCGTGCTGACTGACCGCGGCACCGAGTACTGCGGCAATCCCGAGCATCACGAATACGAGCTCTATCTGGCCGTGGAAAACATCGACCACACCCGTACGCGGGCCAGGTCGCCCCAGACCAACGGCATCGTTGAACGGCTGCACAAAACCATGCTCAACGAGTTCTATCGCATCGCGTTTCGCAAGAAAGTCTACGACTCGATCGGCACATTGCAGCTCGATCTCGATGCCTGGCTTGACCAGTACAACAACCAGCGAGAGCATCAGGGGCGATGGTGCTACGGCAAAACGCCCATGCGCACCTTCCTCGACTCGCTGGAACTCGCCAAGGAGAAACTGATCCCGCATTGAGCCGCGCTTCTCGATTCAACAGCCCGACTATCTGTCAGATCGAGTCCCAGCTAATACACATGATTCGGGCTGTCGGCTAACGGAGTGCCCTCCTCTGCTGCGACATCGAAATCCTCTCGTACAAATCCATGCCGCGCGCAAGCGGACTCGAAATTCTCACGCTCGTCCGCCGGTAGTTCGTAGAACAACTTTTGAACCATGGCCATCTCCCAGAGCCTCGCGGAGATCCTAACATGGCCAATCCACGCAGCCGTGGGCCGTTCGTCGGCTACCCCATCTGCTGCAATGCAATCACGCTCCAGGAAACCCAGTCGCGGCCCTGTGTATCCTTGCGCTGCCCGATATAGCGTTCGACCAAGCCGCTCGCTCAGCCAAGCTCCAGCGTCTCATCGGCAGACACGTCAAGCATCCTTCGACCATGGGGAATAGGTCCATGGAGGAGCGACATGATGACGCTAGCGCCCGGCGCTAGCAGTTCCGCGATGGTGTGCATTGCAATCGCTCGCTCAGCGGCTTCAAGATGCATCCATACGGCAGTTAGCAGAACGAGATCAAAATGCTCACGCCTGGCTCGCATCGCCGATAGGCATTGCAGCGCGTCATCGACCCATTCTACGCATGTGGATCCCTGTTTGCTCCCGACTAGGGAGTTCGTCCTTGTGCATTGGCTTCGGCAGGAGATTCGAAATGCATCCTACCGACGGTGCATAGCAAGCTTCGCACCCTTTGGCATAGTGCAAATGCTCGTTGATTGACCCCGCTGAGACTCCCGTACGCCGTCCTGCCATTCTGTCGGCGGTCTTTTTGCCGGACGCCGGGGGTGCCTCAATTTTCATTCTGAACGGCTAGATTGGCGATGACCTACATCGCTTGCGACGCCTGTGGCACAGTATCGGGCGTGACCCTCTACGTGACGAGGCACGCGTTCTCACCTGCATAGGAGCTTTGAATATGGCTGGCACCAGCCTGCTTCTGCTGATCGACGACATTACCTCCATCCTCGACGACGTGGCCACCATGAGCAAGGTTGCGGCCAAGAAAACGGCCGGCGTACTGGGCGACGACCTCGCCTTGAATGCGCAGCAGGTCAGCGGCGTGAAAGCCGATCGTGAGTTACCTGTGGTGTGGGCGGTCGCGCTGGGATCCTTGCGCAACAAGGTGATACTTGTGCCGGCTGCGTTGACGATCAGCGCGACAGCGCCTTGGGCCATCGTACCGCTGCTAATGGCCGGCGGTGCCTTTCTTTGCTATGAAGGCTTCGAGAAGATTGCCCACCGCTTCCTGCACAGCGATTCAGGAGAAGACACGAGCCATGCTGGGGGCAAACGCGAAGCCGCAGGCCTCAAGACCGATGTGGCTGCCTATGAGAAGGCCAAGATCCGTGGAGCGGTGCGCACGGACTTCATCCTGTCGGCGGAGATCATCGTGATCTCGCTTGGGACCGTGTCCGGTGCGACGTTCGGTACTCAGGTTGCGGTGCTGTCGACCATCGCCTTGATCATGACGGTCGGGGTGTACGGACTAGTGGCGGGTATCGTCAAACTGGACGATGCGGGCTTGTACCTGAGCCAGAAGACCTCGGAGGCCGCGCGCGCCGCCGGGCGCAGCATCCTACGCCTGGCGCCTTGGCTGATGCGCGCACTTTCCGTAGTGGGAACCGTAGCTATGTTCCTGGTGGGCGGCGGGATTCTGGTGCACGGAATTCCTGCCGCGCATCATCTGATGGAGCCCACGACGGAAATACTGGCAGGCGTACCGTTAGTCGGCGGTGGACTGGGAATGCTGGGACCGATATTGATCAATGCATTGGCGGGCATCGTTGCAGGAGCACTGGTCACGGCTGTGGTCGCCGTTGCAAAACTTGGAATGCGGGCCCTGCGACCGTCGACGGAATAGATCCCTGCTTGTTTTCTAAATCTTAGCCACAAAAGCAAAACCCCCCAGTACTTTCGTACTGGGGGGTTTCAAGGGAGAGCCTGGCGATTACCTACTTTCACACGGGTATCCGCACTATCATCGGCGTGGAGTCGTTTCACGGTCCTGTTCGGGATGGGAAGGGGTGGTTCCAACTC
>NZ_JBFTOQ010000107.1:0-2682 GCF_056398045.1 Cupriavidus sp. 05L411 | reverse complement strand
ATCTGCAGGCGCAGCGCCGTGGCGCCCATCCCGATGGAATGCGCCTGGCGCGCATCGCCGAATTGCTGCGCTGGTCCGCCCCGGTCTACCTGCTCGATGTGGCGGAGGCGAGAACGATGGGCCACGGTGTCATGCCGGTCATCAGTTGCGAACTGCCGCGCCAGGCGGATGCGGACGCCATCGATGGCGCGCTGCGCACGCTGCGCGACCAGCTGGCGCAGCGCGTGGTCGCGCAGCTGATGGCGGGCAACCGCGACCGCTATATGGGAGAGCTTTCCCAGCGGCTCGACACCCGCGGCAAAGCGCTCGCCGACTGGATYGCCGGATTGGGGGGGCGGCAGCGCCGGCGCATCCCCGTGGAGGGTATCGTCTTTGCGCCGTATCCCCGGCCTGTCGCCGGCGATGCTAGCGTGCAGAGCAGCATCGACCTGCCACTCTGGCATTACCTGGGCGARGCSGCCCGCCGCCAKCCGGGACRGCGCGTTGGCTGGCACCCGGTCACGGTGTCTGCCATCGTGGGCCTGACGGCCATCGGCYTGTGGAGCGCGGGCATGCTGGTGTCCGGCGTGCTGAACGGGCGGGACATCCACGCCGCCCGGCAATCCGTGAACGACTTTCAGACGGCCCCCAACCCGGCGGCCCGCCTGCGCGCGCTCCTCGCCTTGCAGCAGCAGATCGAGCGCTACGAGTACCGTACCCAGCATCACGCGCCGCTTGCGACCCGCTTTGGCCTGAATCGCGATCCGGCGATCCTTGCCGCGCTGTGGAAGCCCTACGCGCAGGCCAGCCGCGAGTTGCTCGTCACGCCTGTGCAGCGGGATCTGGAGGCGTCGCTGGTGGATCTCGTGCAACTGCGCACCACGGTGCTGGATGCGGCAACCAACCGGGTGGCACTGAGCGGCCACCAGGCGCTCAAGACCTATCTGATGCTGGCCAACCCCGAACGCGCCGAGCCGGCTTTCCTGGCACCGCAACTGGTGCAGCACTGGTCGACCGATGCCCGGATGACCCCGGGCGAGCGGCAGGACCTTGCCGAGCGCTTGCTCACCTTCTATGCGSAGCACCTGAAGGCCAACCCCGCGTGGCGCATCGAGCYGCGGCCCGAACTGGTCGCCGGGGCCCGCCAGACGCTGCTGGCCGTGATCGGSGAGCGCAATGCCGAGGACACCGTCTATCGGGGCGTGATCCAGGCCTTTGGCGAGCACGCTGGCAGCAAGTATCCGGACCAGACCCTGGCGGCGCTGACCGCCGGCACCGATCCCCGGGGGCTGGTGCGCGCCACCGGCATCGTGCCGGGGGTCTTCACCCGCCAGGCCTATGAGGGCTATGTCGCCCCCGCGATCGAGCAGGCCGCCAAGCGCACGGAGATCGCCAATGACTGGGTGCTGACCGATGGCAAGCCGCAGCAGCAGACGCAAGTGACGGCAGGCCGTTCGGCCGAAGCACTACAGGCGGCGCTGACCGAGCAGTACTTCGCCGATTACGCGGAGCATTGGCAGGGCTTCATGAACAGCCTGCAATGGGAGGCCGCGCTGACCCTGCCGGCCGCGATCGGGCAGCTCAAGCTGATGGCCGATGCGCGCCAGTCGCCGGTGATCGCGCTGATGAAGTCGCTCGAGTACCAGGGTGGCGCTGGTGCYCGCAAGGATTCGCTGTCCGATACGCTGGTGGCCAAGACGCAGGACCTGCTGGGCAAGAAGGCGGCGGGGCCCGAGGTGGCGAAGCCGGACACGGCGGGGCCGCTGGGCGCGGCCTTTGGCCCGGTGTTGCGGCTGGTGGCGCAGGGCCAGCTTGGTAGTGCCAACGCTGGCACCAGCGGTGACTTGAGCCTGCAACGGTTCCTCGACCGCGCGACGGCACTGCGCTTGCGCCTGCAGCAGGTCGGCAACAGCGCCGATGCCGATGCGCAGGCCCGCCAGATGGCGCAGGCGCTGTTCCAGGGCAAGGGCTCGGAACTGGCCGATACCCAGRCCTATGCCCAGTTGATGGCGGCGAGCCTYGGCAGCCRGTGGGCGGGCATGGGCGAGACGCTGTTTGTGCGGCCCATCGCGCAGGCCACGCAGACGGTGCTGCAACCGGCGCAGGCAAGCCTGAACGACGCGTGGCGGCARAGCATCGCGATGACGTGGAGCCGCTCGTTCGCCGGACGCTATCCGTTTGCGGACACCGCCAACGATGCCTCGCTGGCCGAGCTGGCGCGCTTCCTGCGCCCGCARAGCGGCTTGATCGGGKCCTTCCTCGGCACGCAGCTGGCGGGCGTGCTCGAGCTGCAGGGCGATCAGTGGCTGCCGGCAGCCACTGGTGGGCAGGCGCAGTCCTTCGATCCGGCCTTCCTCAACGCGATCAATACCTTGCAGCGCATGGCGGCGCACCTGCTGGCGCAGGGCGAGCCGCAGTACCGCTTCGAGTTCAAGCCGATCCCCACCCCGGGCCTGACCGACACGCTGCTGACGCTCGATGGGCAGACGCTGCACTACTACAACCAGCGCGAGACGTGGCAGGCGATGAGCTGGCCGGGCAAGAACCTGCAGGACCCGGGCACCCGGCTGCAATGGCAGACCGAGCGCGCCGGCACCAGCAAGAGCTACGAGTTCGGCGGCCGCTGGGGCCTGGTGCGGATGCTGGAGCGCGCGCACGTCGAGCCGGTGGATAGCGCGAACTACCAGTTGACGTGGCAGGCGA
>NZ_JBFTOQ010000106.1:0-4293 GCF_056398045.1 Cupriavidus sp. 05L411 | reverse complement strand
GATGACGCTGGCGCAGGCGATGATCGTGGCCGCCCTCTCCAGCATGGCCAGTAGCGCTTTCACCCAACTCGCGTCCGGCCAAGGGTTGAACTTCGGGAAGCTGGCGACGGCCGGCGCGATTGGCGCGATCACGGCGGGCTTGACCAAAGGCATCACCTTTGACGGCAGCAGCTTCGGGGTGAGTGCATGGGGGAAGTCCCTGGAGGGAACGAATACCCTGGCAAACCTCGCGGGCACGACCAACGTCGGTGGCGTGTTGCAGGCGGCCCAGAATGGCGCGACCGGCACGCTGGCACAGCAAGCCGTGGGCTTCGTTGGCACGGGCTTGATCAATGCCGGGGTCAGCACGGTGTTCAACGGGGGCAGCTTTGGGAATGCGCTCAAGGGCAGTCTGGTGGCGCAGGGAGCAGCACTGGGTGCCAACAGCATTGGCGCCAACACCGATCCAGGTTCCTTTGAGAACATCGCCAGCCATGCGGCGCTCGGCTGTGTCGCGGGTGTGGCCGGCAGCGGTGACTGCGCGTCAGGTGCCATTGGCGGGGCTACTGGAGCGGTGATATCGCCACTGGTGGGTAGTGCGCTGGGGATCGAGACGAACGCTGATCGTGCCAATTCGTTGAATCAGGCCATCGTGATCGGCGCGGCGATGTTGGCCGGAGGCACCCTGGCCAATGCGCTGGGGCGGAACGGCGTATCGGCAGCCGCCGCGGCACAGAACGAGGCGGCCAACAACTATCTCAGCGCCAAGCAGGAAAAGGGCCTGGTTGATGCGCTGAATGCGTGTGCAACGGGTGACACCGCTTGCGTAGCGAAATGGACGTCGTACTACACCGGCACCAATGCCGAACAGCAGCAGGCCGCCCGGAACTGTGCGCTGGATGGTTGCACCGCAATCAGTAACGAAGCCCGTAGTGCACCATCGATCAACAGCGACGCGAACCTGGCAGCTTGTCAGGGTGTGGCCAGTTGCATCTCCCTGCTGAATAGTCTTCCGTCGCAGAACTCGTCGGCAGCAGCTGCCGCCTTGCAGCGCTGGAACGATACGAAGAACGCTCGGGTACAGGACGTTACCCAGAAAGCGGCGCTGGCATCAGGGGTTTCGCCTACCACTGCGGCTGCATTATCCAGCGTCTCACCTATCGAAGTATCGGGGGCGATCGATGGCGCACTTGGCGCGGCCATCGGGGCCATCGCGAATCGAGGGGCAAACGCCAATACGTCGTCCGGGTCCTCGAGCATGATTAACGGAGTGACAGTCGTTGATCAGAGAACGGGAACGGTGTATCAAGGTACCGTCGATTTGCAGCCTACGCTTACACGGATCGCAAATGGCGGTGCGCCCCTTTCGAAGAACGATGGTACTGTCTTTCAAAACCGTCCGGTCAACGGAACGCAGCTTCTTCCGGCACAGCCAGCTGGCTATTACAAAGAATATGTGGTGCCAACGAAAGGTATAACCGGGCCGGGACCGCAGCGAATCGTTATGGGTAAAGGCGGAGAGGTCTACTATACTCCAGACCATTATCAAACATTTATTCCTGTAAAAAATTAGACGAGAGCCTATCCATGGGGAAATTGAGAGAATTTACCTTCGTTTCGAACGTAAGAGGTTTTGCGGAGAGCGGAGCACTTGTGGTGAGGGTTGCTGGAAATATCCAGACGCCAACACAGCTCTTTGAGTTATTTTATCAGTCGCTTACTCTGCCGGGTTACTTTGGATTTAACTGGAATGCCTTATTCGATTGCCTCCGAGACCTCCATTGGGTTAATCAAAGAAAAGTGATCATCGTGCATGACGACCTCCCGTCACTACCGCCGTCTGAGATGAAAATATATCTCGAAGTCTTGCGCGATTCCATTCTAGATTGGAAGCCGGAGGAACCGCATTGTTTGGAAGCGATCTTCGATGAGAGTGATCGCATTAATATCGAGGCCGTGATTACAGAAGGTTAGTCGCGTGCGAAAATCGAGGATTGGGGCAAGTTCACGACTGACTCTGTCAAGATGACCAACGCGCAGTCCATGCAAGTTCACTTCTACCAGAAGACAAAAACTGGCGCCGTAGATTACCAGACACAGGACTACAAGGTGAAGAGAGTGGTCAAGCCATGATCGTTCGATATGCAAGGGCCAGAGCCTATCAGGGCAAGGGGAAGGATCCGCATCTAACGCTTGGGAATGAGTATATCGTGCTTGGGATTCTCTTCCGTTCTGAAGATAGGTCCCACGAAATAACGATCCGGAGTGACTCGGAGGGCGTGCCAAGTTTGTGGGACATAGGGCTGTTTGATGTGATCGATCCCGATTTACCAAATGGATGGGTACTTCTAGATCTAGGAAGTGGTTACTACCGACTGGCTCCAAAAGAGTTTGCGGGAGACTTCTGGGGCCGCTTCCACGATGGGGATCCTGATGCGGAAAAGCTCTTCGAGCAGGTAGTCGGAAAACTCAAGGCCTTCCACGTGATCAGGCGTTGCTAATGCAGTCTTTCAGTGAGACGGAACTCATCCTTGTGGCGGCTTCGTCGCTTCTGGGCCCGGGAAGAATCACGTCGGCGCAGGCGTTACCGATAGCGGCGCTCAAGGGTTGGGCCATTGGCGTCCCTGTAGCTGATGAGGAATCTCTGAGCGCGATGAACACGAATATCGCGGCTGATGCGATCAACGCGGTCAACCTGGCGTCCGGGTCGCGCGGGCCCGTGATCACTCCGACCAAGTGATGAGGAAGGAAGCTATGACCAGCCAATTGGAGCGGCTAGAGCAGACTCTAGGCGGGAAGCTTGAGAGGCAGGGCGCTCGGGTGATCCCGGGCACTGTCGCTGTAGAGGGTACGGAGTTTGTCTATTTCGCTGATGATGGTGAGTACAAGTTCCGAAAGCAATTTAGAAACCTAACGGAATTTACCAATCCGCCGAATGCCAAGAGCGGAGGAGTTAACGAGCGAGGTTGTAGGATCACCTTGTCTAGTGGTCAGCATGTTTCATGCAATTGGCTACCACGGCGACCTTGAGGGCTGGCGGAAGGACATAGAGGCTGGCGCACAGGCGATGCACCTTCTGCTGGCCCGGATCGAAGGCGATAAGTTCGTGGTCTCGGACGGTCGCCTGTTTCCATTGAGCGAGTGCAAGATCGAGTTCGACTGACACTGGACGATTGCCACTACCGGCCAGTGAGCAATAACGACAGACCCGGCTTCGGCTGGGTTCGTCGCTTCTGCAGAGGTTGTTCCACGGCTCCTGCGAGGGACCGGATACTGTTTGCAATTCACTCGCCTGCCAGAATGAAGCGCACGAACCGGCGCTCTCCGTTCGGGAGTCGCTTCTCGACGACACGTGAAGGGGTGTCAGACCAGGACGACTCTCTCCGCCAAACAGGTGCTCTACACCAGCGCTTGAGCGCCGGCTTCCCGCATTGGCAAATAACAAGATCCTGCAGTCGGAGTGTGAGCGGCTTCGGCTAGATTCGCGTATCTAGCCTTTTTCTGTTGCATGGGGTGATTATTTGTTCCTAGTTTAATTCGATTCAAAGCTCAATGAGAAAGATAGGATTTGATGGCGGAAGCTCACTATGCGAGCTTGGACCCGTGTCGGATGTGGTGCTGTTCTTCGAATGCTTGAAGATCTACGTGGAGCAGGCCCAACCGGAGCGGGACTGGAGCCTGCTGACGGATCGCCTATATCGCCGCTACCTTCGCTTGGGGGAACTGGATGCGGCGTCGGCGCTGATGGACCAAGCTAGGCAGATCTTTGCTGGGCTTCCTGCCTCGTCCGTCGAATGGGAACCCAGGATGGTGGGAAACGCAGAAAGAACCTGGCTGGATCCGCACCAACAGACATTGGCAGACGTGTTTAGTAAATACTTCGAGCGCTTTGCTCATTGTGTTGAGTCAGCACGACTTAATTACGAAAGCTTCAAATCCTATCCAGGGTATTCGTATGAACGGGTGAGAACGATCATTTCGGACCTGCCTGGCTTCACACGCGACAAG
This sequence comes from Cupriavidus sp. 05L411, assembly GCF_056398045.1. NCBI lineage: Bacteria > Pseudomonadati > Pseudomonadota > Betaproteobacteria > Burkholderiales > Burkholderiaceae > Cupriavidus > Cupriavidus sp. 05L411. The sequence continues at coordinate 306 of NZ_JBFTOQ010000106.1, read as the reverse complement.
AATAAGCCGCTAGCGGCGTACGACGCTCTGGAAGGTAAGCCATTCTGGCTTCAGTGAGAGTGCGATAGCTGGATGGGTTCGCGCCCGTCGTTTCTGGATGTGGCGTCAGTCTCACCGGTACCGGCGACCTGACCAATGCCGGCGACCTGGCCGCAGCGGGCAAGGTCGCCATCAAGACGCCGGGCACGTTCACCAACAAGGGCGTCTACGACAGCAAGATCACCACAACGCCCGGCTGCGTGGCGGGCGCGCCGGACTGCCCGGGCGACAGCAATCCCCGCGTGGATTCCCTTGCCTGGCAGCACA
>NZ_JBFTOQ010000105.1:0-3153 GCF_056398045.1 Cupriavidus sp. 05L411 | reverse complement strand
ATGACGCCACCGGACGCCGCAATACTACCGGTACCGGTGAGCGCAAGGGTGCCCGYGTTGATGGTCGTGCCGCCGCTGTAGGTATTCGTGCCGCTGAGGGTCTGCGTGCCGCCGTTGAGCGTGAGGCCACCCGCGCCGGCGGTACTGCCGCTGAACGTGCCAGCCGCGTTGGTCAGCGTCAGCGTGCGGCCGCCGAGGCTGACGGTACCTGTCCCCGAGAGGCTGGYGATCGATGCGCCGCTGGTGGTGCCTGAAATATCGAACGTTCCATTGTTCATGACGCCACCGGACGCCGCAATACTACCGCTACCGGTGAGCGCGAGGGTGCCAGCCGTAATGGTCGTGCTGCCACTATAGCTGTTGGCCCCCGAGAGTGACAGCGTGCCAGTGCCGGCTTGCGCCAAGGCGCCGATTCCGTTGATGTTGCCGCCAAAAGCCACGCTATCGCTCCGGCCGAAAACCAGCGTCCCGTTGTTTATGACGTTACCCGCGATTGAGCCTGTGGTGCCGCCATTGCCGATTTGCAGCGTGGCTGCACTGATCGTTGTGCCACCTGTGTAGGTGTTTGCGCCGGTGAGCGTGACAGTGCCCCCTCCGGTTGCGGTCAGGCTGCCGGTGCCAGAGACGACGCCGGAAACTAGAAGGTTGGCCGCGCTGGTGTCGAAACCCACGGCGGATGTGCTTGCACCCAGCACAATCGCATTGCCAAGCGTTAGCCCTGTACTCTTTGCGGCGATCGTCGCTGTCGCACCGGCGCTCAACTGGATATTTCCAACGAGGTTCGAGCCGGTGAGTAGATTCAATGTATTGCCGGTGCCATTGAACTGGATCGCCGCGGCGCGGGTCAGGCCGTCGCTGAATAGACCGCCACTGATCGTGCCGCTGTTGGTGATAGTGTCATTCCCGTTAGCGATGACACCGGCTCCGGCCGCGGCTCCGCTTCCGGCGCCACCCGTGACATTGCCTTGATTGATTAAGGTACTTCCCCCTCCGGCGAGATTGACCCCGGCTCCGCCGGTGCCTGCGGTGGTGAGGCTGCCATTGCTGCTGACCCCGGCACTGCCGCCGGCGCCCCCGGTAATGCTGCCCGTGTTGGTAATGGCCGTATTGCCGCCGAGCGTCAACAAGCCATCGCCGCCACCACCACCGCCACCTCCGAAGCCGCCTGCACCTCCGTTGCCACCACTTCCCCCGCTGATATCGCCTGCGCTGGTGATGGTGGCATTCGCCGCCGTGGTAGTAATACCGGTGCCGCCGCCACCGCCGCCGCCGGCATTGGAAACAAAGCCGCTGGTACCATTTCCGCCAGCGCCGCCGTTACCACCTTTGACGACTGGGCCCGACATGACGCTTAGGCTTGCGCTGGCAACATAAAAAACCGTGCCGCCGCCCCCGCCGCCGCTCGCGAAGTTGAAGCCGTCCGGTCCCTGTGCCCCAGTGCCGCCAGAGAATGTTCCGGAGAGGACGGTGACAGTACTGCCCGGTGAAAAAAAGCTCGGGTCGATGAACACGAAGCCACCCGTTCCACCAGCGCTCTCGCCCGCCGCACCGCTTCCGCCTACGCCATTGGCGCCTGGGCTGCCCGCGATCTGGACCGTGTCAGCGCCGACCAGGGTGCTGGCGCCACCGCCGTCACCGTTGCCGGCGCCGCCATTGCCCCCGCGACCAGGCGCACCGTTACCGCCGGTGGCGCTGCAAGCTGTCGTTGCGCCGGAGACGCAATTTGCCGCCCATGCCGGAAGCGACGCACCGGTAATGCCGAGCGTCAACGCGAGCGGATGCAGGGCTTTTAGCACCCGGCGCGCTGACATCCGCCGTACGACACGGCCAGTGGGGGAGCCGCCGCAGGACGCGACGGTGAGTTCGGAAGCAACCTGCGAGACCCGCAAGGTGCGGTTCCAGACAAGGCGGTAGATGCGGTTCATTGACTATTCGATTATAAAAACTGAAGGACCGACGATCCGCCTCGATTTACATAGCCATTGGCGCTAGCGATGGTCTGCCCATATTCGCGGCACCGAAGCGTGTGTCTGCACGCCGATCCGGTTTGAGGCAGCCCCGGCTATTTATAGCGAGTGAAATATACGCTAACGAGCGAAAACACTATGCCCGTCTAAGGTGGGGAAAGTCGACAGCCTATGGAAAAGGGAATTCCACTGCCACTTCGGGCGGACTGAAAGACTCAGTTTCGTGACCCAGGCGCTCTCTCGTCGCTATTAGCGGTTCGGACTCTAGTCCAGGCCGGCTCGTCCAGTTCGGGGCGTCAAGCCGCCACCACGGCCTCGAAGGCGGGGTCGTAGCCCAGCGTGTGGGAGTAGCGTCGCGTGCGTGCGATGACGCCCATAACGACCTGGACGGCGCGGACCAGCTCATCGTCCAACTGCCAGAGGGGCGTCAGATCGAAGCCGCCGCACTGGCCCGCGTTCCACTAGGCGAGCAAGAAGCCAGCGACGCGCCGGGCCTGCCCAGTGTCGGTGCGGGCCACCTCCAGCAGTCGCACCAGGTCGGCGTGTTCGGCGGCCGTCGCGATGTCATCGCGCAGCGTGGCGGCGAGCCGCAGGCTGGCGGGACTGGTGTCAGTGATGATTTGTTCTGTTCGTCGGGGAAAGCCCACTCCCAGGAAGCGCTAGGGCTTACAGGGGAACGCCTTGTGCAATTCGAACAGCAGGGCCGAGGCTACATAGTCGCCATCACGATTTCCCCAAGTGCTGTTTAGGATCAGAAACTTTGCCGTGTCTGCGGTCAAGGGCATATTCCCGGGCAGGCAGAAGATGGGTTCTCGCTTCGTGACCCGACTATAGGCCGAACTCCAGAACACGCCTTCTATTAGGCCGGCGAGATAAATCTCAAGCTGCTTAGCTTGCCTGGGGTCTGCCGCGAATTGGCGGAAATCCTTTTGTGTCATGTCGGCGCGGGCAGGCCCGGCGACGACTAGGCCTGCTAACAGCAACAACATCCACACGCTCTTAGCGTTTAACATAAGCTTTATTATGCGCGTTATGAGTTGTAAAGGCCAAATCAGAATGTCCGCTTCCAGCCACATCAGAATGTCCTCTGGATAGACCTATACTGGTAGCGCCTGGGTTGGACGGGAGCGCGCCGTGAAGGATCGAGGGTTGATCACCATGAGTCTGCGTGAAGTTGACCGCTTCA
>NZ_JBFTOQ010000104.1:0-3584 GCF_056398045.1 Cupriavidus sp. 05L411 | reverse complement strand
GCCGGGATGGATGGCCTGCGCGCCGGTGGCCTTGGCCATCTCGATGATGTGGTCGCCGCGCAGGTAGCTGTCGCGCGCTGCCGCGCCGCCGATATGCACGGCCTCGTCGCACAGTGCCACGTGGCGCGCGTTGGCGTCGGGGTCGGAGTAGACSGCTACCGTGCGGATGCCRAGGCGGCGGCAGGTGGCTGCCACGCGGCAGGCGATTTCGCCGCGRTTGGCGATCAGGATCTTGTTGAACATGRCTGTTCCTAGTTTTCTGGTTCTGGCGGCGYGGCTGCGRYGGCCGCGCGGCGGATGCGCATGATTGGCTGGGTGCCTTGGCTCAGGCAGGACGCCAGGACGGTGAGCGCTTCTCGAGGAAGGAGCGCACCCCTTCGCGGCCTTCGTCCGACGCGCGGATCGCAGCAATGCGCTCGGCGGTGTCGGCCAGCAGCGCATCGTCGATGGCGCGACCGGACACTTCCTGCACCAGCCGCTTGCTCTCGCGCACGGCATTGGGGCTGTTGGCCACCAGCGCGGCGGCGATCTCGCTCACCTTGGCATCCAGCGTGTCGCCCGGCACCACCTCATGCACAAAGCCCAGGCGCAGCGCCTCGGYCGCACCGAAGCGCTCSGCCGTGATGAAGTAGCGCCGCGCCGCCTGCTCGCCCATGGCGCGGATCACATAGGGGCTGATGGTGGCGGGCAGCAAGCCCAGGCGCGCCTCCGACAGGCAGAAATTCACCGTCTCCGCGGCCACGGCGATGTCGCAGGCGGCAACCAGGCCCACGCCGCCCGCATAGGTGTCGCCGTGGATACGCGCGATCACCGGCTTGGGGCAAGCCCAGATGGTGTGCAGCATCTGCGCCAGCGTGAGCGCGTCGGACCGGTTCTCGTCGTGCGAGTAGCCGGCCATCTTCTTCATCCAGTTCAGGTCGGCGCCGGCGCAGAAGGCCGGGCCATTGCCAGCCAGCACGATGGCGCGCACCGTGGGCTCGCTGCCGAGTGCGCGGAACGCACCGGTGAGCTCGGCGATCACGGTTTCGTTGAAGGCGTTGCGCACGTCCGGCCGGTTCAGCGTGATGGTGGCCACGTGCTGCGCGGCCGTGACGGTAAGCGTGGTGAATTCCATGTTGGTGTCCTGTACGGTGCGGTGCGATCTGTTATCCGGGGCGCTTGCCATCACATGCGGAACACGCCGAACTTCATCTCGCCGATGGGCGCGTTGAGGCTCGCCGACAGGCCCAGGCCCAGCACCGTGCGGGTTTGCGCGGGATCGATCACGCCGTCGTCCCACAGCCGCGCGCTGGCGTAGTAGGGGTGGCCCTGGTGCTCGTACTGGTCGCGGATCGGTTGCTTGAACTTGTCCTCGTCTTCCGCGCTCCAGGTGCCGCCCTTGGCCTCGATGCCGTCGCGGCGCACGGTGGCCAGCACGCTGGCTGCCTGCTCGCCGCCCATCACCGAGATCCGTGCGTTCGGCCACATCCACAGGAAGCGCGGCGAGTAAGCGCGCCCGCACATGCCGTAGTTGCCAGCGCCAAACGAGCCGCCGATGATCACCGTGAACTTGGGCACCTGCGCGGTCGCCACCGCCGTCACCATCTTGGCGCCGTTGCGGGCAATGCCTTCGTTCTCGTACTTGCGGCCTACCATGAAGCCGGTGATGTTCTGCAGGAACACCAGCGGGATCTTGCGCTGGCAGCACAGTTCGATAAAGTGCGCGCCCTTGAGCGCCGACTCCGAGAACAGGATGCCGTTGTTGGCGATGATGCCCACCGGATAGCCCCAGATCCGCGCAAAGCCGCACACCAGCGTGGTGCCGTAGCGCGCCTTGAACTCGTCGAAGTCCGAGTCGTCCACGATGCGCGCAATGACCTCGCGCACGTCATAGGGCTTGCGCGTGTCGGTCGGGATCACGCCGTACAGCTCCTCCACCGGATAGCGCGGGGGCAGCGGCTCGTGCAGGCGGATCTGGTCCGGCTTGCGGCGGTTCAGGTGCTGCACGATATTGCGTGCCAGCGACAGCGCATGCGCGTCGTTCTGCGCAAAGTAATCGGCCACGCCCGACAGGCGCGTGTGCACATCGGCGCCGCCCAGGTCTTCGGCGGTGACTTCCTCGCCGGTGGCGGCCTTCACCAGCGGCGGGCCGCCCAGGAAGATGGTGCCCTGGTTCTTGACGATGATCGATTCGTCGCTCATGGCCGGCACATAGGCGCCGCCGGCCGTGCACGAACCCATCACCACCGCGATCTGCGGAATGCCTTGCTTGGACAGGTTGGCCTGGTTGTAGAAGATGCGGCCAAAGTGGTCGCGGTCCGGGAACACGTCATCCTGGTTAGGCAGGTTGGCGCCGCCCGAGTCCACCAGGTAGATGCAGGGGAGGTTGTTCTGCTCTGCGATTTCTTGCGCGCGCAGGTGCTTGCGCACCGTGAGCGGGTAGTAGGTGCCGCCCTTGACGGTCGCGTCGTTGCAGACGATCACGCATTCCTGTCCGGCCACGCTGCCGATGCCGGTGATGATGCCTGCGCCGGGCGCCGCATTGTCGTACATGTCGTAAGCCGCGAGCTGCGACAGTTCCAGGAACGGTGTGCCCGGATCCAGCAGTTGCTGCACACGCTCGCGCGGCAGCAGCTTGCCGCGCCCAAGGTGCTTGGCGCGGGCTTGCTCGCCGCCGCCTTCCGCCAGCTTGGCGATCTTCGCCTTGAGGTCGACGACCAGCGCCTGCATGGCGTTCCTTGCGCACCTGGCGCACGTGTTCCTTGCCCAGGGAATCCAGGTTCTTGCCCACCGTGTACAGGTAGCTGCGTGCTGCCTGCAAGGTGGTGTACATGTCGGCCACCTTGCCCTGGATCAGCTGGAACTCGCCGATGCTCTGGCCGAACTGCTTGCGGTCGTGGATGTAGGGCGTGATGACATCCATGCACGCTTGCATGATGCCCACCGGGCCGCCGGAGAGCACGGCGCGCTCATAGTCCAGGCCGCTCATCAGCACCTTGGCGCCCAGGTTCTCGCCGCCGAGGATGTTCTCCACCGGCACTTCCACGTCCTGGAACACCAGTTCGCCCGTGTGCGAGCCGCGCATGCCGAGCTTGTCCAGCTTCTGCGCCACCGAGAAACCCTTCATGCCCTTCTCGACGATAAAGGCGGTCATGCCGCGCGCGCCAAGGTCCGGCTCGGTCTTGGCGTAGACCACCAGCACATCGCAATCCGGGCCGTTGGTGATCCACATCTTGGTGCCGTTGAGCACGTAGTGGTCGCCCTTGAAGTCGGCGCGCAGCTTCATGCTCACCACGTCGGAGCCGGCGTTGGGCTCGCTCATGGCCAGCGCGCCGATCCAGTCGCCGGAGACCAGCTTGGGCAGGTATTTGGCCTTTTGCGCGGCGGTGCCGTTGCGGTGGATCTGGTTGACGCACAGGTTGGAGTGCGCGCCGTACGACARGCCGACCGATGCCGAGGCGCGGCTGATTTCTTCCATGGCGATCATGTGGGCCAGGTAGCCCATATTGGCGCCGCCGTATTCCTCCGCCACCGTGATGCCGAGCACGCCGAGGTCGCCCATCTTCTTCCAGGCGTCCATCGGGAACTGGTCGGTGTGGTCGGTG
>NZ_JBFTOQ010000103.1:0-3413 GCF_056398045.1 Cupriavidus sp. 05L411 | reverse complement strand
TCGGCTCGCTTCGCTCGTGTTCGTCCTTGCGCATCTTCTCGGGAAAAAGTCGAGAATCTACGCAAGTCCCCGGAAAGTTAACAGACGTGCCACCCTGGCTGTTGCGCGTAAACGTCAGCTAGCACAGCCGGATTTATGCAACAACGCCGCATTTGGCATTACGGCTGCGCCGATCTTGGCTGTGGCCATCGGAACCGTTTTTATCCTTGTCGTTGTTGGATATGTCGTTGACTGGACTTTTAGTACATTGAATGTGAGCGGAGCAGCAACGAAGATTGTGCGCGGGGCGGGTAAGCGTCTCGAATCCGACTTACCAAAGGATTACGCGAATATATACATCGAGTCACTATGGAGAGTGACAGAGAGCGGTGCCGGATTGTGAGTTTGATTAATGATTTTGAGGAAAATGCATTGGATGGTATCGAGTCAACCCGATCGCGCGTAAGTGACCACGCAAAGTTGGCCGGGTGTGTTCTAGTGATCGGCAGTCTCCCGACAATTTTATATGCTATTGCATTTTCACAATTCGAAGGATCGGAATTGCCATGGAAGATTTCGATGGCGATTCAATTAGCGTCTTCATCTCTCATTTTTGTGCACTATTTAACAAATAGAAATTCATCCCGTATGTGGTACGAGGGATGCGCGGCAACGCTCGCTGGGGTGGCATTCTGGTTCGCGCTTGGTTCATGTTCGTTCGTCTACTTTGGATTTGCACCAATGCCTTTTATTGAGCGCGTATTCGCGCTAACTTTTTTTTTGTTAGGCACTATTTTTTGGATGTCATTGGTTTGGGTCGACTACGTGAAAAAAGACGAAGAATTCCGGTTGAGAGAGACGCTTTATATTGAAGAGGCGGAGCGCGTTATCTATTGGGGGGCGAAGGCGGACGGAATAGTCGCGCGCTTGCCTCAGCGCAACCCATTTACGCGAGCTCATTTCTGGCTAGTGTCGATGTTTGGTCCATTGTTGGGTGGAATTTGCATAATTGTGCTAAAGATCGTCCCTCAGTCATCGGGGCCGCACGCAATGTTCCTTGTTTTGTCGTTTCTTTCCTTCCCGCTCTCGCAATGGATTCTCGGCTATCTAGTCCTGCGTACGGTGTACTTCCACATCTACCTGCCGCTCAAGATCGAGCGTGAAACTGGAAAAAAAGTCATTCTCGGACCGTAGGAGATATTTATGATCAGAGGCATTATCCGCATCGGTGATCGTACCGATCACGACGGTGAAGTGATTACAGGGTCCGATACGATGAGTTTTGCTGGCCGGAAGGTCGCGCGAGTTGGCGATCTGGTTCGGTGTCCCCGGCAGGGACATGGCACCAATCCGATTGTCGAAGGTAGTTCGACGTTCACGGATCGGGGGGTGCCGGTCGCATTCCACGGCATGAGAGCGCAATGCGGTTGCGTACTACTGTCGTCGTTGAGTCAGTATGGGATCGCTTAAGCCGTGCCAGTAGACTTCGTCAATCTGCCAGATCGAGCCGAGATCCAGCTTCGCCCGCCATGCGTGATTGTGTGGACGATGATCTTCATTGCCTTCATCGCTTGTGCAGTCTCGCTGACGCTAGCGCTCTGGCCCCAGGGTGTGGCCACTCAGGATTGGAAGTTCTGGGCGTGGATGTTCGCGGTCCCGTCTTTGTTGTGTGCCATTGTGCTGGCTGTGCGTCTGCATTTTTTCCATGAAATGCCCGCCGTGCGGACTCAGGCTAGGAATGACGTACGGCAGATGGTGATTGACCACAATACGGCGTTCGCACAGCGCCCTCTCGCATTGCTCGCGAGCGCTTATATCACCCCGATGGGCGACAACGACATTGCCCTGCGCATCGCCAGCGGCGAACAATGCATTGAGGCCGAAGCCGTTCGCGACACCCAGGAAGTCCTTCGACATACCAAATTGCCCGCGTCGCCGTTCGACAGTAGGGGGGACCTGCTCGTCTCACTGTTTAGGCAACTGCTGGCAAGACTGGAGGTCCCTATCGAGGCCGCACCTGCGAGGGCGAAGATCGTTGTCTGGCTGTATGTCGCAGACGAGCAGGCGGCAGGCGAAGCTGAATCCGCGTGGGCGCGTGCTGGCGCGAGATTCGAGGGGAGACTCCTGAGCGCGACGCGGGTTCACGCCGAGAAAGGGCTGATGGTGCTCGATGACTGGCTTGATCAGTTACTTGTCCAGGGCAGCCCGCAATACGCCCTCATTGTCGCCGTCCAATTGCGCGATCTGGTGCTGGAGTCAACTGGCGAAGCGGCAGTCGCGCTACTGCTGAAAGACGGGCCTGCAAGACCAGACAAGACTGATCTTTTGCCCATCTCGGTTCATCGTCCGGTCGTTACCGCAGCATGTCCTGACTGGACCGTGCTCTCGACCGCCATCCAGTGGGGCGCGTGCGTGCCGGAAGACATTCAAGTGGTATGGCATAGCGGCCTTGGCAGGGCCGGCCGCGACCTGATCGCCAGCGAATTGTCGCCGCGGGCAAGTGATGTGTCGCGCGCGCCAAGGGCCGCAGGCGTGCCCACCGGGTCAGATGTTGATGCGGCGCTAGGCCACACTGGCATCGCATCAGGCTGGCTGGGCGTCGCTCTCGCCGCAGAACACGCCTCGCGCACCGGGCAGGCCCAACTCGTAGCCGGCGATGCCGGCGAGCAACCTTGTTTCCTGATCGTCCGGTCGCCCCCCGAACCCACCACCCCGGTATGACACGTATGAACCGCATTGAACCAGTCCACCGTCCTGTCGGCTACCTGACATTTGTTATTGCGACATGCCTGTTGCTGGTGTTGCTCGTTTTTCTTGCGGGGGATACTTGGCACCTCGATGACAGTTTGCGTCGTGCTTGGGTATTGGTTGGTATTAGCCTGCTTGCATGTGTACTCTTTTTTCTCTACGCACCGCTTTATTCTGCCTGGACAATTATCTACAGGCACGCGTTAAAGCCGTTCAAACGCGGCGAAGCGACGGCGACGCCAGCGACGGTCGGCGACGAGCGGTTCGCCGAACTCAGATCCCAACTGCGTGCCACGCACGGCCTGCGCTGGCGCTACCGCCAGCCCTGGCTGCTGCTCACCGGCGACGACGCCGCCATCGCCCGCCTCCTGCCCGAACTGGCAGAACAAGGCTGGCTGATCACCCCCGACGCGGTGTTGCTATGGAGCAACGCCAACAAGGAGGGCTGGCCGGACGCCGACTGGCYCAAGCAACTCTACCGACTACGCCGCCGCCGTCCGGTGGACGCGGTGATTCTCACTACGGATAGTGAGATGAATCTGCAGGCGCAGCGCCGTGGCGCCCATCCCGATGGAATGCGCCTGGCGCGCATCGCCGAATTGCTGCGCTGGTCCGCCCCGGTCTACCTGCTCGATGTGGCGGAGGCGAGAACGATGGGCCACGGTGTCATGCCGGTCATCAGTTGC
>NZ_JBFTOQ010000102.1:0-4719 GCF_056398045.1 Cupriavidus sp. 05L411 | reverse complement strand
GCCCAGGCCACGCTGAAGGGGGCTTTGTTGGCGCTTTTGCCCTTGATGGCGTTTTCAAGGGCGGCACGGAAATCATCACGGTTCATCAGTTCGGCCATCGGGGGCTCCTGGGGATACGAGTTCAGGGTTGTGGGGGACTGCGTGGCGTGGTCCGGGTGGCTTTATCCGTGCCATCCGATACCCTGATGTAGATTGTATACTATCTACTGTTTTTGTGAAGAAGGTATTCGCGCCTCAGGAATAAAAAAAGCGAGGCACGGATGGCCTCGCTCCTGGCGGCTCAATGCAACAGGTTCAGCGCCAGAGGAACATGGCGCAAACGGTGGATACGCACAGCCCGATCAGCACCGGCAACAGCAAGGCGCGCACCGCATCGAGCACCGGCACCCGGGCAAATCCGGCCACCGCAATCAGGGAGGACCATGCAATCAGCGTGCCGCCGCCCGTCCACACCGCGCCCATCTGCCCGATTGCCGCCAGCGTGGCGGAATCGAAGCCCACCACCGGGCCCAACGCGCCGGCCAGCGTGCCGGTCAGCGGCAGGCCGGCAAAACCCGAGCCGTCGATACCAGTGATCATGCCCACCAGCAGCACGCCGAACGCCACCAGCACATGGTTATCCGGAATCATGTGCTGGTAAGCCTGGATCAGTTCGAACAGCAGGCTGGGTGCTTTGTCGGCGCTGACGCCCAGGATCTGCGCCGCGGTCTCGCCGGCGCCAACAAAGAAAAAGCCGGCGATTGGCAGCACCGAGCCCATGGCCTTGAAGGCGAAGACAAAGCCATCGGTGATGTGCTCGGGGCACACATCGAGCATCTTGCGCGGGCCTTCCGCCGCCAGCGTGGCCAGCATCATCAGCAGCGCCGCAACGCCGCCAACCAGCGCGGCCGCATCGCCGCCCTTCAACTCCGGCAGGCCCGAACCCATCTTCGGCAGCACCATCACGGCCACCACCGCCAGGAAGGCCAGCGGCGTCACCACCGCGAAGCACTTGGACCACTTGACGCGGCGCAGCGCCAGCATGGCCAGGCTGCGCTCGATGTTGGCATCGGTGACGAGCGGCTCGTCGTGCTCGGTGCCGCGCGCGATCTCGGCCTTGTCGAAGGTGCCCGCGTGCTCGGCCTTTTCCACGGCGCCGCCCGCGCGCGCTTGCCAATGGATCAGCAAGGCGCCGCTGGCAGGCACGATGTGCTTGCGCATCGACAGATAGGCCAGGGTCAGCGCGATGGCGCCGGTAATGATCGACAGCACCAGCGCGCGATCGGCGACCACCACCGCGCTGACCGCGGCGCCGGCTGCCTTGGCGCTGATCCCAGGCGCCACGCCAATCACATAGTCGGACGACAGCGCCATGCCCTGCCCAGCAATCGCGATGGCCATGGCGCCCGCCAGCGGCGGCAGGCCGGCCGCGATCGCTGCCGGCAGCAGGATGGCCGAGACCAGCGGCACCGCCGGCGTGGGCCAGAAGAACAGCGAAATCACGTAGGTAATGCCGGCCAGGATAAAGAACGCGGAATGGCCGTTTTTCATCACCACCCGGAACGGCTCCACCATGCGGATATCCGAGCGCAGCGTCTTCAGCGAGTTGAGCAGCGCCGTCATGAAAGCGATGACCAGGAAGATGTTGAACAACTCCTTGGCCGCCACCAGGCTTGCCGAAAAAATGCCTCCCAGCGCCGAGACCGGGCTACCGGTCAGCGCGAACACCACCAGAAACGTACCCAGAATCGACGGCACGACCACATTGGCCCGCAGGATCATGGTCAGGACGATCACTGCCACGCCCGCCAGGTAGATCCAGTGTGCTGCGCCAATCACCGCTTCGTGTTGCATGTATTCCCCTTGGATCTTTATCTGTAGAGACCATCGTTTTTGTCTTGTGGGGTTATGGGCGCCCCATGAACGTATACTATATTCTTGATCTGCATCAAAACAAGCGAAATCTACCGGGACTAGGGAATCCACCCAATCTGGTGCAAACCCTTATTTTTTCGCGCCAAAACAGGGATGACAGGCACCTTTTGCGAGCCAGCGGCGTCCATTCGGCCGATTCCAGATGTCTTTCATTTGAATTTTATGTAGACTGTATACCAATTTGTCGCATCATCAGGATGCCATCACCGATGGCGCAGAGTGCGATCCGTGACTCCAATCCAAGCCGCCATGACACTTTCCACCCTTCTTCCCGCCGGCACCACCGCCTGGCAATTCGGCCTGATGGGTGCGCTGATCCTGTGCGGCGCCTGCCTGCAAGGCGTAGGCGGGATCGGCTTCTCGATGGTGTCGGCGCCGGTGGCCGTGCTGTTTTTCCCGCAACTGGCCCCAGGCCCCTTGCTGGCCATGGGCGGGCTGGTCTCGTTGCTGGGTGCGATACGCGAGTTCCGTGCCATTGCCTGGCGCACGGCGGGCAATGCCCTGGCTGGCCGTGCGGCGGGCACGGTGGTGGCGGTGGCGGCGATGACGCAACTGCCGGCCGAAGTGCTGGCGCTGGTGTTCGCGCTGTCGATCCTGGCTGCGGTGGCGCTGAGCCTGCTGGGCTGGCGGGTGCAGGCATCCGGCCTGAACATGGCGGTGGCGGGTGCCGCCTCTGGCTTCATGGGCACGGTCACCTCGGCGGGCGCGCCGCCCTTTGCCATCGTCATGCAGCACCTGCCGCCGCCGCAATTGCGCGCCACCATCGGCTGCATCCTGTGCGCCGGCGCGGCGTTTTCGCTAGCCATGCTGGCTGCCGCCGGCCGTTTCGGGCTGGTGGACCTGTGGCTCAGCCTGAGCCTGTCGCCCATGCTGCTGATCGGCTTTGCGGTGTCCAATCACCTCAAGAACCGCTTTTCGGCCAAGGCCGTGCGCAAGCTGCTGCTGGCGCTGTGCACGGCCGGCGCCATTGGCGTGCTGGTCAAGCTCGCCCTGCCCGCCTGACGCCTCTTCCCGCCTCACCTTAGACCCTACGCTCCCCTCCATTCCCGCCACGCCAGGAAATAGACCATGCTGCATATCACCGATGAGATGATCGACCGCCACGTCAGCCCCGCTGACGCCCAGCAAGTGATGCTGGACGCTTTCCGCAGCTTCGGCCAAGGCAAGGCCGCCATGCAGGAGCGTATCCGTACCGAGGCCGGCGGCGTCAAGCTGTCCACGCTGGGCGCGGTGATTCCCGAGCAGCAGGTGGCCGGCGCCAAGGTCTACACCACCATCAAGGGACAGTTTTCCTTTGTCATCCTGATCTTCTCCACCGAGGACGGCCGGCCGCTGGCATCGTTCGATGCGGGCGCGATCACCCGGCTGCGCACGGCTGCCTGCTCGGTGCTGGCCGCCCGGTACCTGGCGCGGCCGGGAGCCGAAGTGCTGGCGCTGTTCGGCGCCGGCACGCAAGGCGTGCAGCATGCCCGCCAGCTCGCCGCCGCCCTGCCGCTCAAGCGCATCCTGCTGTCCGACCCGTATGCCGATGCCGCCATGCCCGAGCGCCTGGCGCGGCAGTGCGGCATCCCGGTCGACCTTGCCGAGCCGGACCAGGCCGTGGCCCAGGCCGACATCGTGGTCACCGCCTCGCGCTCCACCACGCCGTTGTTCTCCGGCCATTCCCTCAAGCCCGGCGCCTTCGTCGCGGCCATCGGGTCGAGCCTGCCGCACACCCGCGAGCTGGACGACGTGGCGCTCTCCCGCGCGGCCCGGCTGGTAGTGGAGTGGCGCCCCCAATCCATGCGCGAGGCCGGGGACATCGTGCTGGCGGATCCCGCCGTGCTGCCGGCCGACAAGGTCGTCGAGCTAGCCGATGTGGTGACCGGCAGCGTGAAGCCGCGCGGCAATGACACGGACATCTTGATCTACAAGTCCGTGGGCGTGGGGCTGGAGGATGTGGCGCTGGCGGGCTTCGCCTACCGGCAGATCGAGGCCGCGGGTGAAGCCAGAGCCGCTTGACTCACGTTACGTGGTGCGGCCACGCAGTCCCCCACAACCCTGAACTCGTATCCCCAGGAGCCCCCGATGGCCGAACTGATGAACCGTGATGATTTCCGTGCCGCCCTTGAAAACGCCATCAAGGGCAAAAGCGCCAACAAAGCCCCCTTCAGCGTGGCCTGGGCCAGCGGCAAACTCTCCCGCGACCACCTCGCCCGCTGGGCCGAGAACCACTATCACTACGTCGGCCCCTTCGCCGACTACCTCGCCTACATCTACGCCCGCACCCCCGACCGCTTCACCGAAGCCAAGGACTTCCTGCTAGCCAATATGTATGAGGAAGAAATCGGCGGCGACCGCCACACCGACCTCCTGATCCGCTTTGCCGAAGCCTGCGGCACCACCCGCGAGCGCGTGGTCGACCCCGACAACATGTCGCCCACCACCCGTGGCCTGCAAAGCTGGTGCTACGCGGTAGCCATGCGCGAAGACCCCGTCGTGGCCGTCGCCGGCCTGGTCGTTGGCCTGGAATCCCAAGTGCCGTCGATCTACCGCAAGCAGACCCCCACCCTGCGCGACAAGTACAACTTCACCGACGAGGAAGTCGAATTCTTCGACCTGCATATCGTTTCCGATGAAATCCACGGCGAACGCGGCTACCAGATCGTGCTGGAACACGCCAACACCCCGGAGCTGCAGCAGCGCTGCCTCAAGATCTGCGAGATCGGTGCCCAGATGCGCCTGCTCTACACCACCGCCCTCTATCACGACTATGTCGCGCAGGAAATCCCCCTGCCTGAACTGGACATGGCCATGGCTGCCTGA
>NZ_JBFTOQ010000101.1:0-4723 GCF_056398045.1 Cupriavidus sp. 05L411 | reverse complement strand
GGATCGACGAATTGTTCGAGCAAGAGCGTGAAACGCAGTACACGCGGGAGTTATTGTTCTCGACGACGGTGGAAATCATGTCGCTGGTCGCCGTGGGGCTGCGCCCGTCGGTGCATGCGGCAGCCAAGGCCAGTCCGGCGCTGCCGGTTTCCATCACCGCGCTGTACGACAAGCTCAGCCGGACCGGGCCGGGGCTGGTTCGTGCCCTGGTGCAAGGCAGTGCGCAGCGGTTGGGGCCGGTCGTGCAACCGATGTTGCGCAAGCAGCCGCCATCGGTGAATGGCTATCGCCTGCGCATCGTGGATGGCAGCCATTTGCCGGCGAGCGAAATGCGCCTGAAACCATTGCGGGGGTTTCGGGGTGCGGCCTTGCCAGGGCAGTCATTGGTGGTCTATGACCCGGACACGGCGATGATCGTCGATCTGGTGCCCTGTGAAGATGCGCACGCCCAGGAGCGGGCCATCATGGAAACCCTGCTCGCATCGGCCCAGCCGGCCGAACTGTGGATCGCCGATCGCAACTTCAGCACCCGGGCGATTCTTGCCGGGTGGCAGCGTCGCGGCAGCGCCTTCATCGTGCGGGAGCACGGCCGCAATCCGAGCCCCAGCGAGCTGGAGCCGTTACGCGAAATGGGCCGGGTCGAAACCGGCATCGTGTACGAGCAAGCGGTCAGCATCCCAGATGAATCGAACGCGCCGCTGGTGCTGCGGCGCATCGAGCTGCATCTGGATGGCGCCACCGAGGATGGTGACACCGTCATCCGCCTGCTGACCAATGTCCCGTCCGCCCATCTGACGGCCGAGGCCGTCGCCCGGCTATACCGGCGACGCTGGCGCATAGAGAATATGTTTCAGCGGCTGGAATCGGTGCTCAACAGTGAGATTCGTTCGTTGAGCCAACCGCGCGCGGCGCCGCTGGCCTTCGGCGTGGCGGCGCTGGCGTATAACGTACTGAGCATGATTGCGACTGCGGTGAGAATCCGGCATGAGCTGGATACCAGCGACATCGAGCTCTCACCGTATTACCTCGCCAGCGAAATCCGGGCAACTTATGCCGGCATGATGATCGCGGTGCCGCCCGAGGTGTGGCAGGCCTATGACCTCCTCACCCCAGCTCAGCTCGGTCGCGAGTTGCTCAAGATGGCGACGCACGTTGATCCCCGCGCGATGCGCAAACATACGCGGGGACCGAAAGCGCCGAAGAAGAAAGGCTATGTGGCCGGATGCGTAGCACGGCGGCACGTTTCTACCGCCCGTGTCATCAAGGCTGGACGTGTCGTCTAATCACCTTGAAAGGGGTGGGTGTTAGGTGCCGCACTGACAGCTTGGCGCTGGAATGGGGCCGACGGCCGAGTTCGACTGCCCGGAGCAGACACTCGGCTATTCGGGCGCGTCCCTCAATTCGACTTTCATCTTGAACCGCTCCCCACGCGTTCCAACCGCACCTGGATCAATTCCAGCAACGCCCGAACTCGCGCAGTCACGGAATGCCGGTGGCTGTACGCGCCAAGCAATTGCAGCGGCGCAGGGCACAGGTCCAGCGGCACTTCCCGCAATCGGCCCGCGGCAAGATCTTCCTGGCATGGATAGGCCGCCACTATCGCGAAGCCGATGCCTTGCCGCGCGCCCGCCAATGCAAGTTCTCCGCTGTTGACACGATAGCGGCTACGCACAGATACCTTCACGATTTCGCCTGTGGCGTCGAGAAACTGCCAGGGCTGGCCCTTCAACGCGCTCAGGGTGGTGATGCAAGGCAAGGACTTAAGTTCGCGCACTTGGCGTGGTATTCCAGCTTTGGCTAGCAGGGCGGGCGCCGCGACCACAATGCTGGGCAGCGTAGCGAGTTCGCGGGTGATAAAGGTGCTGTCATCCTGGCGCCCACGATGGAAGACGATGGAGAGGTCCACGTCTTCCCGGAGCGCTTCCAGACCGGTCAGGCGCGTGTCGCATTCCAGTTCGACGCCGGGATGGAGGCTACAGAATTCGGCCAGGATAGGAGCTAGCAGCCTTGGCGCTTCGCCTGGCATGCACATCCTTAGGGGGCCCCGCAGTTCACGCTGCACCGCGCCGAGTTCTTCCTCGGTGGAAAGCAAGGCGTTGAGCAAGGGTTTTGCGCGTTCGTAGAGCAGCCTGCCGGCTTCCGTCATGCGCAGGTGGCGGGTGCTGCGTTCCAGCAAGCGGACGCCCAGTCTGCGTTCCAGCGAGGCGACGTGGCGGCTGACGTTAGATGATGGCAGGGCCAGCAGGCGCGCCGCGCCGGCAAAGCTTTGTTCATCGACGACCGCCACGTAGACACGGACGGTATTCAGGTCGAGGGCATTGCGCATCATTATCCCGATTAAGGTATGAAAGTTGCCCATTTTTACATACTAGTTCCTCCATATTGGCGGAATCTAAGATGCCGTCTCGTCCGATGGGTCGCCGCCGGCGGCGCGTCGGGACGGATTGAATAGGAGAGCTTCAGCGTGGAAATCGGAATACTTGGCGGCGGAATTGCAGGCTTGAGCGTGGCGCTTGCTTTGCGCAAGCGGGGGTACAGTCCCCGGGTATATGAGCGCCGGGCGGGGCCGGCGACCATGGGGGCTGGCGTGACGCTCTGGCCCAACGCTGGCTTTGTGCTGCAGGAACTGGGGCTGCTGCAAGACATCGCGGCAGCGGGCGGCCGGCCAGTGGCAATGCGCCGCCAGGACGCTGCGGGCAATTCGTTGGGGGGCATCGATATTGCGCTGCTGGACCAGATAATGGGATATCCGACCCATACGATTTTGCGCCGGGACTTGCAGGCGGTACTGCTGGACCATGCGGCACAGGCCGGGATCCAGGTGGAATTCGGGCATCGGGCGGTGGTGATCGACCTGGAGGCTAGCGGCAAGGCCGTGGCGCGGTTCGAGAACGGGGTGAGCATCCGTCCAGATCTGCTTATCGGCGCCGATGGCCGCATGGACTCGGTGGCACGCGGGTTCGTCGCGGGCGACAACACGCCGGTTTATCAGGGCTTTGTGAACTGGATAGGTGTGGCGCAGGGAGAGAGTGCGTTGGTGAGCGATATCGCGATTCAGGATTATTGGGGTTCGGGCGATCGCTTCGGTTGCGTGGCGGTCCGGCCGGAGTTGGTCTACTGGGCGGCGGCGCAGGCGCGGCCATTGCCTGGGGCGACGCCAGCAGCGGATATGCGCAAGGAGATTGAGGATCTGTTCGCGGGATGGCCGGAGCCTGTCGCCCGCATCATCCAGGCGACGCCGGCGCACGCCATCCGACTGATTGCCGTGCACGACTTGGAGCCGCAGCACACATGGAGCCGGGCTAATGTGCTGCTCGTGGGGGATGCGGCGCACGCGCCATTGCCGACATCGGGCCAGGGCGCTTGTCAGGCGTTGGAAGACGCTTGGCATCTGGCTCAGTGCCTGGATGGGACGGACGGCGGCCTCGATGAAGCCTTGCTGCGCTTCGCGGAGATCCGCGGGCCGAAGACCGCGAAGCTGGCCGAGCAGGGTCGAGTCTTCGCGCGCGGTCTGTTTGCCACTGATCCTGAAACCTGCCGCATTCGCAATGAGCGCGTCAAGGCGTCCGATCCCATCCGTGACGTGCAGGTCTTGGCAGCAGGATGGTCGCAGGGCTTGCCGATGGCCGGCTGCACGGACGGCACGCCGGTGGACGGCGCTGGCTTCGGCAGTCTGTACCGCCTCTGAAAGACTGTGCCAATCTAGACACCGCATGGCGTCTCCGGCCGCGAGAAGCCTCACTGTAAACCGAGTCCCATGACTTTTGCCCGCCGCGCTGGAGCTCCAAGTCCAGTAGCTTCAGACTGATGCTTTTCAGATGTCTGCTCCTGGTCGATAGTGTTGAAAAACTCAATCTGCCATCTGAGCAGACCAGGCCTGCGGGTTTCCGACCTCTCAGATCGGCCTGTATTGCACGATCGTCGATCGGTTGGGGGTTCGGGTACCCCTGAAATCTCGCCGGAAATGGGGTCTACAGAGTTTCTCAACACTATCGCTGATAAGCGGGCATCCGGCGCTGGGCCGTCAAGTGTTCGCTGAAAGGCGGCAAGCGGCCGTTGGTGCCGGCCTCTAACAGGATCCGACTTTGATGCGACCTCTCGTCTTCAATCAAACGAACTGTCGTTTCAAGTTCGCGGCCCGCCAGCCCCAGGGTGTCACGCCAAACCGCGCCACGAACCAGAGCGCGAACGTTGCCTGGTGACTACAGCCCACCAGCGAGCCAACCCGTCCAATGGGTGCCGGCACCGCGGGTGGTCCTTGCTGCAATCAGTAAGCGAGGCTGCTGATCTAACCCGAATCCTGCTCCCCGTTCACTGACATGCTCAGGGCGTTTGCACAAGGATGTATCCACAGTTCTCCACCGTATCGAAGGTACTCGAACCAGGTTCTGCCTCGGCTGGATTGGCCGAGGAGAAAGTGATTTAACGGTTCGAACCAAACGGACTTCTACGTATGCGCGTACGTGGCGATGCCCGCTCGCGGCTAGTAGCGCCAAAACCTGGCAAGCCGGCCATCACATCTTGCGGCGATAACGAGTGGCAGCGTGCTCTTGCCTGAAGTTCGGCAACATCGCAACCGGCAGCGCCGGACTGGCCTTGGCTGCCGCATGCACCGACGGGCGCAGCCCCACGGCGACCAGCGACATGATTTCCACCGTCGTCGAGAACAATAACTCCCGCGTGTACTGCGTTTCACGCTCTTGCTCGAACAATTCGTCGATCC
>NZ_JBFTOQ010000100.1:0-5165 GCF_056398045.1 Cupriavidus sp. 05L411 | reverse complement strand
TTGGAACCACCCCTTCCCATCCCGAACAGGACCGTGAAACGACTCCACGCCGATGATAGTGCGGATACCCGTGTGAAAGTAGGTAATCGCCAGGCTCTCCCTTGAAACCCCCCAGTACGAAAGTACTGGGGGGTTTTGCTTTTATGGCTGCGATTTTGCGCGATCACGTTTGCAAAATGAAATGTGAATTGCGGAGCGCGAAACCCAACGCCCCGCGATTCAGGCCAGGCCTCAAGCCTTCTTCAACTGCTCCCGGATCGGCAGCGCGCGGATGCGCTTGCCGGTAGCCGCAAAGATCGCATTGCACAGCGCAGGCGCAATGGTCGGCACGGCCGGCTCGCCGACGCCGCCAAGCGGTGCGTCGAACTTGCCCGGCACCAGATGCACATGGATCTGGCGCGGCGCCGAGGGCGCGCGCATCACCTCGTACTGGTGGAAGTTGTCCTGCTGGGCGCGCCCGTCCTTGAAGGTGATCTCGCCCGTGGTGGCCAGGCTGATGCCCATGATGCAGGCGCCTTCCACCTGTGAGCGGATGCGGTCCGGGTTGACCTGGGCGCCGCAGTCCACCGCCATGTCGATGCGCGGCACGCTGATGCTGCCGTCATCGGCCACCACCACTTCGACCACTGCCGCCACGTAGGTCACGAAGCTGTAGCAGACAGCCAGCCCCAGCCCGCGTCCCTTCGGCAGCGTCTTGCCCCAGCCAGCTTCGTGCGTGGCCAGTTCAATCACGCCGCGCAGGCGGCCGATATCAAGCGGGTACTGCTGTGGCGATTCGCCGTAGTTCCAGGTATCGGACAGCTGCGTCGGGTCGATGCGCCGGTCCGGGCCGAGCAGCGCCAGCAGGTAGTCGCGATGATCGCGCCCGGCTGCCGCCGCCAGTTCGGCCGCGAACGATTGCACGGCGAAGGCGTGGGGGATGTTGGACACCGAGCGGAACCAGCCGATGCGGGTGTGCGCCTCCACTTCGGGGTTTTCCACGCGCACGTTGGGGATGTCGAATGGCATATTCACCGCCGACATGCCAAGCTCGAACGTGGCTTCGTTCTTCGCGCCGGCCACGAAGGTCGACGTGATGGTGGAGGCGGCGGTGCGATGCAGCCACGCCTGCGTCTTGCCGTCGGCGCCGAGCATGGCTTCCATGTGCTCGACGGAGACGGTGTGGAAGTAGTCGTGATGCAGGTCGTCGTCGCGCGTCCAGGTTACCTTGACCGGCTTGCCGCCCATGGCCTTGGACAGCAGCGCGGCCTCGGCGGCGAAGTCCGGCTTGGACTTGCGGCCAAAGCCGCCGCCCAGCAGCGTCACGTGCACCGTGACGTCCTCCGGTTTCAGGCCGAGATGCCCGGCCACGGTCTCGCGCGTGGCCTGCGGCGCCTGGACCGACGTCCAGACTTCGCACTTGCCATCGGCGATGCGCGCCGTGGCAACCGGGGGCTCCATCGTGGCGTGCGCGATATGCGGCAGGTAATACTGCGCGGCGATGCGCTTGCCGGGGCCGGACAGGGCGGCCATCGTGTCGCCCTGGTTGCGCACCACCTTGCCGGGCTGGCTTGCGGCCTTTTCCATCGCGGCACGGAACGCACCGGACTCGTAGCTGGCGTTGGGGCCATCGTCCCAGCGCAGCTTCAGCGCCTCGCGGCCCTTGATGGCCGACCAGGTATTGGTGGCGATCACCGCCACGCCGCCCAGTGGGTTGAACAGGGCGGGCGCGGGGCTGCCGGGCAGTTCCACCACCTTGATCACGCCAGGCACCTTCATCGCCTGCGTGGAGTCAACGCCGGCGAGCTTGCCGCCGAACACCGGCGGGCGCGCGATGACGGCGTACAGCATGCCGTCGAGCCGCACGTCGATGCCGTACTGCGCGCGGCCAGTGGCGATGTCGTGGCCATCGATGCTGCGCGTGCTGTCCTTGCCGATATAGCGGAATTGGGCCGGATCCTTCAGCCTGAGGCTGGCGGCCGCAGGCACGGGCAGGCGCGCGGCATCCTTTGCCAGCGCACCAAAGCCAAGGCTCTTGCCGCTCGGCACGTGGACCGCGGCGTGGTTGCGCGCCTGGACTTCGCTTACCGGCACATTCCAGCGGGCGGCGGCAGCAGCTTCCAGCATCATCCGCGCACTTGCGCCTACGCGCCGCATGGGCTCGAAGAAATGCCGCACGCTGCGCGAGCCGTCGGTGTTCTGGTTGCCGTAGCGGATTTCATCGCCGGGCGCCTGCACCACCAGCACCTGCGCCCAGTCGGCTTCGAGCTCGTCGGCCACCACCATCGGCAGGCTGGTGCGCACGCCTTGCCCCATCTCGGAGCGGTGGCAGACGATGCTTACCTTGCCATCTTCGGCAATGGAGAGGAACACCAGCGGGCTATCCACGGCACCGCCCGGCATGCCGTCGCGGCCGTACTTCTTGGGCTCATCCGCTGCCAGCACGATGCCGTCCAGGCCAACAGTCAACGTCAGGCCGGCGAGGGCGCCCATGCTTTTGAGCCAGGTGCGGCGCCCGGCAGATTGCAGCGTGCTCATTTGGCACTCCTCTTGCCCGTCGGCTGGGCAGACGGCTTTGCAGCCACGTTCGATTTGGCAACGTGCTGGATGGCGGCGCGGATGCGCGTATAGGTGCCGCAGCGGCAGATGTTACCGCTCATGGCCCCGTCGATGTCTTCTTCGCTCGGGTGCGGGTTGGTGTGCAGCAGCGCGGTGGCGGACATCAACTGCCCCGCCTGGCAGTAGCCGCACTGCGGCACGCCGAATTCCTCCCACGCTGCCTGCAAGGCCTGCCCGATCTTGTCGGCCGACAAGCCCTCGATGGTGGTGATCTTCTTGCCGGCCACCGCCGAGATCGGGGTCACGCAGGAGCGGATCGGCTGGCCGTCCAGATGCATGGTGCAGGCGCCGCACAGGGCCATGCCGCAGCCAAACTTGGTGCCGGTCAGGCCGAGGTGATCGCGCACCGCCCATAGCAGCGGGGCGTCATCGGGCAGGTCGATCTTTTGCGGCTTACCGTTGATCGTGATGGTTCTCATGTTTTTTTGTGGGGGTGGTGCAACGGGGACGAGGGCTGGCGGACGAGCCAGGTGCCTGCGCTGCTTTGCGCAAAGCGCATTGTGATGCCGGCGGCTGGTACTGGGGAATGGCGTTGGCGGGATTTGTTAATTCCACAAACTGGAATGATGGCGCTGCGGAGAACACCCTCGCGCCATCTATACGGCGATTGTGGACAATCGGAATGCGGCTGCAAAAGCCTATGGACCGGCAATCCGACGGTAGAATCCGACTAGCATTCCGTTGACACGCTCTGGAGATTCCCGATGGTTCGCCTGCTGATGCTTCTGCTTGGCGTGGATTACTTGCGTATGCGATGGCGCGCGCTGGCTTGGGCCGGAGCCATCAGCGTGATCACTGGAGGTGCGCTGTTTATCGACGCACTCGATGGCCGGCTCGATTTCCCGATCGAGCCGTTTGCATGGCTGCTGCTGCTCGAAGGGCTGGCTACCATGGCGGTGGCGTGGACCGGAATGGGCGGCCAGCGCACGCTGCGCTATGTCAAGGGTATGGCGTTCAGCGTGGCGGCGATCCTCGTGCTGGCCGGCCATCACCATGGCCACATGATCCTGTCGCTGCTGTTCGGTCTGCTGTTTCTGGCCGACGGACTGCTGCAGGTGGCATCGGCACGCCTGGTGCGCTTTCGTACGTGGCGGCTGGCGATGGCCGGCGGCATCGTCGAGATTGCAGTGGCGATCTTTTTTGTCCAGCCCTACCCGACGCACTACGCGGGCACCGTGCCCTACTGCGTGGGCCTTGGCCTGCTTTTCGGTGGCTGGAACATGCTGCTGCTCGCATCGCGCGTGCGCAGGCTGACCGGAAATCCGGGACTGCCTGGCACATCGGAAGCCGGCTCGGCTGATGATGCGGACCAGCGACTCACGACATGGAGCGGCCCGCCCGCAGCCAACGAACACGCGCTGACCGTGCACGTCTGGACACCGGTGGGATCGGCAAAGACCGAAGCGCGCCGCCAGCCGATCATCGACCGCTATATCGCCGCGGTGGACCGGAATGGCGTGATCTCCACCGGCCACGCGGCACTGGAATCGCCAGAAGGCGTCTACATCAGCCTCTACCCGGCGGTCGAGATCGACCGCGCGCCCGACGATTTCACCCGACTGCTGCGCGCCACGCGCGAGAACGACGTACCTGGCACTTTCCAACCCGACTATCCGACCGAATCGAAAGCGTGGTGTCCGTCGACGGTGCAGGTGCGCATCCGCAACTACGACGCGCAGCGCCTGCGCGAATTCTGGGATGCCTATCAGCGTGACACCACGTACAACCTGACCCACCGCAACTGCTCAAGTACAGTGGCACGGGCGCTCGATGCCGCGCTGGAAGGCGCCGGCGCGCGCGTATGGACGCGGCTGGACGGGTGGTGGCCGTTGTTGCGCCTGGTACTGACTCCTGAACTGTGGGTCGCGGCGCATCTACGCAAGCGCGCCGCGACGATGGCGTGGACGCCGGGCCTGACCCTCGACTACGCGCGCGCCATGAGCATGCTGGCCGATCCGCGTCCCTTCGCCTGGGCCACGTTCATCGGCACGCTGAAGCGGCGCAATTCCGCTAGCCTGGCGGACGATCGAGACGCCTAGGAGCTGGCGACGGCGGAGCCAGCTATCGCTTCGGACGCACGGAAGGATAGATTATCCGCAGACGCAGACCGGCTCTTCGCGGTTCGGGCTGCCGCCGAAGCCAGTGCGGGAGCGCAGCACTGACGGCAGACCGGGAACCCTCTTCAGGTGCGCAGGAGGGGGGCGGTCTTTTACGCGACTGGCATTGTCGCTATCGCGACACCGCATCTCAGGCGGTGTCGCGGCGGGTGGCCAGTTGCGGGTACGGCATCAGGCGTTGGCGCCTTCGGTGAAGACATCAACCTTGCCGCTGCGTGCGCCATCGGTGTAGGCATCGAATCCGCGAGCCGGCGAAGCCGAAACCCCCGAGCGGTCCAGGCCGGCGATGCGGGCGCCTTCAGTGAAGGTATCCAGCTTGCCGCTGCGTGCGCCGTCGGTGAAGGCGTCGGTTGCGCGGAAGTCGTAGCCGTACTTGTCGGCGGGGACCGAGGTGCGGAATTCATAGCCGTACTTGTCGCCGGCGAGGGTGTCCTTGGCGGAAGCGGCCTG
>NZ_JBFTOQ010000099.1:0-6316 GCF_056398045.1 Cupriavidus sp. 05L411 | reverse complement strand
AGTCATGGCAGTTCTCCTTGGGAGCGATTGGGACTTTGGTTCATTTGGGTTGAGCATCTGTGCTGCGCTCGGGAGGTACAAATGCATGGAGTGTGCCAAGGCAGGCCATGCCATTGCAGATCGCCCGCAAACGCAGGCGGGGCCTGGGGGAGAAATTTATCGGGCCGGAAAAGACGTGCCAGCAAGCGGTTTGGGGCGGTCTGGATCTGATGGGTGGCGGCCAACACAACAACACCGGGTGTTCGCGCATGTGCGACAGGTAGTGGCTCTTGCGGCGCCATCGTGCCGCTGGCGTGGCTTGCCGGCGTTGATGCAAAGCACGAGGGGTTTGCGATTGGCGTGAGTGCGCACTAGTATCCATCGTGGGCAGGTACTCGCTGTAGACGGGCGAGTGGGCGCTCAATGCGCAACTTCGCGCAATCACGTCGTGGCTGCATCGATGCCTAGCATTCCAGACCTGATACGTACCTTCCAAAGCGGTGGTCTGTCGCACGACGAACTGTTGGCCCGCATTGACAGCACCTTGGCCGCGGACCAGGCAAGCGCCACGCAGCTAGCGGACATGCTCAGCGAGGAGAACACCCGCTTCCCGCTGCCGCCTGGCGTCTATGAAGAGGTGTTGCGGCGCATCGAGCGCCGCGGGGCAACCCAGTTCGAGGATGGCGGCGAGGAAACCCGCGTGCAGACTGGCCACGCTGGCATGGCGTCCGCGCCTTCCTTGCCATCGCAAGCGCCCGCGAGCGATCAGGCGATTGCCGGGGCGGAGCAGACCAAAGGGGTGGGCGATACCTTGAATGGCCGCTTCGTGCTGGAGGAGTGCCTGGGCGTGGGCGGCATGGGGACGGTCTACAAGGCGCTCGACCTGCGCAAGCTCGAGGCCTCGGACCGCAAGCCTTACATCGCCATCAAGGTCCTCAATGTGCAGTTCCGCGGTCATCCGAAATCGCTGATCGCGCTGCAGCGCGAGGCGCGCAAGGCGCAGACGCTGGCGCACCGCAACATCGTGACGGTCTATGACTTCGACCGCGATGGCTCGGTGGTCTACCTGACCATGGAGTACCTGTCGGGCAAGTCGCTCAATCGTGTCTTGCGCGCGCCAGACTTTGCCGGCATGCCTTACGCCAAGGCGCTGCCGATCATCACCGGCATGGGCCGGGCCTTGTCCTATGCGCACGAGCGCGGCTTCGTCCACTGCGACTTCAAGCCCGCCAATGTCTTCCTCACCGATAGCGGCGAAGTGAAGGTGATCGATTTCGGCATCGCGCGTGTTTTCCAGCAACCGGCGGACGACGCGGACCCGACCGTGTTCGACCCCGGCACGCTCGGCGGCATGACCCCCGCTTATGCCAGCCCCGAGATGTTCGAGCATCGCGAGCCGGATCCGCGCGATGACATCTACGCGCTGGCCTGCGTGACCTATGAACTGCTGACCGGCAGGCACCCCTATGAGCGGCTGTCGGCCAACCAGGCGCGCGGCGCCGGCCTCAAGCCACAGCGCCCCAAGGTGCTCAGTCGCGGGCAGTGGCGAGCACTGCGCGCGGCGCTGTCTTTCGATCGCGCGACGCGCACGCCTACTGTGGCGCGTTTCCTGGCCGACATGGGCACCGAGCGCCACGGTGGCATGCCAATGGCCAAGCTTGGCGCTGCGTCCGTGGCCGGCGTGCTGCTGGCCGGCGGGTTGGGTTACTACGTGTGGCGCGCGCGCACCGCGCAGGAGGGACAGCAGCCTGCGGCGCAATCCGCGGCAAGCGCGGTGGTATCCGCCACGCCCCAAACCGCAGTGGCGCCATCCGCCGCGCCGGGGTCGCCGCCGTCGGCGCAACCGAGCGAGGAAGCCCGGCCCGAGCGCACGCTCTCCATGCAGGCCGTGGCGCCGGTGCTGGCACGCGCGCCTTGCTCGCTGCTGTCGGCCACCGGGCAGGACCATGTACTGCAGGTGCGTGGCTACGTGGCGGAGCGCTTTGGCATCAAGCGGCTGAAAGACGAGCTGAACGCGGTGCCCGGCGTGCAGACGTTGAACCTGGACGTGCAGACGCTGGGCGATGACAAGTGCGACGTGGTCAAGCTGATCTCGCCATACTGGTCGGGGCGCCGCAGCGCAACCGCGCTGACCACGATCCGCACCCGTGCGCCCGGCGCGCAACTCACGGAGGGAACGCCACTGATCGTGGATATCACCACGCCGCCTTACGACACCTATGTCTACGTCGACTACTACATGGCCGATGGCAAGGTCGTGCATATGGTGCCAAGCCAGCGCGCCAAGGCCAACCAGGCACCCGCCAGCTACACCGCTGCCGTGGGCAGCCTCGGGGACTGGGTGATCTCGAAGCCGTTCGGCACGGAGCTGATCGTGCTGATCACCACGCCTGCGCCGCTGTTCGACGCGCTGCGCCCGGAGTCGGAGCCCAGGCAGGACTACCTGCGCGCGCTCGACAGGCAGCTGGGTCCGATGGCGGCGAAGCATGGAGAAAGCCACGTCGGTGCCGACATGGTGCAGATATCCACCAACCCGCGCTAGCCAGGCAAGGCGTCATTGGCAGCGGCTACTTCAGGTCCCGCACGACGCGAAAGCCGTTTTGCGACTGGCGCACGCTCGCGCTGTACTTGAAGCGGGTGGAGGAGAGCATGTAGCTCGCGCCTTCATGCCATGAGCCGCCACGGATCACGCGTACGCCGCAGCCGGGCTCGTCCCAGGCGCGTCCGTCGGCAGGCGCGTTCTTGTAGGAGATGTGCCAGCAGTCGGCGACCCATTCCCACACGCTGCCGTTCATGTCGTGGAGGCCGTAGCCATTGGCGGCGAAGGAGCCGACGTTGGCGGGCGCGTCGGCATTCCACGGTTCGCCGCAGTCCTTGCAGTTGGCCGTGCCTTTGCGCATCTGGTCGCCCCACCAGTAGAGCGTCGCGGTGCCGCCCCGGGCGGCGTACTCCCACTCGGCTTCGGTCGGCAGGCGGTAGTGCTTGCCGCTGACCTTGCTCAGCCAGGCGACGTACTGCTGGGCATCGTCCCAGCTCACATCGCGCACGGGGGCGTTCCTGGGTGCGTTGGCGACAGTGGCGATGCGCTGGCATGCCCCCGCATCAGCGCAGGCGCCCCATTGTTCCACCGTGACTTCGTACTTGCCGATCGCGAAGGGCTGGCCGATGGTGACGTGATGCGGCGGCTTCTCGGTCGGGTCACCGCCGTTGCTGCCCATGGTGAAGCTGCCCGCTGGCAGGCTGTGCAGCACGGGACAGGCAGGGCAGTCCTTGACCTCGCCCGGCTTGATCTCGACGGTCACGGCGCCGGCCGCGGCAGCTCGTTGCGTGGCGGGTGCGCTCGCGGCCGGGGCGGGTGGCATAGATGCGGCAGGTGCGGTTGGTGACGGCGCGGCGGGCGGCGCTTGCACCTTGCCGGACTGGGCGCGCGCTGGCGGCGGCGTGACGGTGCCTTGCGCGGTGGCTTGCCCGGCTGAGGCGCCTGGCGTGCGAGCACGCTCGGCAGGCGCCCCGGCCTGCGGCCCGGCTGCGCGCAGCCGCTCGATCCTGGCGCGCGCCAGCGGCGCGAAGCGGCCGTTCGGATAGGCCTTAAGGTAGGCCTCGTAGTCACTTGCGAAATTGCTGTTCTTGATGGAGTCCCAGAAGCTGAGCTCGTACTGCTCGTCGCTGTCCTTGGGAAGGATGCCGCGATGCTGCGCAAGGATCAGCGGATCGGCTTGCCTGGGCGCGTGCGTGAAGGCTGCGTCGTCGTGGTTGATGTTGTCGTTTCCGGTGGTGGCTCCGGCGTTTGCCGCGAATCGGAGCGGGGCGGATAACGATGATGATATCCACGGTTGTTGCCGCCGCCCGGTTTGCTGGCTCACGATTTCGCCAGCCTGGCGCAGGGCGGCCTCGGCATCAAGGCCGGGCATGCGCATCGTGCGCAGCAAGGCGCCGGTGAACGCGCCGTGCCGCACCCCCTCGGCCGCCACGGCACCGGGGGCCGTGGCATAGGCGATCAGCGTGTTGGCGGGGGCTGCGGGTGGCTTGACGGCACCGCTGCGATAGGGGTTGTCCAGGCAGCTATCGAGGATCACCACGTTAAGCATGTCCGGCCTTGGCGCCGACATGCTGGTCAGTACGGCGTCAAGTGCGGTGCCCGCGGTGAGCAAGCGGCCAGGTGTACGGCTGCCGGCATCGACGGGAATCATCACCGGGGTGTCCGCGACCTCGATGCCGTGTCCCGCGAAATAGAACAACCCCGTGCCGCCGGCCTGCAGGCGCTGCTGGAATTCGGCAAGCGCGCGCGCCATGCCTTCCCGGTCCAGGTTCTCGCGGAGCATGACGTCGAAGCCGAGCGCGGCCAAGGTGCGGCGCATTGCCCGGGCGTCATTGGCGGCGTTGGGCAGCGGCTCGTCCACATAGGCGCCGTTGCCGATGACCAGGGCGAGGCGCCTGCCCGGAGCGCTCGCGGGGGCGGCGGCCGGGTGCCTTGCCTCGGGGGGGAGGGTTGGCGTGTCGATACCGGCTTCGGCGCGCACGACCGCAGCCAACCCGAGCAGGCACACGACAAGGAATTTTCGCCACATATGCAGGCCTTGTTCGTACGGCGCCGAAGTGCATCGGCGGTACACGTGCCAACGGTGTGACGCAGCACGCGAGAGCGATGATGCCCGGCCATCACCTGGCCGGCCCGCCATGTCCTTTGCGCCGACGTGATGCAGCGCTAGCGGCACTGGGCTGGCTCAATCAACCATAGCACAGCGATTGTGAATCCGGAGGTGCTTCGCAACACCGGGTGGTGTAGCAAGCTCACAGCCGCGCGGCGCCTACGCGGCGCAGGGTATCGCCAAGTATCTTTTTGCGGTTTTCCGTTCTAAGCTGAATGACAAAATTGGATGACGAAATGCAGCGCGCCGGCCCGAAGCCAATCAACGAATCAGCCAAAAGCCAAGCACCAATAGCAAGAATTCACCGTGTTTCGAGACAAGCTGTTCGGGAGGGCTAACGTATGCACAGGCGAACCGTGCTCGGCACATTGGCAGCGTCGCTGCTGGCTCCGTTGCCTTCGATCTCGTTGTCCACGACATCCCCGCCCAATGCCGAGGTCTACATCATCTGGCCGCCCGACGGCGCCGTGATCGATGGCGGAAAATTCTGGGTGCGCATGGGCCTGCGCAATATGGGGATCGCCCCCAAGGGCGTCGACATGGCCAACGTCGGCCACCACCACCTGTTGATCGACACGGACCTGCCGCCGATGGACAAGGAGATTCCGAATGACCGGAACCACCTGCACTTCGGCGCCGGCGAGACCGAGGCGCGGATCGAGTTGCCGCCGGGCAAGCACACCTTGCAGTTGCTGCTTGGCGACAAGGATCACAAGCCCCACGATCCGCCGATCTATTCCAAGAAGATCACCATCACCGTTCGATAAGGCCCCGGGCCGCCGGGCCGGCGGCACGATACGGGAGACAGTCCATGCGTAAGCTCATTCCAGCTGCTGCGCTCGCCGCCAGCCTGCTTCTGATCGGTGGCATGCCGAGCGGCGCAATCGCGGACGCCACGCCCGCGCCCGCCCATGCCTACCTGTATATCGGCTTCCCCAACAACAACCAGGTCCTGCCGGCGGGCAAGCCGATCAAGGTGTGGTTCGGGCTGCGCGGCATGGGTGTCGCGCCGCGCGGCGTGAAGTTTCCAAACAGCGGTCATCATCATCTGCTGATCGATACCGACCTGCCGCCCATGGACAAGGAAATCCCGAACGACCGCAACCATCTGCATTTCGGCGCCGGCGAGACGGAGACCACGATCGAGCTGCCGCCGGGCAAACATACCTTGCAACTGCTATTGGCCGACGACAAGCACATTCCGCACAACCCGCCGATCTACTCCAAGAAGATCACGATCTACGTGAAGTAACGCCGGTCGCTCATTCGGGTTCGCGTTTTTTCGCGGCGCCGCATGACGCATGACGTATGACGCGCGCCGCGCGCGCTTCGCTGCTGATCTCATTGCGCGCTTGCCAGGCTGCGCTCGCAGCACAACTCCCTCGTGTCTTCATCGTACCGGCCGTGCGCGCTGCATGGGGCGATCGTTTGTCGCCAGCGAGCAAACACATGGTGTCTGTTGTGTTGGCCGCCACCCATCAGATCCAGGCCACCCCGGGCCGCTTGCTGGCACGTCTTTTCCGGCCCGATAAATTTCTTCCCCAGGCCCCGCCTGCGTTTGCGGGCGATCTGCAATGGCATGGCCTGCCTTGGCACACTCCATGCATTTGTACCTCCCGAGCGCAGCACAGATGCTCAACCCAAATGAACCAAAGTCCCAATCGCTCCCAAGGAGAACTGCCATGACT
>NZ_JBFTOQ010000098.1:0-7227 GCF_056398045.1 Cupriavidus sp. 05L411 | reverse complement strand
CAGATGACGCTGGCGCAGGCGATGATCGTGGCCGCCCTCTCCAGCATGGCCAGTAGCGCTTTCACCCAACTCGCGTCCGGCCAAGGGTTGAACTTCGGGAAGCTGGCGACGGCCGGCGCGATTGGCGCGATCACGGCGGGCTTGACCAAGGGCATCACCTTTGACGGCAGCAGCTTCGGGGTGAGTGCATGGGGGAAGTCCCTGGAGGGAACAAATACCCTGGCAAACCTCGCGGGCACGACCAACGTCGGTGGCGTGTTGCAGGCGGCCCAGAATGGCGCGACCGGCACGCTGGCACAGCAGGCCGTGGGCTTCGTTGGCACGGGCTTGATCAATGCCGGGGTTAGCACGGTGTTCAACGGGGGCAGCTTTGGAAATGCGCTCAAGGGCAGCCTGGTGGCGCAGGGAGCAGCACTGGGTGCCAACAGCATTGGCGCCAACACCGATCCGGGTTCCTTAGAGAGCATCGCCAGCCATGCGGCGCTCGGCTGTGTCGCGGGTGCGGCCGGCAGCGGTGACTGTGCGTCAGGTGCCATTGGCGGGGCGATTTCGGCGATGCTGGCCCCGGATGTCATCAGGATGATCGACCCGACAGGGGCACCGCTGTCGCCCGGACAGACTGCGCTGGTGACGGCGCTGTCGATGCTGGCCGGTGGTGGCTTGGCGGCGGCGCTCGGCCAGAACGCCACGGCAGCAGCCAGCGCCGCCCAAAACGAAGCGTTGAACAATGCCACGTCCGGCGACCACCCAGCGAGCGCCGCCAAGAACGGAGGGGTGTTGAGTGCCTTCGGCACCTGGCTACAAAATACCTACCGCGACCCGATCGGGGACCTCAGTCGATGGGGCAATCAGCTCATCGGCACTATGGTTGCCAACAACGGGCAGACGCCGCAGTCGGATCCGAACCCACTGATCGATGTGAGCAATGGTGGTAACCCGCCTGCTACGGGAGCAGCGGTGGTGACGCCTCCGATGGTCGCGTGTGGGCCAACAGGGTGTATCGTGACGCCTGGAATCGTGTCGCCGGGGGCGCCAGGCTACGTGCCGGGCAACGCAATTCTGTCAAGCGGCAACGGAGGGAATGGGGCGAGTTCCGACGCGAGTGGGAATGCTTCGGCCTCAAACACATCTGGGGATGCTGCGCGACTCGTTGGACAAGATCGTGAGACGGCTGTGGCAAACATTGTCAAGGGCTCGGTCTCCGGAGAGAAGGTGGCAGTACCTGGACTCGGCTCAACCGACATTGACGTTGTTGCTGCGAATGGCAACTTGGTAGCGGTTGGTGGTCCAGCGAAGGCCAATAACCTCGGGAAACTCGGGCAAGAGCTCCGCATCTACCAAGCGATCGCTGATCAACGAGGTGTATCGGCACAGGCCTACTTTGCTGAAGGTACACCGCAATCCGCTATTAACCTTGCGACTAAAATACTTGGCGCGGGTAACGTCAAAGTCTTTCCTGGGAGCCAATGATGGCGAGATTTGTATGTCGAGTATTGATTCCTGACACGCTTGAAGTAGCGTTCCTCTTTGTTGTGGAGCTGCTAAAGACCGTGGGCGTATCGCTTGCCAACCCGGGGAATGCCAAGATAACAACTTGGACGGACGATGGAGACCAGATTGAGGTTCTCGCTGCGACGCTAGCAGGCGAAGTGAATTCTGGCAACATTCACTGCGTTCAGTTCTGGAAAACCGAAAGTGAAGACGTGTTTGTCGCGTGGAAGCAAGAGCGTCTCGGATGGTCGTTTACCTTTTACCTCGATGGCGTGGATGCGGATATCGCGGTGGTGTTGACATCGAAGCTTGCAGAGGCCGTCCTGACAAAATATCGAACTCGATATGGGGACGGGGATGCACTCACCATTGCGCTTGAGTAGATGACTACCCACTAGCTTCAATCAATTGTGGCCTGGGCTGCGCGACGCAGAGCCTGTCTGGCGGCGATTGCGCTAGTGGTGCCATTGGCGGGACTACCGGTGCGGTGATATCGCCGCTGGTTGGCGGCGCGCTGGGAATCGAGACGAACGCTGACCGGGCCAACTCGTTGAATCAGGCTGTCGTGAGCGGTGCTTCGATGTTGGCCGGCGGTGCCCTTGCCAACGCGCTTGGGCAGAATGGCATATCGGCGGCAGGTGCCGCCCAGAATGAAGCCGCAAACAACTACCTGTCGCCAAAGCAAGCCGGCGCGCTAGAGCGTGCCAAGGCGCAATGCGCCGCAGGAGACGTATCCCAGTGTACTCTGCGGGATCAGCTACTGTCGCTGGACGCGACTTCACGCAAGCAATTGAATGCGTTGGCGGACGCTTGCGCGAACGGAAGCGCAGATGCATGCCGAACCGCACAATCGGCGGTGTCGCTTTTGAACAAGATCGCGAAGGGAGACGTGAAAGATTGTGGTGGTGGGGTGATTGATTGTCTGGCAGCCTATCAGCCAAGTGCACAGGAGCTTTCGGGGGTCGCGGCCAAGCTGCCCGGAGCGGGTAGCGGAGCTGTGGTGCCGACGGCAGATCCCATTTCGGCGGCGGCGTTGATTCGATTGGGCCTTGTCAATCCGGGTGCCGGACTTACTGCTGGTGTAAGCGCGGGTCTTGGGGAATATGTTAATCAGGTTCTGTTTGGGGACGGCTCGGTAAACTATGAGCGAATTGCGAATACCGCAGTGCTTGGCGGAGCGACTGCCCCATTTGGCGGCATTTTCTCTGGCTACGCGGGCACCGCGTTGATCGGAGGTAGTTCGAACGCCGCTGCGACCGCCTACAACAATAGTCAGACAGGTGCCCACGACTCAGCATTGGCCGCCATGGTGGTGGGAATGACCTTTGGGGCGGGATCCAAGGGCCTAGCTGACGGCGGGGGCTTGTTCCTGAGCCGTGCAATGAACTTCACGCGGCAGTATGATCCGGCGCTCGGAGTCCTCCTTCAAGCTCCTGGAGGCCGTCTCGTAGCAACTCCAATTCAGAGCATCGTACCGAGTACGTTTCGTGATTTTGGCACAGGCCTACTCCCGGCAACTGGCGGTGTGGTGCGTTTGCCGGAGGCGCCAAGAAACGATGGGAAATAGCAATGCAACACGAGAAGATGGTCAGGATACTGTGTGCCATATACCGGCACGATGGGGGGGACGCTACACCCTACGTGCGACGCTTTCTTGGGATGTCGGTTTTTTACCCGATCTGTTGGCTTGCTGCGTCGTTATTTCGTACTTTTCGAGGTGACGGGTGGCATTCGTTTTACCTAAACTATCTGGTGAGTGGAGAGCTGTTTCTGTTGGCAGGTTTCCTCTTGCTTCATCTATACCTCATATCGCGATATGGATGGCGCAAGTTCTTCCGGTTGGTGTACGACACACCATAGCGCGGTACGAGTACTAGTCCCGGAAAAGGTGCTGCCATCGGTCAAACTGGCCACCTTCGCTCAGGATGGATGATCCAGGCTGACGGCTCTTTGAAGTTGCATATACCTTTCTCGGGTTTCACGAAGGGATGTTAATGAAAATTCCGCTTCACAACCGCGTCCGCTATCTTGGTCGAGAGGGCTCATACGAGGGTCTCAGATGTGGGGACATCGGATACGTTATCGAAGACTATTGCGATGGCAACTACGAAGTCGAGTTCTCCAATCCCGATGGGACGACGAGGGTTCAGGCGGTCCTCGCGGGCAGCGATCTGGGACTGGCTGAGCATTAGGTGAAGATGACGCTCATTGAACCTTACAAAGAGTTCTGTGAAGAACTTGCATAGCGAGCTATCGGAGCATTCATACGGCAGCCCCTACCCGTCACGGCACCAGTATGTCACATGGGCGTGGCCGGTAGCGCTTTCACCCAGCTCGCTTCGGGACAGGGGCTGAACTTCGGGAAGCTGGCGACCGCCATGCAATTGGTGCAATCACCGCCGGGCTGACCAACCGCATCACCTTCGATGGCAGCAGCTTCGGAGTGCGTGCGTGGGGGCTCAGTACTTCGGACCGGGTGGGGCATCGAGCAAGTTCACGCTCAAAGGGCAGTAACCGATGTTTGACGACACTATTGACGAGGGACGTATGAGTCTGGGCGAAGGGGATGCTGTTTATCGGCAGCAGGCGTTTGATAACGTCGTGAAGGCACTGGATTTCGATAGGATGCTACCCGACCGTGTTCATTTTGGAACCTGGAGCGATTTTCTATTCTTCCAGTCCGACCACGTTTTCGCGTCAGACTTCCCGGAAATTGTGCGTGAACTCCTGAGTGTCGAACGGGCTAATATCGCGTGCCTACTCAACCTTGACAAGACCGAGAGGTTCGAGTTTGACTACATTGCGGCGATCTTCTTGGACGAGATGATCAGTGGAGTCGCGTACGACGACAAGTTACGCGGCGGCGGTCCTGCGAGTGGTTGGCTTTACAGGGTTGATAGGTATGCTTGTGCATCTGATGTTGGCGAGTGGTGCATCTATTGCGAGAAAAGCAACGATGTAGCGGTTATTGGGTTGCGTGGCATTGACGGTATCGGGAGATTCGAGATACCTCTGAAGCGACTGTGGGCTAAGCCGATAGACGAGTTAATTGATGGCGGGTGTTCTCCGGTCTTTCCTTTCGATCAACTGGTGCCAGCGTGGCGTCGGGGGTTAGTGAAAAACTACGGGCGATAACGCGATATGGCAGGATAGGAAAATCGCGGTCAGGGTTGAACTGGATGCTGCATACCAGAACAGAGCGGTCACAGGTAAAAGACGGACAGCCGTAACGCCTATGGGATGCAATAGAGACAGTAGGTGGCAGTGTGTATAAATTTAACCCTGAAAAGCAAGCATTGACCCCCGTTCTAATAAGGCCGTACTGATGAGTAAGAAAAAAATACGAATTTCAATAGCAACCAATATTGATACGACGGAGTGGGGATTTGGAAGGAGAGTGATTGAGGCATTCTGCAGCACAGATTCAAGATTGACGCCAGAGTATTTTGATAACAATGAAGCAATCACGAAGCCATTCAAAGGAGTGGCAGATTGCGAGGCGTTATGGGCTCCGGAGGTCGTTATTGATGCGGGCACAAACGATCGAATTATTACAAAATGGAACTCCATGTGGAGGCGGGGCAAGACGATAAAGTGTAGGGCTGACATGCATCACACCCTGCTGAATCAGCGTGGTCAGCTTCGACCAGGTTGGTTCACGTTCGATGCCGCTGCAGACAAAAAGGTCGACTGGTTGGGGCTATTTCGTCAATTGTGTGAATTGGCAGAGCCAAAATTTGCCGTTATGCATTTATTCACGGATATTGAGATCGGGCGTGGTGCATTCGGCGTGGGAGATGACGCCCGCATTGCGCAGGATGATTTTATCACTGGTACGCCTGCCGTTGCATTGGAGCAACGAGGTATCCCAAATCTCGCCTGGGCCACTTTCTTTGGCCGAGAGTATGCCGCAGAGGTCGATGCAAGAAAATTGCGAGATAATGATTTCATAATCGATGAGATCGACCAAGGCTCCCTATTGATATTGACGCCAAGACTGTTCGATGTGGCGGATAATTTTTTTCTATTTTCAACCCGGCGCGTGGAAGCCAAAAAACTGTTCAGGCCGGGAGTATTTCGAATCACCAATGAACCCCCGTTTTAGAGCATCGCCGATTGGGTGGGGCGCTCGTAGGAAGACCATGGCGGCGGCGACCGCTGGCACGACACCGGCGGGTGCACCACGCTCGGCAGTCTGGAATCCGGTATCCAGGCCTGCAACGTGCTGTCGGTGACGGCCGGCGGCCAGGTGCTCAACACCGGCAACCTGATGGGCAGCAAAGTCGACGGCACCGGCGCCGCCCTGGTGGACGGCTACGGTGGCCGCGTGGTGCTGGAGTTGGAAACGACCGACAAAGCCAAGGAGGAGCTGTCGTCCTTGAGCTATACCGGGGACGTGGTGAAGGCATCGGCAAAGTGAGTTGGCAACTCAGACTGGGCGGCGTCACGCTGGCATCGCTCGATTGATCGAGGAACAAGGGTGTGGAACGAAGCTTTGCCAGTTTATCGGATCGAAGATGGTCGGCTTCTCGAGAAAGTTGCGCGTTAGTAGTAAGCGATCGCATAGGCGATAAAATGGCCGCGCCGATCGGCGGAGAGATCAATTTTCTTCGAGGTGGGTTCGTTAATTGGGGGGGATATTAAAATGGAGCTAAACGAAAGAGTTGAACTGGTTCAGAGCAAAGAGGATCTCGCGGAATTTATTGTGCGGCTGCGTGATGACTTAATAATTAACGCAGAAAGCTGGGAAAATAATAATCTGGGTCAGTTCTTAGAGGCGATGGCGGCTTGGGTGTCGGCGATGGATTTATGGGCGAAGAACAAGGGGATTCCTCAAGTTGAAAGTCCAAGCTGGAAAATGGTCGCTCACATTCTGTACGCTGCAAAGATCTACGAGTAGGAATTTTGCAAATGATCTGAGCTGCTCCAGAGTAAAACTTATAGCCGGGCCAGGACCGCGGCGAATCGTTATGGGTAAAGGCGAGGAGGTCTACTATACTCCATGCCATTATCAAATTTATTCCTGTAAAAAATAGGCGGGAGCCTGTCCATGGAAAAATTGAGAGAATTTACCTTCGTTTCGAACGTGAGAGGATTTGCGGAGAGCGGAGCGCTTGTGGTGAGGGTTGCTGGAAATATCCAGACGCCAACACAGCTCTTTGAGCTACTTTACCAGTCTCTTACTCTGCCCGGTTACTTTGGATTTAACTGGAACGCCTTATTTGATTGCCTGCGAGACCTCCATTGGGTCAGCCAAATAAAAGTGATAGTCGTGCATGACGACCTCCCGTCACTACCGCCGTCTGAGATGAAAATGTATCTCGAAGTCTTGCGCGATTCCATTCTAGATTGGACGCCGGAGGAACCGCATTGTTTGGAAGCGATCTTCGATGAGAGTGATCGCATTCATATCGAGGCCGTGATTACAGAAGGTTAGTCGCGTATGAAAATCGAGGATTGGGGCAAGTTCACGACTGACTCTGTCAAGATGCCCAACGGGCAGTCCATGCAAGCTCACCTCTACCAGAATACAAAAACTGGCGCCGTGGATTACCAGACACAGGACTACAAGGTGACGGCATGCGGACGGCGTTGTTGCATAAATCCGGCTGTGCTAGCTGACGTTTACGCGCAACARCCAGGGTGGCACGTCTGTTAACTTTCCGGGGACTTGCGTAGATTCTCGACTTTTTCCCGAGAAGATGCGCAAGGACGAACACGAGCGAAGCGAGCCGA
>NZ_JBFTOQ010000097.1:0-7549 GCF_056398045.1 Cupriavidus sp. 05L411 | reverse complement strand
TCGTAGGTATCTATCAGGTATATTGACCCCAGTTGCCATGTCGGTACTATTTCGACCATTTCGTTGCGCTAGTAGCTACCTGGTAGCCATTGCTGCCAGGTAGCAATCGAACAGCGCGGCATCTCGCACCAGAAGCTATTGGTTAGCTACCAGCTAGCTTGAATCGATGTTCCACTCTGTCGCTGTAGAGATTTGGAAGTCTACGATCCCGGGGCATGGCGAGTCGGATTTATTGGTAGCTACCAAGTAGCTGCACTGGCTGTTTCGACACCGGAGGAATCCTGCGGTGCTCGTCGTTGGGCCCACTAAAAGATAGCTTGTAGGTATCTATCAGGTATCTTGATTATCTTGATCCCAGTTGCCAGCGCAACGAAATGGTCGAAGCTACCTGGTAGCTATTGCTGCCAGGTAGCAATCGAACAGCGCGGCATCTCGCACCAGAAGCTATTGGTTAGCTACTAGCTAGCTTGAATCGGTGTTCCACTCTGTCGCTGCAGAGATTTGGAAGTCTACGATCCCGGGGCATGGCGAGTCGGATTTATTGGTAGCTACCAAGTAGCTGCACTGGCTGTTTCGACCCCGGAGGAATCTCGCGGTACTCGTCGTTGTGCCCAGTCAAGGATATCTTTTAGATATCCATCAGGCATCTAGATACCAATTAGCTATCCAGCATAGTCTCGGCTATCGCATTACGCTAGTAGTTATTGCTATCCGGTACTTATCGAACATCGCTGCATCTTGCATCAATAGATATCTGATAGCTACCAGATAGCTTACACCGCCGACTATTGTGTCGGGGTGCCGATGCTGGGCGAATCCGGGGAACCAACATC
This sequence comes from Cupriavidus sp. 05L411, assembly GCF_056398045.1. Classification (NCBI taxonomy): domain Bacteria; kingdom Pseudomonadati; phylum Pseudomonadota; class Betaproteobacteria; order Burkholderiales; family Burkholderiaceae; genus Cupriavidus; species Cupriavidus sp. 05L411. The sequence continues at coordinate 6,716 of NZ_JBFTOQ010000097.1, read as the reverse complement.
GTCTTGGTCCGCAGGCAAATCCCAGAATGTACGGCAGGAGCGACGTCGCCAATTACTGCCAGGCCCAGCGTCCTCTGAAGCGTCTACCGGCGGAAGTGCCGGCTCGAAGTGGTTCGAACGGGCGCTCGATATCTACTCGCTATCGAGTGCCATCGCCACCGGAAAGCGGGAGCTATTGTTCTAGCGAGTTAGCTGGTAGCAAACTGATAGGTTGCCTAGATGCACTTCGACGATTGGTAGCCAGATAGCTACAAGCTATCTGTCAGATACCTGGCATCACGGTACTCTCGCCACCAGAAGATACCAATCGGATATCAAAGTAGCTACCTAGTAGCCATTGATATCTAGTAGCTATCCGCTATACTTCTGCAACTAGTTAGCCACGCTACCGGTTAGCAACCAGATAGCTACTTGCAAAAGGAAACTCGATGCCGACAATCGTGTTCGTAAGCCCGAAGGGCGGAGCGGGGAAAACGACATCATCCCTAGTATTGGCCACCCAAATCGCAGAGCGCGGCAAGAGCGTCACCGTCATTGACGCTGACCCGAATCATCCTGTGAAGACCTGGGCCGCCGAAGGTGCAGCGCCGAAGTCCATGGCGGTGATCTCGGATGTCACTGAGGAAGACATTGCCGACAGGATTGATGCGGCGGCGAAGGAGTCCGCATTCGTGATCGTCGACTTGGAGGGAACGGCTGCGACAATCGTCGCGCACGCAATCAGCGAAGCAGACTTTGTCGTAGTGCCTACTCAAGGGTCGCAACTGGACGCGGAGCAGGCTGGCAGAGCGTTCCGCCTCATCCGTGCGCATGAGAGAGGCATCCAAAAACACAAGCCCGACTATAAGCTTCCCTATGCTGTCCTGTTCACTAGAACATCCGTAGCAATCCAGAGTCGAGAAACGACACACATCCGACGCTCCTTTGCTAATGCAGGTATTCCCGTGTTCAAGACAGAGCTGAATGAACGTGCAGCTTTCAAGGCAATGTTCGCCTACCGACAGTCGCTCTCGGGGCTTAGCCGCTCCGAGGTGTCAAATGTCGACAAGGCAATTGAGAACGCGGAATTGTTCGCAGGTGAGGTCCTTCAGTTCCTGCGCAAGGGCCATATGGAAGAGAAGAAGGAGACTGCATAATGAGCAGAGCGAATCCACTTGACGCCGCGCTTGATGATTTTGAGCCGCGGCCGCGAGAAGACAAGCCACGGCCCGATCGGCAGGCCATTGAGCAAGTCGCCAAGGAGAACGGCTTCGTGAGTCGCGATGCCCGCAAACTGGAGACGGCGGCGACCACCGCTCCTCCGCGACGCCAGCGTCGATTCACAACTGGTCGTAATCAGCAGATCAATATCAAGGCAACCCCCGATACGATTGCGCGCTTCAATGCTCTGGCCGAAGCACTGAATATCCCGTCTGGTGCGTTGCTCGAGCGCGCCGTGGAAGCGATGGAAGAAAAATATAAGCGCTGACCACTATCTGGTAGCTATCAGCTAATCTCGCACCAATAGAAAAAGGGGGCTAGCCCCCTTTTTCGTGAGAGTGCCGCAATCACTGTGGCACTACAGGTTGTCCTCGGGTTCTGCTCATGAAAAGACCCAATTCCGTCTTCAGGGCCTTCCGCCCAAGGATGGCTGCCTCATCTGGCTCGGACTTAATCTTTGCGCGCCGTGTGGCCATCTTGAAGGTGGTCTCGCGATATAGCGAGGCAAGTACTTCGTCTCGTGCCGCCTTGTCCAATGCCTGAAATGCCGCCAGGCCTGCATCAACGTCCCGCTCAAGTGAACTGGCGAACTCGAGTTCGGCAGGGGCGATCTGGATCGGCTGACCGGGTTCGACCTTTTTACCAGCAGCAATCTCTCGTTCGATTTCGCTAAGCTCCCAGCCTTCCTTGATCGCTCGCATTAGGTAAGCGCCGGGAGACTTCACTCCGCCGACGCGCACACGATGCTTCACCAACTCGATAGCCTTACGAATGCGTTCGTCCGTATTCACTTCGCGGTTGCCAATGATTTCGTTGAGTTGCCGCTTGCTAAGGCCGAAACCCTTAACCAGAGTCTCATAGAGATCCTTCAGCTCGTGAGGATGAGCGAAGTCCAGGACCAGCTTGCCCTTTGCGTTATCGCGCAGCTTGAAGCGCAGAGCCGCTACGCGACGCGATCCAGGCGTGGTCTTCGTCTCGAATTCAACATACAGGTCGGTCAATTCGTTGATCTGTTCCGTGCTTTTATCAAGCACGAGACGCTTGAACTGCTTGTACTCGGTAAGCGACTTAACCGAGTCAGCATTGACCCATTTTCGGACCACATCAAGCGGAATCCATTCAGTCGTCCCCATGAAGCGGAGCGAGCTCAACCTCTCGTACAGAATGTAGGCATAGTTGCTCAATGCAGCCGACATGCGCAACGACAGATAGGTGTACCGCTGTGGATCCTTGAGTTGCCGCCTGATCATCTCGTCGACCTTGAACACCACGCGGCCGCCGGAGATACCAACAGATCCGAGCAGCGGCACGGAGGCCCACTGCGGATCACCATCGGTATCGTCGACAGATACCTGCACCGACGCACTTTGGCATTCGCGCAATGCCTTCTTTAGGTGTGCTAGGTTGTTGGATGTCTCGAACTTGGCAAGCCATTTGAAATAGCCCAGTTCAATATCGTAGTGAGATAGGTCGGGATTCTCAGAGACGGTCAACCAGAGAGCATTGATAGCACGGCGGGCGAGGAGCGTCAGCGGGGAAACGTCGATCAATACGTTCGTTTTCCGATAGCCTATCTCCCGGCTCGACTCAGTGATCGGCGTTGCCGCACCCATTTCCCCACGCACTGCGTTGAAAATGTCGAAGCCCAGTTGCTCCTGGAGATTACGTGGGACGTCAGCCATAGGGGAGGGGTGCACTAGCGGTAGTGCCGATAATATCTATCTAAAGGTGCAACGAGTCAAGTATACGATTGCACCTTGATGCGGAGGCGACGTCCTCGCCGCACCAAAAATCTACACCTCCGCACCAAACCTTTACACCTTTGGAATGAACCGTGGCTTGCGAAGCCTTGCCTGCCAAGCGATCCACGGTCTTCGAAGGGTCTCAAACCAATGGTTAACACCATAGGCCAATGAATTGCACTTTGAGACCAATGAATAACACCTTGAGGTACCAATAGTTAACACTTCTGCGGCCCAAAAAATGACACCTCCGAACCAATGAATCGCACCTTGCTACCAAAAAAGTACACTTTGCTTGTCATAACCTTTTGATTTACAACAAGAAAAACGCCCTCGTATACGTTAGCTGGTTTACAAACAAAGAAGCTGCTTGCTCTCCACAAAAAAGTGCGGAAAGTCAAAACCGACCAGGTTATCCACAGCGGCTGCAGTTGAAGCGCAGAGCATCCGTACGTATAGGTGTCATGTATTGGTCCGCAATCGGAGCGCTCCCGATAAAGTGCAATCGATTGGTCCGCAAGACTGCCGAACTACTGACGGTGTAGTCCATTGGTCCGCAAATCAACCCACGGAGCCAAGGTGTAATCGATTGGTCCGCGTCCTGGCGATTCATCCAAAGGTGCACTCTGTTGGTCCGCAGAATCGTTCACCCGCCAAGGTGCTATCTATTGGTGCGCAATACTCTGAGTTCAAAGAAGGTGCAGTCCATTGGTCCGCAGCACTACCCAGCCCATAAGGTGTAATTGATTGGTGCGCAGTCTGGTAGCAGATGCGCAATGGTGTTGTTTGTTGGTCCGCAGTGCCAGCGCCATGCTCAAGGTGCAATCGATTGGCCCGCTCGAGTACCCTCATACTCGCCAGCGGCGGCACGTGCCTCAGTTTTGCCGCCAAGAAGGTGTTATTCCTTGGTCCGCAATTCCCATTGAACGCGTACGGCACCTGTCCGTAACACCGTACATTGCCAATCGGACAGCACCTCGCTCCGTGGCCTGCTGCCGGGCTCTCCCGCGTATGCGGCACTTATAGTCCAACGGTGTAGCGAATTGGCCCGCAAAAAATGCCGCATCACCACCACTTCCGCGAAAGCGCAATCTATTGGTCCGCAAGGAGCTGACGCGGAGAACGGCTGAGCCCACCGAAGCTTCTTTCCGGCAGCCAGGATGGAAAGGTGTATCCCCTTGGTCCGCAAAGCTATCCGAATTTCCAAAACACAATGGTTATGTCGATAGGAAGCGCTCACTTTTTAGAGTTGCGGGTCAAAAGCGGCCCAAAACGATGCACCTTTCTCCGGCCAACTTTAATTTGCGGCCCAATCCGTTGCACCAAGCAAGCGCAATACGAAACTGCGGCCCAACTCGTTACACCACCGGGTCGTGCAGGTGCCCTTGAGCCTAACTGCAAGCTAAGGGTATTGACGGTCACTTAGGACACTCCAGAATCAATCTCGCCGGCATGTCCGGCTGGGTGTAGCTTGAGGCCCGCCCTAAGACGTCAAGCAGCGAATGGGAGGTGCAGTACAGCTCTTCCACTTTGACCTGGCCTAGGCAACCCTGCATCGTCTTCGACGGTCAGAGATCATGGAAAGGACAGTCAGACTCTGTCCGGGAGCCTTAACGTGGCACTGGAGCTGCATCCGACGCTCGCGGCGCGGTGCCACTTACCCCTGGCCGGGTGCCATGCCTGCCTCGGCGTACCAAGTCCAGGAGGGCAACGTCTGGGCATAAGCGCGCGGTGCCTCGCTCCGCTTCCTGGCATGATCTACGACTTCTGTCCAAATCGCGCGCCGCAAGAGCCGTTGATTGCCTTCATGGGAATAGGCAGCGAATACGGCGACGTGAGACACCGGAAGGACGCTGTGCGGCGGAGTGCATACGCCACCAATCACAGTGTGCTGAATGCCACCAGAGCCCGTGGTCGCGGGATACTTGCTCATGACGGACACAAGTTCGACGAATTGTCACGGAATCTGCCGCGTCGTGTTGCGCAGATCACTCGCCTGGAACGAGCCTTGGTCGGGAGACCCAGGGACGCGTAACCACCGTACAGACGGCCTGCCTAGCTGAGACAGGAGCGCTCGCTCGTCTCCACGGGGCGCGTCACGGCCAAGGGCACTAACCGCCACCCAATGCGCCGGCGGCCCCATCCAAATCGGCCCGTCGCGTAACGACATATAGACAGACGGCGCCGTCCGATCCGATTTGGTTGGAGGCGATAGCAACCGGCTCGCTGAGCCGGTTGGTCATTTGGGCGAGCTTGCTGCTGGATGTTTGCTTAATGACGTCCAGTGGCGCACCGCCGCAACTCAGGGTGGAGTGGCGTTGGCTCCGGGCCACTGGCTGTCGTGGCGTGCCAAGTGTTCCTTAGACTGGTTTCTCAGCCGGCGGCTAGTGCCTGTCCTTAGGGCATTCACGAAGTCAGCCAACCCGATGGTACGCGGTCGCTCCACTAGGAGGTGTCAGACAACTAGGTTTGGAGCAACCCAGCTTCAAAGACGAAGCGTGAGGTGGGGTTCTTCTTTGCCGTGCTGATGAAGAGCGAGTCGCGTGCCCTTGTCATACCAACATAAAAGAGCCTTCGCTCTTCAGCTTCGGAAGTCCCCTTCTCGTCAGGTAGCACGGTCTCCTCAACCCGAATTAGAACCACTGCGTCCCATTCCAAGCCCTTCGCAGAGTGAAGGGTGGTAAGGACAATGGCATCGTTACCAGGCTCATTGTTCTTCCGCCGTAGGAACTCTAGTCGGTCCGAGAATGGACCGTTCAACCTAGAAAGTACGTCGTACGTTGTTCGGATAGCGCGTTTTGCCGCGTCGGCCTTCGCGTGGCGCAACATCCAATCGCTGACGCCCTCGAGGACCAGCGAGAAAAACTGCCGCTCGCACAAGGCTCGCCACTCGGAGAGCCGCTTCGAGAAATCTCTAAACGTATCGACCGAGCTATCGCTGAGGGCAAGTCCAGCGAGCTCTTTTACCTGGCGGAACTGTAGGCCCGGACCGAGCTTCTCGTGGAGAGAACGAAGCTCGTGCACGCTGAGGCCGGCGAAGCCCAAGAGCGTGTCCATGCCACCGGATCGAACCCGCTGCACAAGTTCCAAAAGGCTTCCCATTAGGGCCGCCTCCGGACGATTGAGAATCGAGGTTCCGGATGCGCGGTAGTACTTGAGTCCGTGGGATCTGCATACGGCTTCGACCGGGTCCAGAATCCGGTTGGTTCGAGCCAGTATCGCCCCACTCCTACCGTCGCTGAGAAAGGGCGACAGCGCTTCTACAGCTGCTACCGCCTCGTCATATTCATCGCCGAACCGGCTAAACCCGATAGTCCCTCCCGGTCCCCGTTCTGCCGCAAGCGTCTTGGGAATCCGATCGCGATTGTTGACGATCACTCGATCCGCAGCGGCTAGGATCTCCGCGCGGCACCGATAATTGCTTCCGAGTATTACCGGTTGAGCGTCGAATTGTCTGATGAAGGACTCCATGCCGCGGAAGCCGAGCGCCGAGCGAAAGCCATAGATACTCTGGTCATCGTCCCCGACAAGCGTGATCGTGGCACCGTGTAGGGCATGCTCGCACACCCATTGATACTGAAGTGGGTCAGTATCCTGAAACTCGTCCACGAGAAGATGATGAAAAGTGTTAGCGCCGATGTAAAAATGACCCACCCCGCCGAAGTAAAACTGACCCACCTGATGGAGGATGGCGGATTTGCCGCCGATGCTGACACAGGAGCAAGCAGTGGAAATCAGGGTATTAGCAAGGCGAGGCACGGGGGTGCGCGAGAT
>NZ_JBFTOQ010000096.1:0-8437 GCF_056398045.1 Cupriavidus sp. 05L411 | reverse complement strand
TGCAACAGACCGGCCAAGCCAGCTTCGTGAGTGGCCTGGCCTGGGACAGCCAGAACCAGCTCTCGGTCACCGACCAGGAAAAGCTGAGCCTCTACAAGAACGCGGCGGACTACGCCAAGGCGCACAACATCGCGCTGGGCACGGCGCTGACGCAGACGCAGGTCAACGAGCTCGACAAGCCCCTGCTCTGGTACGTGCAGCAAGCCGTACCCGACCCGAACTGCAACACGGTCGCCAGCACCGCGTGCCCCACGGTGAACGCGCTGGTGCCGCAGGTGTACCTGCCCGAGGGCTACGCACAGGCGCTCACCAAGCCGACCGGCGGCACCATCGCCGGCGACAAGGTGAGCCTGGACATCGCCGGCCAACTGCGCAACAGCGGCGCCATCACGGCAGCCGACACGCTCAACGTGAAAGCCGGCAGCATCGACGCCGGCCCCAACGTGGTGGACATCGGCACCTCAGCCTACAAGGCCCAGGGCGGCTGGAACGTGATCACCGGCACGGTGGTGCAGCCCGCAGCATCCACGCGGTCAACAACGCGTTCCTGATCCGCAACGCCGACGGCACGGTCGACGAGGCCGCAACCGTGGCGCTGGTGAATCAGCTGAAGGCCAACCTGGGGTTGAACTACACCGAAGGCACGGTCGCTGACGATATTCATACGCRGTTTATTCAGGAGAAGAAGGGCGGGTTCGGCCCCATCGGCATGGTGGTGGCGATGGTGGCGGCGGTGGCGATTTCGATCGTGACGGCCGGGGCTGGGGCGGCAATCGTGGGGGCGGCATATTCCGCCGTCATGGGCGCCACGGCCGCCGCCGGCGCGGCATTCGCGGCTGCGGGCATTGGGGCGGCGATGTCGCTGGCGGTGTCGGGGCTGATTGCCGGCACGCTGTCGAGTATGGCGAGCCAGTTGATTACCACAGGCTCGCTGAACATGGGCGCGGCGCTCAAGGCCGGCGTTGTCTCGGGGGTGACCGCAGGCCTCACGCAGGGCGCGCTGGGTGGGTTGGACCTGGGTGATGTGGGCATCAAGAATATTGGCGAGAGCCTTGCCAAGGGCACCTGGGATGCTGTTCAGTCCAACCTCGGCGGCTACGTCACTGCGAGCGTGGTGCGCTCTGCCATCAGCGCCGGGGTCAATACGGTGGCCTACGGCGGCAGCTTCGGCCAAGCCCTTGCGAGCGGGCTGGTGCGGGATGCGGCGGCGGTTGGGGCCAACGCCATTGGCGTGACGCTGCCGGGCATCGGCACGGTCGGCGCGGACACCAGCACGATCCTGGCTAATGCGGCTGGTCACGCGCTCCTTGGGTGCGCTGCGCAGAGCCTGACGGGTGGGGATTGCGCGGGTGGTGCGGTTGGCGGGGCAGCGAGCGCGATAGCGGCGCCGCTGATTCGGGATGGCCTCTATGCAGGTAGCCAGACTGTCATTGACRACGGTGACGGCAYRCGGACCSTCAAGTATGAGAACACCGGTTACAACGCGGCGACCGTAGCGCTGGCCACGTTAATTGGTGGCTCTGCCGGCGCATTGCTGGGGACCAATGCTACAGCCGCCGCGCTGGCAGCGCAGAACGAGGCGCTGAACAACTCGACGTCCGACAAGGTTGTAAAGTGGGTCAAGGAGACCTACCAAGATCCTCTTGGGGATTTGGCGCGTTGGGGCAAGGAGTTCCTCGGCATGCTACCGGGGCAGACGCCGCCGACCGAGGCGAATCCGCTGGTAGATGTCACAAACGGCGGTAATCCACCTGCCACGGGCGGTGCGGTGGTTACGCCGCCGCTAGCCGCCTGCACTCCGGGCGGTCCATGCGTAATGACGCCTCCGCTTGTTTCACCGGGAGCGCCGGGCAATGCAATTCTGTCGAGCGGCAACAATGACTCAGGAGGCAACCGCGGATCGAGCGCAAACGGTGGCGGCGCCGAAAATGGCGGTAAGGTGAGAATTGAAACCGGCGCCGTTCCTGATGTCAACGAGCTTCGCGCAGGTCAAGGCTTATCAAGCTTAGGATATGATGTCGCGCATCAAGCAACTGCGTCTTCTCAGGGCATATTTAATGTTCGAACGGCTGATTTGTCAGTTGGAGGTATCGGGCAAGTTGACGTCTACACCCCGAAAAGCGGCACGTCCGTGAATGCAATTACCAGAGCCATCGAAGGAAAGGCAGATCAAGCATCTGGTGTTCTTGTGCAAGCAGATATTTCGCACGCAGAGATGGCTTCGATTGCCGCTCGTACTTGGGGAAAGCCGAATGCGCAGTCCATCCACACGTTGTTTTTTCAGCAGTCAAATGGAACGATAGTTCGATTTAGCCGACCGGCCTCAGGAGGATAAGAATGCCGAAATTTTCTTGCACGTGTGGAACCGTGTTGAATTTATCAGACGTCTGGCCGGAATGTGAATTGCGGCTGGTGCCAATGGCGCGCGTGGGTGAGATAGCAGACAGGCTCGATAGCGGAGCAGGACTAAGTGGGGAGGTGTTTTACGACATGATTGATGAAGTAAGTATCACCGTCTACCGATGTCCTGTATGTGACAGGCTGCATTTGGAGACGGGCAAAAACGCGTTTGACACGTACCTGAGGGAGTAGAGGGCGGGTCCGTAGTTTCGGACGTGATGAAGTCGTGAGTTGCGTTGGCTGAAACAACTATCTAAGCGCCAAGCAGGAAAAGGGCGTGGTTGGTGCGCTGAATGCGTGTGCAGTGGGTGACACCAACAGGCGGTCGCTTGGTAGCGAGTCCAATCCAAAGCATCGTTCCGAGTACGTTCCGTGACATCGGTGCGAGCCTGTTGCCTGCCACTAGTGGCGCGGTGCGTTTACCGGAGGTACCAAAGAAAACAAGGGAATGATGCCAAAGAAATTGATCCGAATATTGACTGAACTATATAAGGTGGGTGATGTGGATGCCACTCCTTATATGCAGCGAATAGTCGGGATGATGGTGATGTATGCAATCCTCTGGCTCGCCATATCTATCTATCGAGTTCTCCGTGAGGGTTGGAACTCGATTCATCTAAGTTATTTGGTTGGCGGTGAAACATTCCTTCTGTCTGGATTAACTTTGCTCCATCTGTACGTCATAACTCGATATGGATGGCGCGAGTTTTTTCGCTTGGTACGCGACACACGATAAGCCCGCTATGAGACTGATGGTTGGGGGTGGCGGAATTCAATGCTCCCATGATGGCTGATGGCTTTCAAAAACTAGATCTAAACACATGCCTTCTATGGACGTCTTAGCTCCGATGCGTTTTCGCTACCTCTGGGTGTTACTTGCCAGCGGCATCGCCCTGTCAGGCTGTGCCCCGATGATCGCAACAACACCATCTTCCGTCGAACTTGCACAGGATGGGACCACGGCGCGATCCATCACGATCCAGGCACCAGCAGTGATCCAGCTCGATACGGGGTACTCACGAACATTGGCCGCCAAATCCGTCTGGAAACCGGTGGGACGCGTGCCGCAAGGGGCCGTCTACCGGCCGGTCGGAACGATCTTCACGATCGAGGGCCGTCAGGTCCACGAAGCCTACCTTGTCCTCAAAGACAAAAAACTGGTGGGCTTCTATTTGCCGGGGGAGCAGAACTACTCCCCGCTTTCAACCGTAGTACCTCTGACCTTTGGAGAAACCGAATGAAACGAGTTGTACGTATGGCAATGGGTGGGATGGCGATGTCGTTGCTGATGGCGGGTTGCGCATCGGGTGTGAAGCATTCTGATATGGCGGCCTCGATCCCGACGATCAAGCCGGGCGAGGGGCGTATCTACTTCCTGCGCTCGGCCTCCATGTTCGGCGCCGCGATCCAACCGGACCTTCGCCTCAACAACCAGGTTGTGGGGGAATCCAAGCCGGGCGGCTTCTTCTTCGTGGACCGGCCTGCTGGCAAATATGTGGCCTCGGCGGCGACGGAAACGGAGAAGACGCTCAGCTTCGCCCTGGATGGTGGGGAAACGAAGTATGTGCGCAGTTCGCCGTCAATGGGCCTGATGGTGGGCCGCGTGGTGCTGGAGCTGGAAACGCCCGACAAAGCCAAGGAGGAGCTGTCGTCCTTGAGCTATACCGGGGACGTGGTGAAGGCGTCGGCAAAGTGAGTCTGCTAGCCAGGCTGAACGGTGTCATGTCGGTACGACACGGGTAGCCATGGCGGGGGCCGGGCAGCCATTCCGGCCCTCCCGCAGTTGGCTCGCCAATCGGCCGGCAGATCAAATTGCGACTGGAGATTGTGCATTTATGTACTGGACGGATCATTTCCTGCCTTCGACGACGGGGCAATTCAAGCGCCTTGCCAATCTGTTGGTGGTAGCCGCAATGTTTGGTGGCACGCAAGGAATCCCGCGTGCCAATGCGGCATCCGGCCAGCCTGACGGCGCGATGGCGGTTGTGCGAAGCTGGACTATCCTGCAAAGGCTCCAAAGCGAATGTCCGGGGGGGGGCGATGAGCGTTGGCGACTCGATCGCATTGATCAGGCGGTTGCCCCGTCCCATAGGTTCTCCGCCCGACGATATGCGGAGGAGCTGATTGAGAGTTCCGCGTGGCAATCTATCCTCGGCAAAGACATTCAGACGCTGCTGAACATGACGAATGGCTGTGGGACGCCTGCGATGCCGGAGTGGCAAGCGGGTATGCGCCGACAAATCGATGCATTAACGCAAGCGCTTGCTGGCGATGTTGTGAGCCACTGGCCATCTGAAGCGTTGCAGACGCCCGTCAAAATTTCGGTCGGCGCATTGGAGGCCGTTGATGACGACGATCCCGGCTATCTCCGTGTGTCCATATCCAACCCTGGCACCGATGTATTAGAGATTGCACTATCAGGCAAGGACCTGCACACCGGGCTCTGCAGAGATCTCAGCTCTGCAGATCTGCCGATTACCGCCGGCACGGATCTCCCGACGCAGCTACTTACGCTGCGCCCGGGTGCGGCCATCGCAGCGCGCCTCGTGCTCGATGCGGCCTGCATACCTGCAGATTCCGCCGCGCTGGTTGGTGCATTGATCGTTGTCCGCGGCGGGGTGATGGAATATCGCTCCTTCGGACAGGTCGACATTCCCCGAAAGGCAGTGTCCAGGCAATAGTTGTGGTCTGGCGGCCCGATACGCCACCCTGCCACTGGCGCGGCTGCGGCCGCGCCCAGCCAGGTAACTACCAGCTACCCGCTCGGCAAAGCCGGCCAGATCACCGCCGGCGGCAACCTGACTCTCACCGGCACCGGCGACCTGACCAATGCCGGCGACCTGGCCGCAGCGGGCAAGGTCACCATCAAGACGCCGGGCACGTTCACCAACAAGGGCGTCTACGGCAGCAAGATCACCACAACACCCGGCTGCGTGGCGGGCGCGCCGGACTGCCCGGGCGGCAGCAATTCCCGCGTGGATTGCCTTGCCTGGCAGCAGACGCCCAGCACGGTGGCCGCTGGCCAGACGCTGACGATCAGCGCGGCCAACATCCAGAACCTGAACGCAACGCTGGCCGCGCAGGGCGATATCACCCTGAACGCCACCAGCAGCGTGACCAACCGCTCATTCTCAGATCGATTCGTGAACCAATTCGGTGCTAGCGGCGCAGGACGGTTCACCGGGAAAAAAATAGATAGTACGACGACGGTATACGTTCCGTAATAGGTGCAGTGATATGAGATTGCAAATTGAAGGGAAACCAGAGACCCACGACCCCAGAGAAGCACAGATTAGGAGGTCGATCAAATCGTTGAGGAGCTATGGCCCCTCTTCCTATGCGTCACTTACATATGCCAACGGCAACTACATACAGGTAGCGGGTGGCGGTGTGACATGCATGGTGGAGAGGTATGACGCAATTTATAACAAGCGCCAACGTGCATTTCATGACAAGCCAAGCCCTGTTTATCCAGATGGCACCGTGCTTTCATTTCGCGCGGGGAATATTAAAATGCGATCCGATGAATGGTTCATGTTCGATCAAGTGACTGAAATTTTTGTTGCCTTTATGAAAGGTGAAGAATTTCCTGTGTACGTGAAATGGAGGGATTGTCCTGTTTTTTAGGATAGGATTACTACACAGAGCCCAATATCCGGGAAATAGTGAGCCGCCACCGCGAATGGTTGAGGATGGAAAGTAAATGTCTATCGGCAATCTTTACAAAGAGGTAGAGCCGTGAGTGACTTTATTGAATTTGATGGAAATGCCGAAACACTCGAACCATTGTTTGGGAAAAATTTGGCAATGAGAGCGACGCTCGTACTGAGAGGTGAGGAGTGTTACCTCGCGGTAAACAGCGAAAATTCGTTGTCGAGCGAGTGCATCGAGATTTTCTGCCCCGGACTCGAGAAACGACTCGAACTGATAGTGCCCATGTGGGTCGGAGGACCAGCTGCCTATTTGGATGCGGTCGAGATATCTGGGAAACTGGACAGAGCCACGACCCGAAGTCGCCTTGCTTCTATCTCCAGTATTTCGAGGCTTGTGCTGTTCAGGGAAGATGAAACCTACGAGGTTGTTTGAGACTCAGTTCCGCAAGGAGCGAAATGAGAAGAGGCTCCCGAGCCTACTACCAACACCTTGCTCGGCCGGAGGACACTCACGTACTTCTTGCGCTCGGTCTCCATGTTCGGTGCCGCGATTCAACCCGATCTTCGCCTCAACAATCAGGTCGTTGCCACCTGAACATGATCAACGGGGAGGAAAAATGGTGCATGTGAATTTAAAAGAAATGTCCTGCGATGAGTGCGATCATGAAACATTCTATCCGGCGGATCCTACATGTTTTCACCTCAATCTCCGGCTTCGGATTGGACTCGCAGATAGTCCTGAGGCCGACGATTCTGAGGTTTGCGTTTGTACGCCGGAGTGGCTGAAGCAGGTTGTCTTGGAGCCTCGCTGGGGTCGCCATCTAATGATCGTCCGAGAGTACAACCTGTCGGCCATTAAGGAACAACGTGGCTCAAGCCGATGGAGATGATTGGAATGCTATCGCAACAAAGCTGGCGAGAGTGTTTGCCTGGGAATTTGAGGACTATCAGTCTTGAGGGTGCACGTTTTCCTGTGCGGGGCTACGAATTCCGAAACTCGCATGTAGTTGTGGCAACGTGCTAAATCTGTCCGGCGTTTGAAGAGAATGTGAATGACGCTTGGTTCCGATGCCACGGCCAGGTGCCCTTTGGGCGCGTCACAGCGCGATATCGATCGTGTCTAGCGCAGTACGAGTACTTTTACTAGGGCTTGGCGGGTGGTTGTGAGAGTCGGCGGCCGTTGCGGCCATGAATTGACGGGCTGGCCACTTGCCGAAGCCTGGCAATCACGATTCGGTGCTATCGGCGTGAAACAACGCTTGAGTCCGAAGGTTCCATTCGTGCTCGGAGGTGAGTTTGAGATCGACAACCTATTTGCCGTGGATTCCATGGAGTCGATGCGGTTCCGGGGGGATATTGCCAGGCAGATTAAGGAAGCGCCCGACGGGACGAACATCTCGATCAGGTTGATGCCGTAGCGAACCGGTCCAGACGGCAGCATGAATCTCCCCAGAGATTCCTCAATGGAGCCCTCGTGCGGGCGCTAGCACGCGGATCGGCGATGGTCTATATGGCCCGGCTGGAGCCACCACGTGCGTGCATTACAACGCGGATGGCATGCGGATTACGGTCACTAGCTACACCAACCCGAATGACACCGCGATGGTGGCGGCACTTTCGATGCCTGGGTGGAGCCGGCGCAGATGGAATCGTTGGCGCCAATCCGTTCGATGCGACGATCAACAATGCTGTCGGTGAATACATGGTGATGACACCAATACTGACACCGTCTGGTGTGGCGATGGTCTGGCGGCCACCGCCGTACTGGCCGGCGTCACGCCCGACAGCCTGCTCGCGCAGCTGCCCGCCGACCTGCGCCCGGGCAAGGTCAGCTTCTACTACGACCCCTACACCGAAGGACAACGGCTCCAGCAAGCCGCGCTGCAACAAACCGGCCAAGCCAGCTTCGTGAGTGGCCTGGCCTGGGACAGCCAGAACCAGCTCTCGGTCACCGACCAGGAAAAGCTCAGCCTCTACAAGAACGCGGCGGACTACGCCAAAGCGCACAACATCGCGCTGGGCACGGCGCTGACCCAGACGCAGGTCAACGAGCTCGACAAGCCCCTGCTCTGGTACGTGCAGCAAGCCGTACCCGACCCGAACTGCAACACCGTCGCCAGCACGGCATGCCCCACCGTGAACGCGCTGGTGCCGCAGGTGTACCTGCCCGAGGGCTACGCACAGGCGCTGACCAAGCCGACCGGCGGCACCATCGCCGGCGACAAGGTGAGCCTGGACATCGCAGGCCAGCTGCGCAACAGCGGCGCCATCACGGCAGCCGACACGCTCAACGTGAAAGCCGGCAGCATCGACGCCGGCCCCAACGTGGTGGACATCGGCACCTCAGCCTACAAGGCCCAGGGCGGCTGGAACGTGATCACCGG
>NZ_JBFTOQ010000095.1:0-9392 GCF_056398045.1 Cupriavidus sp. 05L411 | reverse complement strand
CGCACCAGCCCCCGGGGATCGGTGCCGGCGGTCAGCGCCGCCAGGGTCTGGTCCGGATACTTGCTGCCAGCGTGCTCGCCAAAGGCCTGGATCACGCCCCGATAGACGGTGTCCTCGGCATTGCGCTCGCCGATCACGGCCAGCAGCGTCTGGCGGGCCCCGGCGACCAGTTCGGGCCGCRGCTCGATGCGCCCTGCCGGATTGGACGGCAAATGCTCCGCATAAAACTTGAGCAAGCGCTCGGCGACGTCCTGCCGCTCACCCGGGGTCATCCGGGCATCGGTGGACCAGTGCTGCACCAGTTGCGGGGCCAGGAAGGCCGGCTCGGCGCGTTCGTGGTTGGCCAGCATCAGATAGGTCTTGAGCGCCTGGTGGCCGCTCAGCGCCACCCGGTTGGTCGTGTCATCCAGCACCGTGGTGCGCAGTTGCGCAAGATCCACCAGCGACGCCTCCAGATCCCGCTGCACGGGCGTGACGAGCAACTCGCGGCTGGCCTGCGCGTAAGGCTTCCACAGCGCGGCAAGGATCGCCGGATCGCGATTCAGGCCAAAGCGGGTCGCAAGCGGCGCGTGATGCTGGGTACGGTACTCGTAGCGCTCGATCTGCTGCTGCAGAGCAAGCAGTGCCTTCAGCCGCGCGGCAGAATTGGGGGCCGCCTGGATATCCTGAATCACTTGTTGCGCAGCGCTTACGTCTTGCGCGTTGCGCATGCCGGACACCAGCATGCCTGCAGTCCACAGACCAACCGATACCAGCGCTAGCACCGTGCAGACCGCCATCGGGTGGACCCCGATCCGGCGACCGCGGTATCGCTTGGTACTCTCCCCAATTTCTCGCCAGGCTGGCAACAACGAATCTACCTGAATACGAAGGGCCTCCGGCGCATTTTTAGCGGCGGCAAGCTTGACTATTTTTTCCGGTGCGTCGTCTGCGGGCGCGGGTATCGGGAACGGTATTTCGAGCGTGCCGAACACGGGTGCGAACATTACGCCGGCCAGCGGTGCACTCCGCCACTTCGAAGCGTGCCACACCGCCCACCGATTCACGATGCTATTGCGATGCTCGCCGATGAAAGCAGAAATTCTTGCAATAAAGGGGTTCCGCGTGGGTTCCATACAACGCTCCAAGCCGAGTGCGGCGGTGCGAGACTCAAGCGATACCAACGCGTCACGCAAGGCGTCAGCAGTGGCGCCACGTGTCCGCCGACTTGTGTCATTGAGGAATGCGCCGATGGCCACGAGTTCTTCTGAGCAAGCGCCGGCCAACTTAACAGGGTGCAGAAATGTCACTGGCGCGGCCCAGCCCACTTCGACCTGGATCGCAGCCAGGGCACGAAGCGGCTCCGTGCCTGGCGCAACCGAATTGTCTCCCGGCAAGACTTGGACCACGGCATCGACCGGGCGACGGTAGCGCAACTTCCGCAATTGCTTGAGCCATGCGGCAGCCTCGATGCCATCAGGCGAGGCATGGACAAGGACGACCTCGTCCGAGCGCCATACGCCGGCCTGCTTTAGGCCCGGGGCCACCTCGTTGATCAACCCTTCGTCGCCACACAGCATCAACCACAGCATACGGTAGCGCCAGCGCCAACCCAACAGGTTACGCAGGTCACGGTGCAGTTCTTCCAGCCGTGCGTCGCATTTGAGTTTCGTTGCCGATGGAGAGCGCGTCTCACCATTCTCGCGGGCAAACAGCCGTCCAATGGCTTTGTCGGCACCAAGTAGAACGGCGATCAGGTACACGAGGATGGCGAAGACGACGAGGAGAGGAATCCAGATCAGGACAGAAATCCTCGCGTCTCGCGAAATCAGTCCAAAGACCTCACCATCGAACCACGCCACGAGGGCCGCTATCGCACCCGCTCCCGCCAGGACCAAGGGGCCGCCCCATAGGGATATAGGCCCGCGGTCATTCGAGGTGGCGGACTCGGAAGCCAACGCTTTTCGGTTAGTGCTCGGATTCGTCATGGGGAGTTGTTAAGACGTGAAGGACAGCTGCCTGGGCATGGTCGAAGATGAGATGTCCGCCGGTTTCACGGGACTCGATGGCGGCAGCAATGGAAAGCCACGGGTTGACCGCGCTGACATCGCCAATGATGCGATCCGGGCGGCGTTGAGCCTCCAGCTCGCCGAGTTGCGGAAGGAATGCAGCCTTCAGCGCGGCGAGCAACGCCATATCGTGCTCGCCGTCCAGGCAGGTAATCCAAGCACGCTGCAAAAGCGAAGGCTCAGTTTTCCCCCATCGGATCGCGTTGGCAAAGAGGTCGGCCATTGCGCCGCTTTCGCCTGCAAGCGGACGATGGAGTATGCCGATGACCTTTACCGATTCGGGCAACTGAAAGCAGCCTGGGTTGAGCAACACGGCAACACACCCCTCCGCACTGCTGACTGGGGGATTGGCATCGTGCCAGTCGGCCGCAATCACAAGCAGTGGTCGCCACTCGCCCAGGTCAAGCCACGCATCAGCCACCATCAGAGCGTCTGACGCCGGAACCGTCTGGCAATCGAAGCACGGCAATCCCATGCGGCGCAGTGCATCCCGAACTTGGGATAGGCGGCTGGTGGCCAACTCAGGCTGGGCCAGCACGCGCACCACCGGATCGTAGGCATGGCCGTACTGGGACAACGCGCGCAGACTTGCCGCAAGCGGATTCAGTGCATCGACCATCTTCAGGACAATCGTAGAAACTGTCTCAGTTTCTGGCTGCACTAGCGCATCCGGAACGCCCTCGGTCGGCGAGGCCTCCTCCAGCGGGACAACCGACAGCGACTCTTCATCGAACCGGTTATGCTCGATCAACCCTGCCCCAATCCTCGGTGCCCGCGAATCGACAAGTGGCTTTTTCGCATTCAGCGCGCAGACAAGGTTCTTGTGTCCTTGAAGGGGCAGGCAATAGCCAGCTCCCAGCACCTGCAATGGGCGCTGCGCTTCGCGCACGCGCTCGTCGATCCATTTCTGCCTGTGGGCATTCCGATGGCGGGCGTGATACCACTGCACTTCGTATCCGACTCGCACGATGCCAAGCAAGATCAGGAACACACCATTCGGTATGCCAACGCTGCGCCACCAGAACAGGAACCCGCGCGCCGGCACGCCTGAGGGCCACAGCAGCAACGCGATAGCGGCGCCCAATACGCTGCACACAACCCAGATGCCGAGCCACGACAAGAAGCGCGGACCGTGTGCCGGGTACGGACTCGCCTTTCCGCCCGGAGACAAATCAATAGGCATATTCAGGCGATATGGACATTCTGTAGTGACGAAATCAGGCGACACCCACACGCGCAGCGGTGATGGTGCATGGCTACGAGCCGTCCGTCCTGATCAGGAAAAGCACCATGACCTTCTGCAATTGTCGTGGAGCCATGGCGTGCGCAAAGGGCTGAATCGCCCTTGCGCGCGAGCGGCCGGCTCATGAACTTCATGGTTGGCGAAGCGCTTGTGACCTGACCGCCATATTCGAGTGCATCACCGAGGCGTATGGGAGATTTCATGTTTCTGCTACCGGCGATCAATGACAATGAGCTGAAATCTTGGGCGGCACAATTATTCGTCCGCAAATTCGATTGTCTTCACGAATTCCACGAATATTTCGTAATTCACACCAATATATTAATAATACGAATAACCAATCTTCTTTATTATATCCATCACATCCATACGCTCCGTTTTCGTCAGCCTAAAATTCGGATCTACCTCCACGGAATAACAAGTCAAACCAGATTTTTTAGGACATGCGAAATAGAAATCTGGCACTGGGATTGCAACCCCGTCTCCGAAAATTCGATTAACATGGGCAACCGTCCCACTAAAATCCACCCCTCGATATTCTCGTTGCCAGGAAATTATCCTGTAGTATCTCCCCCCGGAGTCCTCGGAGGCGATTACCTCTTTCGCCGTCATTTCTTGATCGCCTGACATAGGACCGGCGACATCACTAGATGGAGGGTTTTGGAAATTAGATTTTCGACACCCAAATTCAAGCGTTGCAGGCACCTTCCTATTTTTTCCAAATATATCTATGCGAAATCGCATAACAGTTGACATTTCACCCTCCTTTAAATGTACATTTACCACCCTATTGACAACTGATTCCCCCATTTTATATCCGCATAATTGGTGCAGACGCGAGTACTCTTCAGATACATCTTCCGCTTTCTTCGCATCAGCTGCGTGTGAAATAAAACAGAGTAGACAGGATATTAAAAGAAACCTCATCGCACACACCCCCACTCACAATCACCCTACTTTTTAAAGAAATCGCACCATTTCATGGGTTTCAATCTTATATCCGCCGGTCATATAATCCTTGCGCATATTTATTAACATATACTATCGAAACCCTTACTCCACGATCAGAATCAACTCGCCACTCTTATCACACCAACTCACCAAGAAATACAAATGACACCTAAAAATAACAAATCATTCAGATTAATCCTCTTTGGGAAAAAATCTTATGGTTGACAAGACCTCAATGACCCGACCAAAGAACAATGGGTTAACCCTTAACGGCTGTGGAGCACCCTCCATCGCGCCTACAATGACATCTTCGTTATGAACAATACAAAACCTTATTACACTGAGAGATGTTGTTGTCGTGACGTTATCGTTAAACGCCATCACGAAGCCGATCCAATCTGCTCCCCTCAATTCCCGAAAAGCAACCATAGATTGACTAAAACGAGGCTGAACCCATTTTCCACCCATTAATTTCGCTGGACACTTTTGACTATTTGCCTCCCTAATTTTGGTTAATTGCTCGGAAGATTCTCGACCTGATTCATTCCATGTGAAATTCTCCCTTCTCTCGCACATCACGCCAAACCAGCCGTCACTACTCCTCCCCGACGCGTTAAATGACCAATCGTAGCCAGATTTAATCTCAACCTGATTTAAATACGGGATATCTTTATTTTCAATTCCATTATTATCAATATAAAAGATAACATCAGGATCATTGAACCTAACATTCCAATCGGCACTTAAAGTTAATACGTACCGACAAGATCTATGCTCAACCATAAACTCACCAGCCCCCGCGCCGAATTTCGTCTCCCCCATTCTATTTCCGATAACTACATGATCCACACCCCTTGCGCACGCGGAGTTAAGAGTGAACATTATTGATAACAGGATAACTATTGACCTGAGCATATCGATTACTATGCCTACAATCCAAAAAAATATTCTGGCAACAGTTTTTTGGAACAAATTAATAACGCGAAATGAGTAAAAACGATTAGCGCAATCACTATTCCCCCGAAAATTCAATTTTCTTGACGATGCCTATGAAGATGCCATCAATCAATCCAGCATCAAGATCGAAGCCGCCCTTGCAAGCGAGCGGTAGGTTCATGAACTTCATTGCTGGTGAAGCGCTTGTGACCTGACCGCCGTTCTCCAATTGATCGCCAATCCGAATGGGGCTATGCATCGCGATTTCTGTTTCATCTGTCGAGAGCTGCAGCGCCGGATGTAGAACTKGCACCAGCCGGCGTCGGGGTATCGACAAACTCGATAGACTCAAGAATCGCCTTAATCCGGTCAAGATCACTGCGCACCTTGCGATCCGCCAGCCATTTGACCGGCGTGTTTCCACACAACGCGTGGGCATTGTGGATCAGGCAGAAGTGGAGAACGCGAGCCCGGCGCCGCTCGTCACCGGCAGTGTCACCCTCCGTGTATGCCACCCCGGTCCAGTTCTTTCCCTTCAACTGGACCGTTCTGGCATTCGCCTGCTTCTCGAATGGAACAAATTCAGGGGCTGTATTAACCGCTCCATACCTCAGCCAGTGGCCATCAACATACTTCGCGTTCATAGCGGAAGTAATCCGCTCTTCGTTACCGTCTACACAGAATACGCTGAAGCCATCAGTCAGAAAGGCTTTGGGTCCAGTTATTGGAAGCAGATATCCGCCTTGTTCAGGAGAACTCTCGTCGAAAGCCTCGAAATGCCCATCGAACATATTCGTGATGCTGAATCGACATGAACCGACAACATGTGCTACCGTCGTCGTCCGCTCGGCCAACACTTGAGCGGAGCCCTGCGCTGTAGCAGTACTAAAGGATTGCGCGGCGACTACGCCTGCGATACAGAGGCTAAGGATCAGTTTTTTCATCTGGATATCTGTTCCGAATTACCAATCTGGAAGATCCTTCAATGTGCCGTCTGCGCCCGGAAACTGAATCCCATCCGTTAACGTGACAAGCGCAGCTGTGTACGCTTGATATCGCGCCTGAAGGCCGTTTATTGCAGAAAAATTGCTTGATGGATGCCCGACATTCACCGTGGCCGCAACTCTTCCGAACGGTTCACTGCTGTAGAAGGGCTTGGGCGTGTTACCCACCTGTTTCGTCTCACGCTGCAGAACCGGCGGCTGGTCTGCAGGCAGAGCCGCACCCGACCATGCCCAGTACACACCGGCGCTGTCTGCCGCGTCGAACGCCCGAATCGCTTCAAATCTTCGCCAATCCTTCATATGAGCAGGCACATAGGCCTCCGCAGCCACTAAGGCCGCATTGTTGCGCGCCTGATCCGACGCGCGCGCGGCGTCGTGCAGGCGGTCAGCCAGTGCTTGGTTTACCTGCCAGCCTCGAAAGCGCCAGTACTTGATATAGTTATCGGGCCAAGTCAATTGCAAGAATCCACGACCAAACCACGGGAAATATCGCTGATTCTGCGGTGAACCTTCTGCCAGCAGTCGAAACCATTGCGTCTCCTGTGTCGCATTGCCGAAAAATGCTGCTTGCCGCAAAGCCGTCCCGATGCCGAACTTGCGCATCGCCTTGTTCAGTTCGATTCCAAACTCATCTACAGTAACCATCTGTGGGTGTACCGGCTCTGAATCCCATTGCGAGGTGGGCAATTTGCGCAGAGCTGTTGGCGGAAACATCTTTTTCAGTTCCGGGTTACCAAACCACTCACATTTCCTGAAATGACGAACAAAGGCAAGCGGATGAAAAAACCAGAAACTCTTACCAGTCCCTAAAGGGGTCTTATCCAAAAACTGGAATTTCTGCAAGAATTCTATGAACTTCGTATATCCATCCGGGTCTACGTCCTTGCGTTTTCCAAAAAAACCATCCGGGTCATTCAGTCTCTGGTAGCGGGCCTCGTTGCCGCTAGCATCCCACTCACTCGGGGCATGGCAAACGAAGCCTCTGAGCTTTTGCCGCACCTCTGCGTGAGTTTCTATGTATGCGGCGAGCTTGCCTTCCTGTGCATATCCCGGGCCCATTCTTTCGTCAGGGGTTTCTGCTTCCTCGACTACGGCTACGATCTTGCGCAACTCGTCGTAGTCGCACATGCCATCCTCACTGAATGGTGTGTTGCCTTCGTCGATTTTCTGCCAGCCCGTATGAAACGGGAAGTCCGCATCAGACAGCTTTTGGATCGCGTTCTGGCTGATGTCGATGTAGCCCTGCTTGCCCGTCTCGAAGGTCACAGAAACCCATGTTTTCTGGTCTGCGGCCGACAGCTTCGGGCTATCTCTCAAGATGCGCCCGAACCGGAGCATCTCGTAGCCATCGCTCGGGCATTGGGGATAGAGCGCTGTAGCGCGCGCAAACATCTTGTACTCGTAATCCTCGTAGGCGTCCGGTATAGGGGTGGGGGTCAGGAGCGTGACGGCTCCGGCCTTTTCAACCCAGGAACGCGTGTAGCGTTTCCCCCTGTGGAAATAGGCTTCGACATACAGCTTGCTACCGGCGTCCAACGTGCCCGCCTGCAGCGCAGGGAAATAAGTCGCAGCGGCCCCTACTTGACCGGGGGGCGCACTGACAAATGTCTGACCACCGGGGATCACGAAGTAGCTGTTCCCCCAATAGTCTTTTGATGCCGGGGTGGTGGGGTTCTCGTTTCCGAGCTGAATGGCATGGCCTGGCTGCTCGAACCATGCCGTGAAGTCGGCCTCGGTCATGAAGATTTCGAAGTGCAGGTGGGGCTGGCCGTGGCACGCACCGTAATATCCGAGGATATCCTTGCGATAGACCTTCAGATTCTGCGGAACTTTCACGCCATCGGTTGGATTTGCCAACCACTTTGGCAGTACGGTGGATGACCCTACGTCGGGCAGATTGTTCGGCAACGGCCCCACTTTCGTACGAATGCCGTCCAGATCCAGCAGATGCATGTACAGGGAGTAGAAGGTGATACCCCGGCCCTCGCCCGTCTCGGTCGTGTGTTTGAGCAGCACAAAGCCGGTAGTGGAGTTCAAATCATCGCTGCCGTCGCTGTTTCTTTGTCCGTCAGTGACGGGCTTCTGGCTTACGAGATAAGCAATGACTTTACCGTCGGCAATCGCCCGTACGGGCTCGGTTTGCATGGTGGGTACCAGATGCGCGCCGCAATGCCAGCGGCGGTCAAATGCAATGGGGTAGACGCCGTGGTGACTCAGCTCGTACTTATCGACGACATCCATCATCGGATCGGTCCTGCTCGGGTCGCTGGAAGTCAGGCCATCGGCCGGGAGAAAGGGAGGGCTAATGATCATGATCTAGTGGGACGAAGGATACTGATCGCTGATTTGCAGGCGGCTCTTCGGCAGGCTCGGCAATGCATAGCTTTGGCCATCCGGGCCTTCGAACGTGAAGGACGCGGCTTTCACTTTGAAGGCCCCGGCGCAGAAGAATGTCGCGCTGTGCTTGTCGAATACCAGGTAGGCCCCGCTGCTGCCTATCACTACCTTCTGGCCGGCATTGATCACTACATCCTCGCTGGCGCTTGCAATATGCACGCGCTTGTCGGCAAACACATCCAGCGCGTCGTTTTGCGCTTGGATCTCGACCTTGCCTTTCGCTGCAAACAGCTTGATGCCTAGCCTTGAGGCGAACAGGGATAGCGCGTCACCGGCGGCGATGGCGATTTTCGCCAGTGCGCTGACATGGAAGCTCGCCTTCGTGGCGACATTGATGTCTCGTCCAGCAGCTACCGATACGCGCTCAGGAGTGGTGACGGCGATGCCGTTGGGTGCGGTCAGCATCATGACGGCCTGCTTCAGCCCGTTCACGCTGCTTCGCAGCCACTCGTTTTCGGCTTTCAAGTCGGCGATTTCGGCCTTGGACTGGCTGGCCGCGTTCGCCAAGGACTGCGCCTGGGCTAGAACTGAGCGCATCTCATTCATGGCCGCAGTCATGTCAAGTTGCTGGCCGTTGGCCTGCTGTTGCGTCCATGCGGTAAACAGCAAACCGCGACCGGCCCGCACTGCGCCCGTCGAATCCGTACGCAGCTCAAAGCCCTCCCCCCGCTTCTTCTTGTTGCGATCAACGAGGTAGCCAAGGTTGAGCTGGGTCTTGCCACCATATTCGGTGGAGAGCTTGATGCTCTCCTCTCCCTTCCAGTCCTCCATGCGCAGCTTGTTGTTGCTCCGCGTCCTGATCAGGTTGCGCGA
>NZ_JBFTOQ010000094.1:0-10021 GCF_056398045.1 Cupriavidus sp. 05L411 | reverse complement strand
GGTTGTGGAGCGCACGCATGCCTGGCTTGCTGCGTTTGCTAAGCTGCGCATTCGCTTCGAGCGTCGCCTCGATATCCATCTCGCTCTGCTCACGCTTGCCTGCACTATTATCTGCTCCCGATTCGTTGAGCAGTTTTGTTAGCGACTCTTAATACATGACGAGCAGGTGGCGGCTCATCATCCGCCACAAACGGCGGGGCTATTTTCCGGGTTCTCCGACATAGTTCAGGGGCACCCATTCATATTTGTTTCCCGCTCTTCGAATGTGCCCCAAGCCGGGGAAGGCGATGTGGGCCGCACCTACCGTGTAATGACTGGTTGCCAGCATATCCATGACCGAGCGGCGCGAGCGTTGCGCCCCGGTCGCGGTGCTATCGTACTTGACCGTCGCCTCGGGCGTTCGCATTTGAATTGAGGCAACGTGGACAATATCGCCCCAGACCAACATTCCCTCCCCTTTGCTTCGGATCAGATACCCCGTGTGTCCGGGAGTGTGGCCGGGCAATGCCATTGCCTGAATACCGGCATCCAGTTCGATGTCCCCGATAAACGGGCGGACCTTGTTTGCCGCAACATAAGGTGCGACCGATGCGATGGCCGCATCAAAGAACGTTGCGAGGAAGTCGGGCGCCTTTGATTTGCTGGCTGGATTGAGCCAGTAGTCTGCTTCGGCCTGGTTCACGCGCAAGATGGCGTTTGGAAACGCCATCTTTCCGCTGGCGTCGACACCACCAACGTGGTCCTTGTGCAGGTGCGTCAGCAGGATCTCGTCAACTTGTTCCGGTTGATAGCCAGACGCTCGCAGGTTGGCCAACAAGTGTCCGCAGCAGTCACCATAGAGCACGCTCGCCCCGGCATCGACCAGGACGAGTTTTGCGCCAGTGTTGATCAAGAAGGCGTTGATGGAACCCTGGACGGGAGCTTGCAGGAAATCCTCATCGAGGTCGCGTTTGATTTGTGCCTTGGACACCCCTTCAACAACCGCATCTATCGGAAACGCATGCGTTCCGTCCAGGAGCGCCGTCACCTCGAAGTCTCCGACCATGACGCGGTGAAAGCCGGGCCCCTGTGTACGAACTTGTGGTGCCGCGGCCTGCGCGGAAGGCAGAACAGATGCCCCCAGCATTATTGTGAACAACAGCCGTGTGCAGGCGAGCGCCAGGCGTTTGAGGATTTGCTTCATGACTTCGGATACCGCAAGGAGATGGGTAGGGCTCGCACCCCGGACCGAGGCGCTATCGCGACGGGAACCGGCAGAGGGATTCGGGAAGTCACGCACGCGTTCCGGACCATCGTGAGGGCGGATGCTACCGCCTCGTGGAATCACTGCATGGCCCCCGGCGCTGGCGGGCATAGACGCAGGCCAGGTTAAGCAGTAACCGACTTAACCGCGTCGATGATGACGTCTGCAACTTCCCGGTGCTTCGACAGGATCAGAAGATGGCTTGCCTTCAGTTCAGTCGTCTTCGCCTTGAGCCGTTTGGCGAGTTCCGCCTGAAGTTCCACGCTCACTGCGCGATCGTCCGTCGCCACGACGTACCAGCTCGGACGCGTCTGCCACGCGGCTTTGGTGATCTTGTCGCCGAACGTGCTGGTAGGCAAAGGAGGCTGCACCGTTGCGAGGATGCGTACCTCGGATGCCGGCAGATCGTTCGCGACATCTTCGATCCAGGCCTCGGGGCTGAGCTTAAGGTAACCACGGCCATCATCCTGAATCTTTCCCAGCGTCGGCGGGGCAGGATGTGACGAGACCAGGTCGCCCGTCGACTCGCCTGCCCCCGGCGCAAGCGCGGCTACGTACACCAACCCCTTCACCCTGGGATCGTTACCTGCCTCGGTGATGACCGTCCCACCCCAGCTATGCCCAACCAACACAATCGGGCCTTTGATCGACGCCATCGCCCTCTCGGTCGCGGCCACATCGTCGGCGAGCGAGCTGGTGGGATTCTGGATTGCTACCACGGGAATGTTCTTGTCCAGCAGGTGCGGGATGACCCGTGCCCAACTTGACCCATCAGCCCATGCACCGTGGACGAGCACGACAGTTACGCCATTTGGCGATGCGGCATTCATTTGGAAACTCCTTGACCGGAATGTGACCGGATTCAGTTTGGCTATCGTTCGGATAGTGCGCTGATCGAGCGCAGTCGAAAAACAGGCGAAGGATGATGCGCGCCCACTAGCTGCGGCGATTATTTCGAGCCAGGGGAAAAAGCTCGATCGACACCATTCTGGTGACCTGAAAGTGTCATGAAGCCCAGTAAGTTAAACGGATGCCATTCCTGTGGTCAATACTACTTACGGATAATCGTCGAGACGGTAGTCTTAACGACGTGCTGGATCAACAGGTGTCTTGGCGCAGGAGCGACGTGTTGGGCTTGTGTGCGGGGCGGGCTGATGCGATGCGACCTACGACCTTGGTGTTAGCCGGTTCTACGAGGATCGGGTAGAAAATTTCAGCTTTCTTTCGAAGAATGGAGGGAGCTTGCCAGGGAGTCAGAAAGCGAAGCTGCCCGATTGATGACATTCACAATTTTGGTGAATTTAATAAAAACGAAAAATCGATCCGCATGCGGAATGTCGATCAGTGAGAGGACAACAATTTAACGTTCCTCGTCCCGGGCAATTCAGATTTTGAATTGAGCTGGCGGGGAAGCCGATTCCACGCCAGAAGGTAAGACATCATGGAAAATAGCCAGATTCGGATCAAGCATCATACGATTCGTGCGAATGGTATTCGACAGCATTTTCTCGAAGCCGGTGACGGACCTCCCGTGGTGCTTCTGCATGGATTTCCGGAAACCAGTTTCGCGTGGCGATTTCAGTTTCCGGCGCTGGCCCGGCACTATCGGGTCATCGCTCCCGATCTGCGCGGTTACGGGGAAACAGACAAGCCGTCCTCGGGGTACGACAAGCGGAACATGGCGCTGGACATCACCCGCCTGCTCGATGAACTGAAGATCGGCAAGGTGGCGCTGGTAGGGCACGACCGCGGTGCCCGGGTGGCGACGAGACTGACGAAGGATCATCCTGAGCGCGTGGACCGATTGGTGGTGATGGATAACGTGCCGACACGAGTCGTCGCGCAGAACATGAGTGCACAGACCGCGCGCGCCTATTGGTTCTTCCTCTTCCATCTGGTGTCGGACCTCCCTGAGACCCTGATCGCAGGTAAGGAAGCCGAGTGGCTCCACCATTTCTTCGCCGACTGGTGCTACAACCCACACACGATCGAAGGCGAGGCGTTCGACACCTATGTCCGCGCGTACAAGCGCCCCGGCGCAGTGCGCGGAGCAATGGCTGACTATCGGGCGAACGCCGAAGATGTGGCGCAGGACCTGATCGATGCCGACGTCAAGATCAAGTGTCCCGCGATGGCGATCTGGGGCGAGGACTTCTACGCGGTGGGCGGGATGTTCGATATGAAGGCCGTTTGGGAAGGAATGGCCAGCAACTTGCGCGCTGAACCTATCGCCCAGTGTGGCCACTTGCCGCAGGAAGAGCAGCCTGCCCATGTCAACGAGTTGTTGATCGACTTCTTGCGCGGCTGGAACGGCGCGTAGTTGGCGCGACGAAACCACCTCGAAGGGCCACACCGGTGGCGATATCCCAGCGTGACCCTTCTCCGCAAGCACCCCATAAGAGAGAGCCATGTCGGAAGACAAAGAGCCTCGCAGGCGCTTCCTGCGCCAGGTACTCGCTGCCAGGCTGCCCGAATTCGTCGATCGTCAGATGGAAACGCCGTTCGGCCACGGCAAGCTCTGGTACATGCGGAGACCATTTCCACACGGACCGGGTGCTGGAGTTCGGCTACCAGTTGAGCCTGGTGCCACGCGACAACTATCGGCACGGCATCGCAGCCTGCAACGCATGGTGCAAGAAGGAGCATGGCAAGGTATTCGCCGAACTGGACAAGGCCACTCAGGAAAAGGTGCTGACCGACCTGCAGACGGGCAAGGTGCATATATCGATACGCACACTCTCGCTGACCATTTTCCCAATCCAGTATCTTTGAGGACTTGAACGATGATTGACAGGGCACAGGACGGCACGTCCTTGTCGGGGCGAAGTGTGCTGGTGTTGGCTGCGTCGTGCGGATTCGCCGTGGCGAACCTGTATTACAGCCAGCCGTTGCTTCCAGCGATGGCTGCCGCCTTCGACGCTGGTGCCGAGGCGCAAGGCGCCATCGCCATGCTGACGCAGCTCGGCTACGCCAGCGGCTTGCTGCTGTTTGGCCCCTTGGGGGATCAACTCGATCGCCGAAAGTTGATTACCGTTCTGTTGCTGGCAAACGTGGCCGCGCTTGGGTTGTGCGCGTCCGCCCAGAATCTTCCTTGGTTGCTGGCCGCCAGTGTCCTCCTCGGGCTCACGGCGATGAGTGCCCAGGTCATCATTCCTGCAGTGTCGGGGCAAGTAGACCCCGCGCAACGAGGACAGACGGTGGGGCGGTTGTTGAGTGGACTGTTCGCCGGCACGCTGCTAGCGCGCACGGTCAGTGGCTATGTCGGTGCTCACGCGGGCTGGCGCTCGATGTTCCTGTTGGCTGCGGCTCTCGATCTCGTCCTGATCGCGATGGTCTGGGTTCACTTGCCACGTGCCGGATCGGAAAGTGACCTGTCATACGCACGCTTGCTCCGGTCACTGGTAGAGCTGTTCGCACGAGAGCCGCTTCTGCGCGAGGCCTGTCTGACCGGCTTTCTCTTGTTCGGGGCCTTCAACGTCTTGTGGGGGTCGCTTGCCATGATGCTTGCCGGGCCGCCCTATGGCTGGGGCAGCGAGGTGGCCGGGCTCTTCGGGCTTGTCGGCCTGGTCGGGATGTTTGCGTCGCCCACCATCGGCCGCATTGCGGATCGCTTCGGTGGGCGACGAGTCGTCGGCGGGGCCGCAATATTGGTGATGCTGGCGTTCGGACTTGTCGCTGGCTCGATATGGTCAATCGCGTGGCTAATCGCCGGTATAGTCGTGCTTGACCTGGGAAGCCGGGCGAATCTCGTCGCGAACCAGACAAGGCTATATGCGTTGCTTCCGGCGGTGCGCGGGCGTCTTAACACGATCTTCATGACTTGCTATTTCCTCGGCGGCGCCGCAGGGTCGACAGTTGGGACGTTTGCAGCCGGTCGGTATGGATGGCACGGCGTGGCGATAGCTGGCATGCTCTGCGCGGGCTCAGCGCTGATCGCGACCGTCGGGGTTCGTGCGGCCGCACAACGTGCAGTACAGGGGAATGACTGATGCCTCGCGTGCGGTCCGTCTCGCATCGATGCGGGAGACGTTGAGCGTAGATTGAATGTCATGGCGCTGACCTGCGAATTGAGTTTGAGGGCGAACGAAGTGCAAAAGTCCCGCTAGTTCGCCGCAGGCATCTGAAATCTGCCGCACCGACACAGTGGCGTCATGTGGAGGCCGTAGCGATGCAGGATGAGCGACGCTCCATCCAGGAAGCTGAGGCGATGTCGATGTCGATGTGCTGGCTGGAGACTATCTCAAGGTTGGGCATGATATTGCCTTCCTATAGTCGTAACGCGCCAGGAAAGTCGGGAGGCGAGCGGCCCCTGAGTCGTCCTCTGGCGATGCCCTTGTGCGCGAGCACAGTGCTTTACGGGGGCGCCATCCCGTTCTTAAACGGGAGCAACTTCCCATGTCGGAACTACCTTTGCACGAACCAACTCAATGTGCGCTCGTCCTTGTCGACGAACAAGCGGGACTCGCTTTCGCAGCGGGATATCAGGCCCCGCAATTGCTTCGCAGTAACGGCCTGGCGGTAGCAAAGACCGCAGTTGCCTTCGGCGTGCCAGTCGTGATCTCGACGTCGGCGTCTAGGGCATGGCGGCGGCTACGGAACAGGGTTCGCATATGCCCGAGATATGATCAAGCCCGCTTGATCCGAAAGCGGAAGACCGAGTTCTACGCAACGCATCGTGCATGAGTGGAAGCACTCCGACGAGGTGCTCTGGTCATGAACAATGCGATCGGTACTCTGATTTTGCATTGCGGCGAACGGAATCTTCCCCTTGCTGTCCCGCTCGGTGGCGTTGGCGGGCTTCAATTCACTGCGTCGCTTCGGCTTTCAGCCTTGGTGGCAGACAATCTCACTCCGCCTGTCCCGTAGTCCCGCTGCCGCCTCGATCGTGATCCCTGCGGCCCACCTTGAGGCGCCATTCACAATCGCCGAGACGTTCATCTTTTGGCGATCTGCTCCTGCCTGCAGTGCGCGCCAGATTCCGTCATTTGCTCTATCCCTGCAAACGTGCACATCGCTATGTTGTCGTACAGCGAATCTTCCAGTGCTTCGTCCGACAGTCCATACCACTGCTGCAGGAAGCAAATACGCATCCGTTCCAATCCAATCGGCGGCCGGCCACATCGTCGCTTGGAATAGGGAGGCTCAATCGCCGCCAGCAGTCGCCGCCGTGCCACCACGCGTTCCATCTCGTTCAGAAGGCGCTGGCGACGGGTCACGCACTTCTTGCCGTGGTTTCTCTGCTTTCGCAAAACTGAACTGTCGCTTCATCTCTGGCTCATCTCCGGGACACACACATGACAACACTTACGAGCCACTCAACGATGACTGCCACGCGGACTAAATGGGTTTTCCCCTGGCGTTACGTTGCGCGACCGACATCGATTCTTGATTCCTTGTAAATAGTGTTTTGATTTGATCATTTGCGACTTGCTCAACTAGCATATCCGTCATCCAGCCCCGGGGGGGCGCCTGCGCAACTCCCCCTCTGAGGGAAAATCCGCCTTTTTTATGGCGCCGCCAGTCGGCCGCTGTATGAGGAAGAGCATGAAACCACTGACAGGAAGCAGCCAGAATCGGCCCGCGGTGCCCAGTGCTCTCGGCGCCCGGCGCCGACACCAGTTTGCTCGCCTTAAAGCCTCCTTCCGCTCGCACCGGCACCTCGCACATGATCTTGTCGAGATGCCATCGTGTTCTCCGATTCCTGACTGTGATCGGATCGGTCTTGCGAGCAAATTGGCAATGCTGTGTACAGCGTTTCCGCCAGCGGCATCTGATGTGCATAGCCAGGCAATATTAAACGTCCTGTTGCACACCTGCTTGAAACTGACCGGTGCGACGCGTGCGGCGGTAGTAGCCATTCAGGGCACTGAGCAGTGCGTAGCTGCAGTGGTGATGGCGGGCGTCGGCTCTCCGTCGCCGAAAATTGTCGATTCAACGCCGCAACAAATCGCACTTCCTCAGTCGGTTATCCACCATGTATTGAACACGGGCGCGGAGCTGGTGCTCGAAAATGCTTCATCAGTAGCGCCATTTAAAGACGATCACTATATAACCATTCACCGCACGCGCCGGATTATTTGTCTGCCGCTAATCAGGCATGAAAAAATTGTCGGTTCTCTTTATATTGAGTGCCAGCTATCGACGTCAGATCGCGTCCCCGAAGAGATCGCAGTGCTCAGATTCTTCGCGCGGCTATTGGCAGTCCTCCTTGAAAGCTACAGACTAATCGAAGAAGTAGATCAGCAGCGAAAGTCGCTTCGGAGGGCGCAAGTCGATCTGGAACACGCGTCAAGAGTCATGACGTTGAGCGTTCTGCAATCTTCGCTGGCACATGAACTCAGTCAGCCACTAGCAGCATTAACAGCCAACGCCGCCGCAGCGATCCGCTGGCTGGATCATGATCCGCCAAATCTCCATGAAACACGCGAGTCCTTGGGTAGCATTGTTTCTCAGGGGATCCGAGCAGCGGCAATCATAGACGGGATGCGAGATCTTCTCAGGAAAACAACGCCATCCGCTCCTGCTCGCTTGCAGATGAACGATCTCGTTGGAGAGACGTTAACGCTGGTTAGAGGAAAATCTTCGGAAGAGCAGATCGCGATCACGACCGATCTAAGCCCAGACCTTCCGCCTGTTAGCGGCAACAAGGTCCAGCTACTGCAAGTGATCCTGAATCTGGCGCTGAACGCTCTGGATGCCCTAAAAGGCATTACGGAGCGGCCTCGAATCCTCCATATACGTTCGAGGAATTTCGGCAAGAAAGGTGTCATCGTCTCCGTACAGGATTCCGGGGCGGGCCTTACTCAACAGGCAAATGAACGGATGTTTGAACCATTTTTTACGACAAAGGATAATGGACTTGGCATGGGCCTGATCATCTGCAATTCAATAATCAAAGCACATGGCGGACATCTCTGGTGTAGTTCAGGAAATCCAACGGGAACGGTTTTTAATTTCTCAATACCTTCTCTCCCTGTGGGATAATTAAATTTAATGTGTTAAAAATCAGATTGATTGTATTATTTTTTATGTGTTATTTTGCTCGATCCGATATTATGACCAGTGTTCTGTGGTTTTTCCCCAAGCTCTCTGGCCACGTGATCGACAAAGCAGATAATGCGGGATGCTAATGCCGTATTGCGGTAGTAGACTGCGTTAATCGACTGTCGCGCATCGAGTGTTTGCTGCGTGAATAACTGAACCAGTCTCCCGCATTGTCGATCATCGCTTGTCATGAAGTCTGCCAGACAAACGATGCCCTGACCAGCCAAGGCCAAATTCCTAAGTACTTCGCCGCTTGACGAGGCGATTGTCGGTTCAATGCGCATGATCGTTTGGTTATGGTTGAGCAGCGGCCATTCATTGAGCGACTCCGGCTGTGTAAAGCCTAGCAGGGAATGCTGCGCGAGTTGCGCCGGTTTGGTCGGAGTGCCGTGGCGTTTCAGATAGTCAGGACTCGCGAGCACGCGAAGGGAACTGCTGCCAATCGGACGCGCGTGCAGCGTGGAGTCTCTCAGCGGACCGATACGAAATGCCACATCGGTTCGCTTCTCAAGCAGATCAATAATGCCCTCGTTCGTGTTCAACTCCAGCTCTACTTCCGGATACTGGCTTCGGAAGCCTTCCAGTAGCGGTACGATTGCGTGCACCATATATGGTGTCGCTGCGTCAATCCGTAACCGCCCGACCGGACGCATCCGTCTCGCCGCCATTTGCTCTTCCGCTTCATCGACTCTCGTCAGGATGGCACGGGCGTGTTCCAGGAACGCCGCCCCTTCCTCCGTCAGTTCCAGTCGTCGTGTTGTTCGCCGCAGCAGCGTAGTCTGTAGTTTTTCCTCAAGCCGGCTTAATGTTCGGCTGGTGGCGGACACCGTCAGAGCTAGCTGTTCAGCGGCAGCCGTAATTGAGCCCGTGTCCACGACGGCCGTAAAGGCAAGCATTTCGTCGATCGTCGTCTTCATTCCTGACATCCTATACATGCATTTGTCAATATGAGGTCGGTAATCTGACCGATATCGCTCCCACACGGTCCATGGCGATAGGTCCTGGGGCCACCTGCGAAGCGAACCCTGAGTTGCAGGGGCGTGTCACAACGTAGACGGCCCCCTGACTCGCCGGACACAGTCTGCCCTCTTACACGGGGGCCCAGGCGCGCACTGTGGCAGGGACTAGTTCAGTGGGAAACGCCGGCACCTCGTTAGTGCTTTATGAGGCATTCTAACCGCAGGCGATCGAGGCTTTGCAATAAGACCTTGTCACGCTGGCAATGGTCGGGTTCCAGGGTCAGTAAGAGCCCGTTTGAAAATTCGCCGCGGCTGTGTTCTAACGTTCGGACGTTAAAAGATATCATCGAGAGCGGCAGGCAAGCGTGACGGCCAAGACAAAGCGGTATCCGAGTGATCGGACGGACATGGAGTGGGCAGCGATGGAGGGACTGCTGCCGAGGCTCGGCACGCGGGGGCGGTGCAGGAAGGCTGATCTACGGCAGGTGATCGACGCCTTGCGCTAGCTGGTGCGCTTGGGGCGTGGCTGGCGCATGCGACCCAAGGGCTTTCCGGCCCGGCAAACGGTGTACTGGTGGTTTTGCCGACTGATGCGGGGGTTCCCCGTTCCAAACGCTTCGTGACTTAGAGTCGCTAACAAAACTGCTCAACGAATCGGGAGCAGATAATAGTGCAGGCAAGCGTGAGCAGAGCGAGATGGATATCGAGGCGACGCTCGAAGCGAATGCGCAGCTTAGCAAACGCAGCAAGCCAGGCATGCGTGCGCTCCACAACC
>NZ_JBFTOQ010000093.1:0-11520 GCF_056398045.1 Cupriavidus sp. 05L411 | reverse complement strand
CCGATGGGATATGGCGTGTGCACTTCGGCCCCATTGCCATAGGATTGATTGATGAACGCCAGGCGAAGCAGCACTACCTGACAATCAAAGTGTTACCCATGTGAGTGAACTCGTTTGTTACCCATGTGGTTGATTCGTACAATACGCGAGCGCGAGGTCGAACTGCGACTCGCCCAGGTAGTGCCGATGCAGCCAGCCGACTTCCGCAAAGGTCGTGCTGCGCTGCTGGTTGAGGATCTGCGTGTCCTCGATGTGCGCGTGACTCCAGCGGTGCCCAAGACGCCATTGCAGCGTGTTCTTCTGGAACTGGTCGCGTTGGAACAGGTACTGGGCCTTGAGCTCCGCGGCCTTGGAATCCCCGCTTGACTCGAAGACCTGGTTCACCCCGGCAATGCGCTGGTGATAGTTATATGTGCTGGCCGCAACGCCGAGCGTCCAGTTTCCCCACGGCGCAGCGTAGTAGGCGTTGGCGCCCCGGGTTCCCCGATCGCCCTGCGTGATATTGGCGTCGTGGCTGACGCCAATGTTGAACAGGTCATTCAGCCCGAGCGGGTTGTCAATGCCCAGCGATGCGTTGGCCTGCAGTTGCCCCGTGCCGGAGCTGCCGCTGTCGTCCAGGCCGAGGACGAGCCTCCAGGGCTTGGTGCGCTTGACCGAGATCACCACATCGGACTCACCGGGCATTTCCCCCGGCACGATCTGCATGTCGACGTCCTGGCTCGGCACGCGTTTCATCTGCTCCAGGCCCTGCTCAAGCTCGCGAATATTCAGGAGATCACCAGGCCGGGCCGCAAACGCGGACTGCCACGAACCGCGCAGGGCTTCGTCGGCAAAGCGGATCTGCCGGATGACACCGGGAATCAGTGCCAAACGTAGCGTGCCGCCGGACAGATCCTGCTGCGGCACGGCGACGCGCGTCGTGATGTAGCCGCGCGACAGGATCTGCGCACCCAGGCGGCGCACGATGATATTGATGCGCTCGCGGCCAACGCATTGATTGGCGTACTGATCCAGGTACGCCTGAGCAAAGCGAAATGCGTCCAGCGGGAGCGCGCTGGCGCCATGCCGCCGCACCGCTTCAGGGAGTTCTGCCGGCACGTCCAGCACGACCCTGTCGACAGTGAAGCAGGGGGCTTCCACCGGCAGCGAGGTGGACAGGGCAACGCTCGGCGCCTGCCCACCATCCAGGGAAACATTCGGCGCCTGCAGCTGCCGGGCGCGCTGCTCGGCCTGTTCGATATTGCGCTCGCGCTGCAGTTGCTGATTCTGGTCCTGCCGCGAGCGGCGCAATGCCTCGTCAACGTCCCGCGAACCCTGCGCCAACGCGCCACCCGCCATCAACAAGCCAACGGAAGCGGGAACAGCGCGGCGCAGAAACGGAGCAAGGCATAGATCCATGCAATCGGCTCGATCGTTGTCTTGGTTGGACGGAAATGCCGGCGAAGCCGGCATGCGCTCACCCCGCGCTAGCCATCAACGCGGAAGTCGCGGCGTATCACGATCCGTTGTGAGCGCGCCAATGCAAAAAGACGTTGCAAGGGATGGCGGCTTCGCGCAGCGATGCCGGATCTGGCCGTTTGCGATTTCGCCGTGGAGCGTTACGTTGCCGGCAACGGCTATCAAGTTGCGCAGCGTAGCAATGGAGGGCGACGATTGAAATCGGACAAGTACGAATTTCGACTAGGACTGGCGTTAAAAATTGTTACCGTCGAGTTGTGCGCAAATTCGCCACCGTTTGCGCGTAATTCCTCATCGAAATCAATGAGACAAATCTCAATCTGAGACGGATATTTCTTGAATGGTGTAGCGGGTGTGACTTTTTGTTGCAGGCTAGGCTAGGCTGCATGGCGCGACGCCATACTTCGCTCGTCGCTGCAACCACACCGGCCGGGTTTAGCGGCCCGGATGACAGAGGCGGACAACCGCCACCAGGCGGTTTTTGTCCGTCGCGCCTTCGCACGTCCCTATGGGCGGGCCTTGGCGGGGGAGCCTTCGGGCTCGCTGGTACCTTCTTACCGGTCTGCTAACCTCGCCATGCGCCCGCCCACCCCGATTAGCAGCGGGGAGCGGGGTCGAAATCGCTTAAGAAGGAGGCACCTCCATGCCCCAGTCTTCGCTCGCCCATTCCGGGCAAATCGCATCCCCCAAGCTCCCCGTCATCCACCAGCGCCTGCGCGCCTCCCACCGGAGGGCGCTCGATGTATAACTACCCGCGCTACAACATCACCGCCCAACGCACAGGCCGCGATACCTTCCTGACCGCGCATGCTCCATCCGAAAGCCCGCTAAGCCTTGCTGCCGAGAAGACCGCGCAGCTCAATGCGTTGTTGTCTGTCGCCGTCGAGAACGCGGCGGGCGGCACCTTCTGCAACCTTGGTGAAGAAACCCAGGCCCATCTGCTTTCGCTGGTGGCCGTGCTTGCGCACGAGACGCTGGTGTTGAGCGAACTGGCCGCCGCGATGGATGAGCCGAAAGGCGAGAGTGACGATGGATGATGCCAGCGCGCTGCCACAGCTTGAGGGGTGCGGAACATTCCCAAATTCACTGCACACCGGTTGAAAAACGCAGCAACATGCCGCTGTGGGCGCGGCAACAGCTAGAATCGGCCATCGGGCCAGCCTTACCGCTGCCTTGCCGCGCCCCGCGGAATCGCACAGATCTCCGCGACAAGGGAGCCAATCCAGACTTCGAATTCCGCATGCGTCTTATCATCAAGCGCCTTTCCTTGCTGCTAGCCCTGGCTTTCAGCGTATCCGCAAACGCCGCGCCGGGCGTGGCCCAGGCGCCGGCGCCTGCCGCTGCGAAGCTGCCGGGCGCGGCGCCGGCGGAAGTCGTCAGCGTGGAAGGCATTACCGAGTACCGGCTGCCCAACGGCCTGCGCGTGCTGCTTGCGCCCGATGCTGCGCAGCCCGTCACCACGGTCAACATGACCTACCTGGTCGGCAGCCGCCATGAGAACTATGGCGAGACTGGCATGGCGCACTTGCTCGAACACCTGCTGTTCAAGGGCACGCCGGCGCTGCCGGGCAACACCATTGCGCAGGAGCTCACGCGCCGTGGCATGCAGTTCAACGGCACCACCGCGTTCGACCGCACCAACTACTACGAGAGCTTCACCGCCAGCGAGGAAAACCTCGACTGGGCGTTGAAGATGGAAGCGGACCGCATGGTCAACAGCTTTATCGCCCGCGAGGCGCTCGACAGCGAGATGACGGTGGTGCGCAACGAGATGGAGCGCGCCGAGAACAATCCCGGTGGCATGCTGATGCAGCAGATGCGCTCGGCCGCCTACCGCTGGCACAACTACGGCAAGGCGCCGATCGGTGCGCGCAGCGACGTGGAGCACGTCGCCATCGGCAACCTGCAGGACTTCTACCACCGCTATTACCAGCCTGACAACGCGGTGCTGGTGGTGGCGGGCAAGTTCGATGTGGCCGCCACGCTCGCGCGCATCGGCAAGTACTTCGGCGCGATCCCCCGGCCCACGCGCGCGCTGCCGGTCCAGTACACCGTGGAGCCGCCGCAGGAGGGCGCGCGTGAGGTCACGCTGCGCCGCGTGGGCGACTCGCAACTGGTCGCGGTGCAATATCACATCGCGCCGGGCGCGCATCCGGATACGGTGGCCCTGCAACTGCTCGCCGATATCCTGACCGATGGCTCGGGCGGCCGCCTGTACAAGGCGCTGGTCGAGAGCGGCAAGGCCAGCTGGCAGTCTGGCTCGGTATCGGGCATGAAGGATCCCGGCTCGGTGCTGTTCGCCGCCGGGCTGAGCAAGATGCAGGATCTCGAAGCCGCGCGCCAGGTGCTGGTGGCGCAGGTTGAGGGCTTTGCCGCCCGGCCGGTGACGCAGGTGGAGCTGGACCGTGCCCGCACCCGCCTGCTCAACAGCTACGAGCGCCTGCTGGAGAATCCTTCCGGCTACGCCGTCGCCTTGTCCGAGGCCATCGCCAAGGGTGACTGGCGCCTGCTGCTGGTGGCACGCCAGCAAGCCGAGCGCGTCACGCTGGCGGACCTGCAGCGGGTCGCGCAGAACTATCTGCGCGCCAGCAACCGCACGCTCGGCCGCTTTATCCCCATCGACATGCCCGGCGATGCGCCGGCCGAGACGCTGGCCCGGGCCACCATGCCCGCCGCGCCGGACGTCGCCGCGCTGGTGGCGGCCTACCAGGGCAAGCCGCCCAAGGCCGCGGTGGCCGCCTTTGATCCCAGCCCGGACAATATCGAGGCGCACACGCTGCGCGGCAAGCTGGCCAACGGCATGCAGTTCGCGCTGCTGCCCAAGCCCAGCCGCGGCCAGACCGTCAACGGCACCCTGATCCTGCGCATGGGCGACGTCACCAGCCTGCAAGGCCAGGACGCGGCCGGCAGCCTCACGGCCGCCATGCTGATGCGCGGCGCCGCCCGCCTGGAGCGGCAGCAGATTGCCGACCGCCTGTCCGCGCTCAAGGCGGTGGTGTCGGTCCAGGGCGATGCCGAGGCGGTCACTGTGCGTTTTGAGGCGCGCCGCGAAACGCTGGCCGATACGCTCGCGCTGCTGCGCGACATCCTGCGCGAGCCGAGCCTGGCCGCCGCGGAGTTCGAGACCCTGCGCGCCAACGCCATCGCCGGCATCGAGAGCGGCCTGGGCCAGCCCGAGGCGATCGCGTCGAACGTGCTTGGCCGTCACGGCAATCCCTACCCATTGGGGGATCCGCGCTATGTCGGCACCCCGCAGGAGGACATCGCCGCACTGCGGCAAGTGCAACTAGCCGACCTGCGCGCCTTCCACACGCGCTTCTACGGCGCGAGCCACGGCCAGGTGGCGCTGGTCGGTGACTTCGACCGCGAGGCGGCGCAGGCGCAATTGACCACGCTGTTTGGCGACTGGCAGGCCCAGGCGCCCTATGCGCGCATCGAACGCCCCTTCGTGCCGCTGGCACCGGCGCACCTGACCCGCGAGACGCCGGACAAGGCCAATGCCATCTACCTGGCCGCACTGCCGGTCGCGCTGACCAGCGATGCACCGGAATATCCGGCCCTGGTGATCGCCAATCGCGTGTTCGGCGGAAGCGCGCTCAAGAGCCGGCTGGCGGATCGCCTGCGCCAACACGACGGCATCAGTTACAGTGTCGGCAGTTTCGTTCAGGTGGGTGCGCTCGACACCAACGGGCGCTTCGGCATGCAAGCGCTCTATGCGCCGCAGAACCTGGACAAGCTCAAGCGTGGCGTGGAAGAGGAACTGTCGCGGCTGGCAGCCGCCGGCATCACGCCGGAGGAGCTGGCACAAGCCAGGAGCGGCCTGCTGCAGCAAGGCACGCTGGCCCGCACCAGTGATTCCGCGTTGGCCGGCACGCTCGCCAGCCAGCTATTTCTGGGACGCACGATGCGCTTTGTCACGGAATACGAGCAAGGTATCGCCACGGCGACCGTCGAACAGGTCAACGCGGCCATCCGCAAGCACCTGGACCCGGCGCGGGTGGTGCATGTGTATGCGGGAGATTTTTCTGTCACGGCAGTGCAAGATGCCGGGGCGACGATAAAGACAATAAAGGCAATAAAGGCGGACGGGCCGGCAAACGAAGCCGTGGCCGTCCCCTAAAAGGCAATACTGGAGGAAAATAGTGGCAACGCAGGGCGGTGCGGGACACCGCTGGCGCAGTAGTCCAAACGGCTTGGGGGCAACCCCTTGCCGCAATGACGCGTTGACTGTATATTCGTACAGTATAAGACGATATAAGAGGTGTGGATGTCAATAGTGCGAGCTAGCAGCAAAGCAGAAGCGCTTCGGCTTCTCGCATCGAAAGATGTGCTGGCGCTTGAGCTGGACTATGAAACCGGATGGCAGGACGCCGTCGAACTTGGCCGGCTCGGAGAGAAACGCGGCATCAAAGTGCAATACCGCGGACAGGAAAGCATTGCTGTCCATTCGCGCGAGGCCCTGATCGAAGGGCTGGCTAAGACCAAGACCACCTTCAGGCAGCGCAATCTGTATTGCCAGTTCGATCTCGGCACGCTTGCCGACCATGAACTGCTCGATCTCGAAGCCAAGGCGACCCGACTGGGCGACTACATCCTGGCAGGCCATCTGCTAAGGGATGTGGACGGAGTCTGGCCGCAAGAAGCGCAATAACGCAGACAAAGCGCAGCAAGACCAAGCAAGACACAGCAAGACCCACTAATAGGCGTCATTCACGTCAAACGCAGCGGACCTGGCCAATTGCCTCGCCCCGCTGCCGCGACCCACGGCGCCAGCCCTGCCGCGCGATGCGGCCAGACGCGTTTTTCGGCCGGTGCCCCGCCGGTACGGACATCGTGCCGGCTCGCCAGCCATTCCCTTCCGCCCCCCCAAGTAGTGCAAGACAGGTCACCCGGCGCCGCCATCGCGGCGCAATCGCACTACACTGGAATTCTGCGTGCCGATCTCGCACCACGGCCTTTTAGCGTGGGCGACATGCCGAAAGGAAGAGACAAACCATGACAGACCTGTCCGCCCCCCTGCTCGATGCGCCGCCGAGCGCCGAGGAAAAGCGCAAGCGCATCTACGCGATCGTGGCCGCGTCTTCCGGCAATCTGGTCGAGTGGTTCGACTTTTACGTCTACGCGTTCTGCGCCATTTACTTCGCGGGATCCTTCTTCCCCAAATCCGATCCCACGGCGCAATTGCTGAACACCGCCGGCGTATTTGCCGCGGGCTTCCTGATGCGGCCGATTGGCGGGTGGCTGTTCGGGCGGATTGCCGACCGGCATGGCCGCAAGAACTCGCTGCTGATCTCAGTGACGATGATGTGCTGCGGCTCGCTGCTGATCGCCAGCCTGCCGACCTACAACAGCATTGGCGCCTGGGCGCCGGCGCTGCTGCTGGTCGCGCGGTTGCTGCAAGGGCTGTCCGTCGGCGGCGAATACGGCACCACCGCCACCTATATGAGCGAGGTGGCGCTCAAGGGCCAGCGGGGATTTTTTTCGTCGTTCCAGTATGTCACGCTGATCGGCGGCCAGTTGCTAGCGGTGCTCGTGGTGGTGGTGCTGCAGCAATTCCTCGACGAGGCTGAGCTCAAAGCATGGGGCTGGCGCATCCCGTTCGTGATCGGCGCCATCACGGCGGTGGTGGCGCTGTTCCTGCGCCGCACCCTGCATGAAACGACCTCCGCCGCCACCCGGGCGAGCAAGGAGGCCGGCACGCTGACGGAGCTGTTCCGCCATCACAAGGCGGCCTTCTTCACCGTGCTTGGCTACACCGCGGGCGGCTCGCTGATCTTTTATACCTTCACCACGTATATGCAGAAGTACCTGGTCAACTCCGCCGGCATGTCGATCAAGACAGCCAGCTACGTGATGACCGGCTGCCTGTTCTTCTACATGTGCATGCAGCCGTTCTTTGGCGCGCTGTCGGACCGCATCGGGCGGCGCACTAACATGCTGTTGTTCGGCGCGCTCGGCACGCTGGCCACGGTTCCGATCCTGACGGCGCTCGGGAGCGTGAAAAGCCCCTTTGTCGCCTTCGCGCTGATCTCCCTGGCGCTGGCCATCGTGAGCCTCTACACCTCCATCAGCGGCATCGTGAAGGCCGAGATGTTCCCGACCGAGATCCGGGCGCTGGGGGTGGGGCTAGCCTATGCCGTGGCCAACGCGATCTTCGGCGGCTCGGCCGAGTATGTCGCGCTGGACCTGAAATCGCTGGGCCACGAATCCAGCTTCTACTGGTACGTCACGGCGATGATGGTGATCGTGTTCCTGGTCAGCTTCCGGCTGCCGCGGCAGGCTAAGTACCTGCACCACGAGCACTGACGCGCCAACGCATCAGATGGGAAAGGCAGCGCGCTGGCGCGCGCCTGCCCGGCTTGCCACGTGCCTGGGGCCCACGGCCAGCTCAATGCCCACGCCATCGCCAAGCAGCAATGCCTGCGACACCGTGCGCACGCCCATGCCGCCACCGAGGTCATCGGCCCGCAGCCCGAAAGCCGTCTCGCTCGCCCACCTGCCCAGCGCAGCGCCATCGCGCTTGAGCGTCAGCACGGCCTTGTGCGAGGTATAGGACAGCCAGCGCCGCGCCACGTGATGCACCGGCAGGCAGAGGCGCTCGGCCAGCGCGTCCAGCACGTCAAGGTCCACCGCGCCGGGCAAGGCCAGGCGGCAGGCATTGAGCGGCATCAGCAGCCGGCTGGCAAAGGCATAGGCGAGCCCGCCGGCCGAGTCATCGTCCGGCATGGCCATCAGCTCGGCGTTAGTGCATTCCACGTAATCCAGCTCGCTGCCACCCAGAAGCTGCCGGCCTAGCAGGTACGCAATCATGAAGCGCACATCCGACGCTGCCAGGCTATCGCTGTAGAGAATGGTCCAGGCGCCCGTGCCCGTGCGATACAGCGCGCCATCGAAGCTTTGCAGGCGGGTTGGCTGGACCGAGGAAACCGGATCGTCGCGGCCCAGCGCGCCGGCGGCATCGAGCGCCAGGCGGATGCAGTCCAGCGGCGTGTAGGCGGGCCGCGCGGCGCAGGCCATCAGCGCTGCGATGATCGGGTAGCAAGGCGCGGTGCTATCCGGGCCCGCGTGGTCATTGCCGGGCACCGCTTGCGAGGGCGGCGCATCGAGCCGGCAAGGGGCACGCATGGACGGAAAACCGGCGTAGCTGGCGGGAACCTTGAGAGCGGCAATAGCCATCGGGGCAGCCTCCGTTGAGACAACAGGACATTGCGTTGCGCGTGTCCATTGGCCGGGCCGATGCACGCTGCCAACAAGTGGCACTAGTGCGGCACGGGCCCTCTCGCGGAGCCCGCCAGTCGTGCCGGCGGGCTTCCGCGCCCTCCGATCAGTCGCGCAGCAGCTGCTTGGCGATGATCAGTTGCTGGATCTGCGTGGTGCCTTCATACAGGCGCAGCAGGCGCACGTCGCGATAGAAGCGCTCTGCCTTGTACTCGGCGATATAACCGGCGCCGCCATGGATCTGCACAGCGCGGTCGGCCACGCGGCCCACCATCTCGGTGCAGAACATCTTGGTGCAGGAGGCCAGCATGCTGACTTCCGGATCGCTCTTGCCCGGGGTCTTGGCGTCGTAGCGCTGGGCGCAATCGCGCACCATCGACAAGCCGGCGTACAGCTCGGCCTGGCTATCGGCCAGCATGGCCTGGATCAGCTGGAAATCGCCGATCGGCTGGCCGAACTGCTTGCGCTCCTTGGCATAGGCCACGGCATCGGTAATCAGGCGGTGCGCCATGCCGCAGGCCAGCGCCGAGATATGCAGGCGGCCGCGGTCGAGCACCTTCATGGCCGTCTTGAAGCCAACGCCGGGCACGCCGCCGATGATGTTGGCCGCCGGCACGCGCACGTTTTCCAGCACCACGTCGCAGGTCTTGGTGCCGCGCTGGCCCATTTTCTTGTCCGGCTTGCCAAGCGAAATACCCGGGGTGTTGGCCGGCACGATGAACGAGGAGATGCCCGACGCGCCGGTGCCGCCGGTGCGCGCCATCAGGGTAAAAGCGCCCGCGCGCGGTGCGTTGGTGATGAAGCGCTTGGTGCCGTTGATCATGTAGTGGTCGCCGTCGAGCTCGGCCTTGGTCTGCAGCGAAGCCGCGTCGGAGCCGGCATTGGGCTCGGTCAGCGCGAACGAGATCACCAGTTCGCCGCTGGCGATCTTGGGCAGGTATTCCTGCTTTTGCGCCTCGGTGCCGTCCATCAGGATGCCCTGCGAGCCGATGCCGACATTGGTGCCAAAGACCGAGCGGAAGGCAAAGGCTGTGTGGCCAAGGTCGTACACCACGTCGCATTCCTGCGACATCGACAGGCCGATGCCACCGT
Organism: Cupriavidus sp. 05L411; assembly: GCF_056398045.1. Classification (NCBI taxonomy): domain Bacteria; kingdom Pseudomonadati; phylum Pseudomonadota; class Betaproteobacteria; order Burkholderiales; family Burkholderiaceae; genus Cupriavidus; species Cupriavidus sp. 05L411. Next base: position 1,752 of record NZ_JBFTOQ010000093.1, on the reverse strand, counting down.
AGTTCTCAGGGATGGAGATCCCGAACAGGCCCATCTCCTTCATGTCGGCAACGATGTCCGCCGGCACATCGTCGGTTTCCTCGAGCGTGTCTTCCGCCGGCTTCAGGCGTTCGTCGATGAAACGCTGCACCGACGCGCGCAGCAGCGAAAAGGATTCTGCATCCAGGCTCATGGGGATCTCCGGTCAAAGCAAGCAACGATGTGCCCAACATGGTACGCCGTCACCCGATTTTGACAATCCCACAGGTCTTGAACAGAATGGATAATTCCTTTTGACAATCAGGAGAAGGGCACAAAGAGGCATATTCTTTGTGCCGCTGGCCTCCTGCTGGCTAGCGCCCTGCCGCTTCGGCGGCGAAATCGCTAAGCTCCCGCGCCCGGTCCGCCGTCATCTGCATAAAACAGGCAGACGCGTTGACACCGGCGATCGTGCCACCATCGGGATCGGCCTGGAAGCTGCAATTGGCGTCCCGGAACTTCAGCCAAGCGCGCTGGGCGTCGAGCAATTTTGCTTTCCTGGCGGGAGGCAATGCCTGTTGAAGGCTTTTATAGGCGGCATTCAGTGATTTATCCTGCCGCGCCGTCTCCGCCGCGATGCAGTCGTGCATGCCGGCGGTAGTGACATCCGGACGATCCATGCAGGCCCCGTATTGCTTTGACAACAATTTTTCATCCGCCTGCGCGGCAAAAGACGCGCAAAGCAGCAACGCGGAAAGCAGCGCTTTTTTCATATCAGGTCTGGCAGGGGGGAATTTGATGAGGAGCGCCAATGGCTTACCGCAGTGCCCGCAAAGGGGAAGCGCGCGCCGGCGGGGCCGGCGCCACTGCGTCACTTCGTCACTTCGTCACTTCGTCACTTCGTCACTGAGACAGCAATGCGATCAGGCTTCGGCGATCAGGAAGCGGGCACGGTTCTTACCCAGCCAACCCGGTGCGCGGCCACGGCCGGTCCAGGTGGCGCCAGTCTTGGGATCGCGATACTTCGCGGGCAGGGTGGACTTGGGCTTGGCCGCGGCGCCATTCGCGCTGGCTGCCGGGCGGCCCCGGCGGCGCTTCGGGGCGATGTCGTCTGCCGTCAGCTCATATTCCGCCATCAGGCCCTGGATCTGCGCAATAACGCCCGCCACTTCGCTGGCACGCATCTCGGCCAGCTTTGCTTCGAGCGCTTCCTTCTCTGCAATCAGCTGCTTGTAAGTTGCCATTTTGATTCTCCTGGAGCGGTGTTAATTCAATGATAGGGGAAAATTTGCTGGCATAGCCTACCACGTTTGATTAAAGAAAATCCAATCGCGTAAGAAGTTGATACAACCGACCAAATTTGCACAAGAATAGAAAGCGCCGTGGACACGCCGAATGCGGGTGCGATTGGACGCCGGATCGCACGTGCGAAGCCTCCGCATTGCGGATCGCAATGCGAGTTCAGGTAATACCCTATATGCCGGATTTCTCTGCCATGCCATCGGCGCCATTGGATCCCCCCATTGGATCCCCTCATTGGCATGCGCCCTGACGGTGCATTCACCTGACAGCGCGATGACACAAATTGACAACATCCCGAAAGCTTCCTGAAAGGACATTGCCCCGCAGGCATGGAAGCGGCGTTGTTGCATAAATCGGACTTAAAAACACAGAGACTCCTGTGATCCGAAATTCAGACGATGTGGACGGACTTCGGGCGTGCAAGAGCCGCCATGCGGTTAAGCACGCCTACGCGGATCGCCACTTCTGTTGTTCTGTTGCTTGCGAGCCGAT
>NZ_JBFTOQ010000092.1:0-12636 GCF_056398045.1 Cupriavidus sp. 05L411 | reverse complement strand
CCACGATCCTGCCTGCCTTGGTGGTTTCGTGGTTTTGTCTCTGACGGCGGGCGCCCTGCCATTTGATGCCCTGCCATACCGGCGCGAGCGGCACCTGGCTACCAACTCCCCTGGTTTCGTGGTGGGACCGTGGCCCGTCCGCTAGGGCCGCGCTCACACCTCACGGCGCTCGTCCTCCGAGACAAAACCACGAAACCGGCCACGCCCGAAATGGCGCAGCACTTCGCCCCGCGAACGGCAGATGTGGGAACGGTCACCGCACACGAGGTCAGGGGCCTCACGACGTAACCCATAGGTCATGCAGTTTCGATGCCCTCCAAGCCGGTATGGCAAAGGCCAGCCAACACTCCGGGCCGTACGACGCATCCACTGCCCCACATAAGCCTGATTGCTCTGCCCCCGGCAGGGTCGGCTTTCTTCTCGTTAGTCTTCTTTGCCGACGCAAAGAAGAGTGACCGGCAGCCCCCGCAGGGGGATGTCGTATGGCTTTTGGGTGCAAAAGCCATCGCCGCTGAAGGAAACAGCGACCAACCCCGCAGGGCAATGTCGTACGGCACCTTGGGTGCAAAAACCAACGCCGCAGCAAAACCAACCAAAAACGCCAGCCAACCAACCCAACCCAGCCCAGCATCCCCAACAAATTAAGCACCCACTTACCACCCCCTCCCACTCCCCCTATAATGCCCAATTCCCCCTAAGCCTAAGGGCTAGCCCGCCCCCGGCGGCTGCCATCCCCCCAATCCTTCAGCTATGACCTTCCGACCGCCCCAGGCCCTGCTGCGTCCCTGGCATCGTTTTGCCCCGGCCGAGCGGGCTGGCTTTATCGAGGGGGCGCGTTATTTCGCGCCGTCCCTGCCTGCCGTGTTCTCCTGGGGACTGGTGACGGGCGTGGCCATGAGCAAGTCGGTGATGAACGTGCCCGAGGCAATCGGCATGTCCTTGCTGGTCTACGCCGGCTCGGCCCAGTTGTCCGTGCTGCCGCTGTTCGCGGCGGGCCTGCCGTTGTGGACGGTGTGGCTGACCGCCGCCATCGTCAACCTGCGCTTCGTGATCTTCAGCGCGGGGCTGCAGCCGCATTTCAGCTATCTGCCGCTGTGGCGCCGCACGCTGCTGGGGTCGTTCAACGGCGACCTGCATTTCGTCTACTTCATGCAGCGCTATGCCACGCCAGGCCATGAGCCGGGCAAGGAGGGGTACTTCTGGGGCATGGCGTTGACCAATTTCGCCATGTGGCAGGTCTCGTCGATCATCGGCATCGTGCTGGCCAGCGCGTTCCCGGACAGCTGGGGCCTGGGGCTGGCCGGCACGCTGGCGCTGATTCCCGTGATGGTCACGACCATCCGCTCGCGCTCGACGCTGCTGGCGGTGGCTGTGGCTTCCGCGCTGGCGCTGCTGTGCTTCGACCTGCCTTACCGGCTCGGCCTGGTGGCGGCGGTGGTGGGGGCGATCGCGGCCGGCATGGCCAGCGACGAACTGGCCGCCCGCGCGACCTTGCGGGGCATCCGCCGCCGCAAGGCCGAGCATGCGCCCGCGCAGGCAACGGCTCCGGCGGCTCCGGTGGCTCCGGCAGCAAAGGACCGGGCATGAGCCATCTCGAGATCTGGATCGCGCTGGTCGGCATGGCGCTGGTGACCATCGTCACGCGTGCGCTGTTCCTGATGGCGGGCGAGCGCGTGACGGTGCCGGACCGCATCCAGCGCGCGCTGCGCTACGCGCCGGCGGCGGCGCTGGCGGCCATCATCCTGCCCGACCTGATGACCTGGCAGGGGCATTTCACGCTGGCCCCCGGCAACTACAAGCTGGTGGCCGGTGCGGTGGCGCTGGTGTTCTACCTGGCGACGCGGCGCATGGTGGGCATGATTGTGGCGGGCATGGCGGTCTATACCGCCATGCGGCTGCTCGGCTGAGCCGGGGCAGGGCGAACGCCGGGCCCCGAAGGCGCGAGAAGGCGCGCTCCGCTAGGCCGCGTCGCCGGCGTCGCTCGGCCCTTGTGGCGCGGGGCCGAGCGCCGTGCCCAGCTGGGTCAGCAGCCGCGTCAGGCGGGCCTGCGTGCTGGCGCCGGTCTTGAGGAATACCGCCTTGAGCTGGCTGCGCGCGGTTTCGTGGCGCACGTTCAGGCGCTCGCTGGCTTCGGGCAGGCCCATGCCGGTGGCCAGCAGGCTTGCCAGGCGGATCTCGGCGGGCGTCAGTCCATAGACTTCGCGCAGGAGTTGCGGCAGTTCCGCCGGGGCCTGCGCGTCTTCATGGATCACCACCAGCGCGGCGGGTTGCTGCCAGGGCAGCGCAAAGATGTGGGAGGGCGGCAGCGGCAGCACGATCAACTGCGCGCAGGCGCCGTTGCCATGGCGGGCGATTGCCGCCTGCGCCGGTACCGTGCTGCGCGGCGCGCAGGCGGCAGTCACCATGTCGGCCAGCGAGCGCGACAACTGCCACTCGCCAGTCTTGCCGGTGGGGGCCAGCCGCCGCACCCAGCGCTCGCCGATGCCATTGCTCAGCAGCACGCGCCGCTCGGGCGAGAAGGCGATCACGCCGAACGACAGGCGCTCCAGGATCTGCCCTGACAGTTGCGCCAGCGTCGACAGCCCGATGGTGCGGTCGCGCATGGCCATGGCGCTGCGCATGTGAGGCAGCGCCCAGTCCAGCGCGCTGACATCCGCCGGCGTGAAATTGCCTTGCGAGAACGAGCGCTGCAGCGCGAAATACACCTCGTAGTGGGGCTTTCGCTCGACCAGGCAGGCTGCGTAGGAGCACAGGTCGAAGCGGTGGAAGAACTCCCGGTAGAAGGGGCTGCGCTGCATCGCGCCTTCGCCGAAATCGCGCGCATCGATGTACCACTCGCCGGGGGAGAGGTTGTGGGCAAACAGCTTGCCCGGATCCAGCGCGTGGAACTCCTTCTCGTAGGCGCTGAACAGCTCCTGCACTGGGCGCACGACCTCGTTGACCGTCATCAGGTCGCGATCGGTGTCGCGCACGATCATCGATGCGTGCGCGCTGCCTACGATGTTGCTCAAGGTGTGCAGGCTTTGCTGCCAGGCCTGCGCGTCAAGAATCCCTTCGTACAAGCCACGGATTGCCCCGTGCATGTCTTCGTTCATGGTTACCCCTGCCTTCGCGACAACGGCCTTAGCCGCGTGGCGCCGACGCCGCTTACCGTAAGCGTGTCCGGCACCAGTGCCCTGGGTCCCGTCTGAGGCGGGCCTCTGGCTATGTTCTTGCGTGCTTATCTTGTACCGACTTGTGCATACATTGCGCGCTTTGGCAGCAGCGTACGAGACGCAATGCAATTGTCGCACCCCCCATTCAGGGGGTACGTTGCAAGGATGCGGCACGTTGCGCATCGCATGTGGCGAACGGGGCACCCGCTGGCGGATGCATCCGGGCCGCAATCCCGCAAAATGGCCCTTGCGATCAGGTAAAATGCCGATTTTCCCCGATTTTCGCTCTCCAGCCACCGCCATGACCTCTGTCCTGCGTCTTTCCGATCTCATCTCCCAAGGCAAAATTGCCGGCAAGCGGGTTTTTATCCGCGCCGACCTGAACGTGCCGCAGGATGACGCCGGCCAAATCACCGAAGATACCCGCATCCGCGCCTCGGTGCCCGCCATCGAGGCTTGCCTGCAGGCAGGCGCCGCCGTGATGGTGACCTCGCACCTGGGCCGCCCGACCGAAGGCGAGTTCAAGCCAGAGGATTCGCTGGCGCCCGTGGCCACGCGCCTGGCCGAGTTGCTCGGCAAGCCGGTCAAGCTGGTGCAGAACTGGGTCGACGGCAACGGCGAAGTGAGCGCGGTCAAGCCGGGCGAAGTGGTGCTGCTGGAAAACTGCCGCGTCAACAAGGGCGAGAAGAAGAACAGCGACGAACTGGCGCAGAAAATGGCCAAGCTGTGCGACGTCTACGTCAACGATGCCTTCGGCACCGCGCACCGCGCCGAAGCCACCACCCACGGCATCGCCAAATACGCTCCCATCGCCTGCGCCGGCCCGCTGCTGGCCGCCGAGATCGATGCGCTGGGCAAGGCCCTGGGCCAGCCGGCACGTCCGCTGGTGGCAATCGTCGCCGGCTCCAAGGTGTCCACCAAGCTGACCATCCTCAAGACGCTGGCCGGCAAGGTCGACAACCTGATCGTCGGCGGCGGCATCGCCAACACCTTCATGCTGGCTGCCGGCCTGAAGATCGGCAAGTCGCTGGCCGAGGCTGACCTGGTGGCCGATGCACGCACCATCATCGATCTCATGGCCGCGCGCGGCGCCTCGGTGCCCATCCCCGTGGACGTGGTGTGCGCCAAGGCATTCAGCGCCACCGCTGTTGCCACCGTCAAGGACGCGAAGGACGTGGCCGACGACGACATGATCCTCGACATCGGCCCCAAGACCGCGCAGATGCTGGCGGACCAGCTCAAGCTGGCCGGCACCATCGTGTGGAACGGCCCGGTCGGCGTGTTCGAGTTCGACCAGTTCAGCAATGGCACCAAGGTGCTGGCCCAAGCCATCGCCGAGTCCAAGGCGTTCTCGATCGCCGGTGGCGGCGACACGCTGGCGGCCATCGCCAAGTACGGCATCGCAGACCAGGTGGGCTACATCTCCACCGGCGGCGGCGCCTTCCTGGAATTCCTGGAGGGCAAGAAGCTGCCCGCGTTCGAGGTGCTGGAACAGCGCGCCGCGGGCTGAGGGTGGCGGGTTTGCGTGGGTCTGGCGCTGGCATGGCCGGCAAGCGTGGACTGGCGGCGTTGCTGCTGGCCGCCTCGCTTCTGGCCCTGAGCGCGTGCGGCCGCCCGGGCGGCGGCGGGCCCGAGGGGCGTCCCCTGGCCGCCGCCGCGGCCGGCGGGATGGCCGCCGGCGAGTTGGCGCGAGGCGGCCAGAGCGAGCAGCAGGAGGCGGAGCGCCGCTACCTGGCGCTGAAGTACGCGCTGACGGTGGAGAATTCCGCCGACGCGCTGGAGACTGGCTGGAAGAGCGTGGTGCAACGCTGCCAGGCGCTCGGCTGCGAGTTGCTGGAGGCGGCCTTCACCCGCAGCCGCGATGGTGCGCCGCCGCGCGGCGAGCTGCGCGCGCGCATCGCGCCCAAGGCCTTGCCGGATCTGCTGAAAGCGGCGGAGCAAGGCGGCACGGTGGTATCCAACGCCGTGTCGAGCGAAGACAAGACAGACCAGGTGATCGATGCCGAGGCCCGCATCAAGAACACCACCGAGCTGCGCGACCGCCTGCGTGCCATGCTGCAGAATGCGCGCGGCCCGCTGCGCGACGTGATCGAGCTGGAGCGCGAACTGGCGCGCGTGCAGGGTGAGTTGGACACGATCAACGGACTGCGCAAGATGCTGGCGGCGCAAACCGATCGCAATGAGGTCCGCATCGACTTTGTCGCGCGCGAGACCTTCGTCAGCCAGCGCAAGGTGTCGCCGCTGCGCGCTGCCGTCAACGATATCGCCGAGTTGTTCCTCGGCAGCCTGGCCATGCTGATCCGCGTGGCTGCCGGCGCGCTGCCGTGGCTGCTGGTTGGCGTGCCGCTGCTGTGGCTGGCGCTGGCCTGGCGCCGGCGCCGCGTGGCGCGCAGGAAGCAAGCCGTGCCGGCGTCGCCGGACGGCGCTGGCCCTCGATAAGGAAGATTTGCCAATGACCCGTTCCACCAAGATCGTCGCTACCATCGGCCCCGCTTCCAGCACGCTGGAAATGCTCACGCGCATGATCGCGGCGGGGGTCGACGTGGTGCGCCTGAATTTCTCCCACGGCGTAGCCGCGGACCATATCGAGCGCGCCCGCCTGGTGCGCGAGGCCGCCAAGGCCTGCGGCAGGGAAGTCGCCATCATGGCTGACCTGCAAGGGCCGAAGATCCGCGTGGGCAAGTTCGAGCACGGCAAGATCACGCTGAACGTGGGTGAGCCGTTCATCCTCGACGCTACCTGCACCCTGGGCAACCAGGAACGCGCCGGGCTCGATTACGAGGACCTGCCGCGCGACGTGGGCCCGGGCGACCTGCTGCTGCTCAACGATGGCTTGATCGTGCTCGTGGTGGACCGCGTGCTAGGCCACGAGATCTTCACCACGGTCCGGATCGGCGGCGAGCTGTCCAACAACAAGGGCATCAACCGCCAGGGCGGCGGCCTGTCGGCGCCGGCGCTGACCGCCAAGGACATGGAAGACATCAAGACCGCCATGGCGCTGGGCGCGGACTATGTCGCGGTGAGCTTTCCCAAGAACGCCACCGATATGGAAATGGYGCGCCAGCTCGCCGCGGTGGCCGGCCAGCCGCACCAGCACAAGGCCCGCATGATCGCCAAGATCGAGCGCGCAGAGGCGATCCGCCCGGGCGTGCTGGAAGAGATCCTGCAGGCCTCCGACGGCATCATGGTGGCCCGCGGCGACCTGGCCGTGGAAGTGGGCAACGCGGCCGTGCCCGCGCTGCAAAAGCGCATGATCCGGCTGGCGCGCGAGGCCAACAAGCTGACCATCACCGCTACCCAGATGATGGAGAGCATGATCGTCAACCCGGTGCCCACGCGCGCCGAGGTGTCGGACGTGGCCAACGCCGTGCTGGACGGCACCGATGCCGTGATGCTGTCGGCCGAGACCGCCGCCGGCCGCTATCCGGTGGAAACCGTGGAAGCCATGGCCGCGGTCTGCGTCGAGGCGGAGAAGTCCGAGGTGGTCCAGCTCGACACCGATTTCCTCAACCAGACCTTTGGCCGCATCGACCAGTCGATCGCCATGGGCGCACTGTTCACCGCCTATCATTTGCAGGTAAAGGCCATTGCCGCGCTGACCGATTCCGGCGCCACCGCGCTGTGGATGAGCCGGCATCGCATCCATGTGCCCATCTACGCGATGACGCCCAACCTGGCCTCGCAGCGCAAGATGCAGCTCTACCGCAATGTGGTGCCGCTGCCGCTGGAAGCCAGCGCCGACCGCGACACCGCGCTGGAACAGGCCGAGGAACTGCTGCTGTCGCGCGGCGTTGTGCAGCGGGGCGACTTTATCGTGCTGACCATTGGCGAGCCGATGGGCCAGCCAGGTGGCACGAATACGCTGAAGATTGTCCGGGTTGGCGCCTGATATGTGCCGCGCCGGACAGACAGCCGGCGCCTGAGCGCACAGGATCACCCAGGATAAATCGCGTTGAGACGGTGTCTTGCGCGATCAGCAAAGAACGACCAGATCGACCAGCTCGACCAGATCATTAAATCATTAAACGAGACACCCCATTCTTTCTTTAGGAGTTTGACATGCCACTCGTATCGATGCGCCAGCTGCTCGACCACGCCGCCGAAAACGGCTACGCGCTGCCCGCCTTCAACGTGAACAACCTGGAACAGGTTCAGGCCATCATGCAGGCCGCCGACGAAGTCAATGCGCCGGTGATCATGCAAGCCTCCGCAGGCGCGCGCAAGTACGCCGGCGAGCACTTCCTGCGCCACCTGATCGAAGCCGCGGTGCAAGCCTATCCGCATATCCCGGTGGTGATGCACCAGGATCACGGCCAGTCGCCGGCGATCTGCCAGGCCGCGATCGACCTGGGCTTCTCCTCGGTGATGATGGACGGCTCGCTGCGCGAAGACGGCAAGACCCCGTCCGACTACGAGTACAACATCGAAGTGACCCGCAAGGTGGTGCAGCTCTCGCACGCCATTGGCGTGACCGTGGAAGGTGAGCTTGGCTGCCTGGGCTCGCTCGAGACCGGCGAAGCCGGCGAGGAAGACGGCATCGGCGCCGAAGGCAAGCTGGACCATTCCATGCTGCTGACCGACCCGGAGCAGGCCGCCGACTTCGTCAAGGCCACCCAGCTCGACGCCCTGGCGATCGCCATCGGTACCTCGCACGGCGCTTACAAGTTCACCCGCAAGCCCACTGGCGATATCCTGGCGATCAACCGCATCAAGGAAATCCACGCCCGCATCCCCAACACCCACCTGGTGATGCACGGCTCGTCGTCGGTCCCGCAGGAACTGCTCGCGGAAATCCGCCAGTTCGGCGGCGACATGAAGGAAACCTACGGCGTGCCGGTCGAGGAAATCCAGGAAGCCATCAAGTACGGCGTGCGCAAGATCAATATCGACACCGATATCCGCCTTGCCATGACCGGCGCGATCCGCCGCTTCTTTGCCGAGAACCCGAGCAAGTTCGATCCGCGCGAATACCTGAAGCCGGCCCGCGAAGCCGCCAAGCTGGTTTGCAAGGCGCGCTACGTCGCCTTCGGCTGCGAAGGCCAGGCCGCCAAGATCAAGCCGGTGTCGCTCGACGCCATCGCGCAGAAGTACAAGTCGGGCGAACTCGCCCAGGTCGTGCAGTAAGCAGGACCCCGTGCCGTCCCCGCCCCGGTCCCGTCAAACGGGGCGGTGCGGGGACGACGCTTTTCAGGCTCCGGCGCCGGGGCGCTGAAAAGCGCTAACAAAATGAAGCGAAGCAGTTGTTCTGGCCCGGCGCCAGAATCATTCTGTTAGTGCCTCCCATCGGAACCACCGAACCACCGAAACACCATGTCGAACGCTCTCTATCAGTCCTCCATCACTTCGCTGCCGCTGCTCGGCCACGGCAAGGTCCGCGACAACTACGCCGTCGGCGACGACAAGCTGCTGATCGTCACTACCGACCGCCTGTCGGCCTTCGACGTCATCCTGGGCGAGCCGATCCCGGCCAAGGGCCGCGTGCTCAACCAGATGGCCAACTTCTGGTTCAAGAAGCTGGCTCACATCGTGCCGAACCACGAAACCGGCATTGCCGCCGAGACCGTGGTGAGCCCGGCCGAAGTCGAGCAGGTGCAAGGCCGCGCCGTTGTGGTCAAGCGCCTCAAGCCGATCCTGGTGGAAGCCGTGGTGCGCGGCTACCTGGCCGGCAGCGGCTGGAAGGACTACCAGGCCACCGGCAGCGTGTGCGGCATCGAATTGCCCGCCGGCCTGCAGAACGCGCAGAAGCTGCCCGAGCCGATCTTCACCCCGGCCGCCAAGGCCGAGATGGGCGAGCACGACGAGAACATCTCCTTCGCTGAAACGGAAGAGCGCATCGGCGCCGACCTGGCCCGCCAGATGCGCGACATCTCGATCCGCCTGTACAAGGAAGCAGCCGACTACGCCGCCACCCGCGGCATCATCATCGCCGACACCAAGTTCGAGTTCGGCCTGGACGAGAACGGCACGCTGACGCTGATGGACGAAGTGCTGACCGCCGACTCCTCGCGCTTCTGGCCCGCGGATTCGTACGAAGTCGGCACCAACCCGCCGTCCTTCGACAAGCAGTTCGTGCGCGACTGGCTGGAAGCCGTGCGCATCGATGGCAAGCCCTGGCCCAAGACCGCCCCGGCGCCCGCACTGCCCGCCGACGTGATCGAGAAGACCGCCGCCAAGTACCGCGAGGCGCTGACGCGCCTGACCGGCGAGGAACTGCAGTAATGTTGGGCGGCGCAGGCGCTGGCCGAAGCCGGCCGGTGCGCCAATGCCGTTTGAAATGACAACGGTCTTTGCTCCCCTCTCCCCTCAGGGGAGAGGGGAGCAAACCAACGCAGGACGAAGGTTGGCGCGATCCCCAAGCGCCAGACAGATTTTTAAGGACTTAACGTGAGCAATACAGCCAAGCCGCTGGTCGGCGTTGTGATGGGCAGCAGTTCCGACTGGGACGTGATGCAGAACGCGGTCGCCATGCTGAAGGATTTCGGCGTGGCCTTCGAGGCACGCGTGGTCTCCGCCCACCGCATGGCCGACGACATGTTCGAGTACGCCGCCACCGCGCGCGAGCGCGGCCTGCGCGCCATCATCGCCGGTGCCGGCGGTGCCGCGCACCTGCCCGGCATGATCGCCGCCAAGACTATCGTGCCGGTGTTCGGCGTGCCGGTGCCGTCGCGCTACCTGCGTGGCGAGGACTCGCTGCTGTCGATCGTGCAGATGCCCAAGGGCGTGCCGGTTGCCACCTTCGCCATCGGCGAAGCGGGCGCCGCCAATGCCGCGCTGCACGCCATCGCCACGCTCGCTACCACCGACGACGCGCTGGCCGCCGCGCTGGAAGCGTTCCGCGCCAAGCAGACCGAAGCTGCCCGCGCCATGACGCTGCCGGTGTAATACGCACATTCGCACGCACACCGACTAGCCCCAAGCCCCCGAATCCGGAAAGACGCGCAATGCCAACCGATATCCATCCCCACCTGGTCGAAGCCCACACGCCGGAGTCGCGTGCCGAGTTCGGCATCGACAATCCCAGCGCGCCGGTGCTGCCCGGCGCCTGGCTAGGCATGCTGGGCGGCGGCCAGCTCGGCCGCATGTTCACCCATGCCGCGCAGTCGATGGGCTACAAGGTTTGCGTGCTCGATCCGGACCAGGACAGCCCGGCCGGCACGATCGCCGAGAAGCACATCTGCGCAGCCTATACGGATGAAGCCGCGCTGGCCGAGATGGCCAAGCTGTGCCCGGCGGTGACCACCGAGTTCGAAAACGTGCCCTCGCTCTCGCTCGACCGGCTGGAGCAACTCGGCGCCTTCGTCGCGCCGCGCGGTTATTGCGTGTCGATTGCSCAGAACCGCATCGGCGAGAAGAARTTCTTYGCYTCSTGCGCCGAGCGCACCGGCGTGCCSMCSGCSCCGCACTGGGTGATCCAGCACGACGCGGACGTCGACCAGGTGCCCGAGGACCTGCTGCCCGGCATCCTCAAGACCGCGCGCATGGGTTATGACGGCAAGGGCCAGGCCCGCGTCAGGACCCGCGAAGACGTGCGCGCAGCGTGGCGCGCCATGCAGCACGTGCCGTGTGTGCTGGAAAAGATGTTGCCGCTGGCCTACGAGGTCTCGGTACTGGCCGCGCGCGCTGCCGACGGCACCACCGCCACCTGGCCGCTCGCCGAAAACGTGCACCGCGACGGCATCCTGTTCTCCACCGTGATGCCGTCCACCAGCGTCTCCGACGAGATCGCCGCGCGCGCTCGCGCCGCGGCCGCCACCATCACCACCGAGATGGGCTATGTGGGCGTGCTGTGCATCGAGTTCTTCGTGCTGACAGATGGCTCGCTGGTCGCCAACGAAATGGCGCCACGCCCGCACAACTCCGGCCACATCACCATGGATGCCTGCGAGACCAGCCAGTTCGAGCAGCAGGTGCGCGCCATGGCGCGCCTGCCGCTGGGCAGCACGCGCCAGCATTCGGCCGGCAAGATGCTCAACCTGCTGGGCGATGTGTGGTTCGAGTTCGGCCTGGAACGCACGCCGGCCTGGGACGAAGTCGTGGCCCAGCCCGGCGCCAAGCTGCACTTGTACGGCAAGAGCGATGCGCGCCCCTCGCGCAAGATGGGCCACGTGAATTGCGTGGGCGGTGCGGCGGCCGATGCCGAGCGCGCCTTCGATGCGGCCCTGACGGCGCTGCATATCGCGCCTTGATGGCTTGCCCGGCGCATGCGCCGGGCTTTTCCATTTTCCTGCTTTCGCAGCTCCGTAGCTTCATAGCTTCGCAGTAACGCCACCCCAGAGATCCCCGATGTCGCGCATGCCCACGTCCGCCGAACTTGACCAAGCGGTCCAACTGCTGGAGGCCGGCGAGCTGGTCGCCTTCCCGACCGAGACGGTCTACGGCCTGGGCGCCGACGCGGAAAACCCCGAGGCCATCGCCCGTATCTACGCGGCCAAGGGGCGACCGTCCAATCACCCGATCATCGTGCACGTGGTGGATGGCGGCGACATCAGCTACTGGGTGGACGATGTGCCGCCGGCCGCGCAAGACCTGATTGACGCCTTCTGGCCCGGCCCGCTCACGCTGATCCTCAAGCGCGCCGCGCATATCCCGGCGGCGGTTGCCGGCGGCCAGGACAGCATTGGCCTGCGTTGCCCGTCGCATCCGGTTGCGCAGGCGCTGCTGGGCCGCTTCAAGCGTGGCCGCGGCGGCATTGCCGCGCCGTCCGCGAACAAGTTCGGACAGGTCAGCCCGACCACGGCGCAGCACGTGCGCGACGAGTTTGGCGACGCGGTCTTCGTGCTGGAAGGCGACGACGTTGAGGTTGGCATCGAATCGACCATCGTGGACCTGTCGCGGCTGGAGCAGGGCATTGGCCCGGTGCTACTGCGCCCGGGCGCCATCACGCCGGCCATGATGGCGCAGGTGCTGGGCGTCACGCCGTTGCCGCCGGACGCTGCCGCGCCGCGCGCGTCAGGCACGCTGAAGGCGCACTATGCGCCGCATACGCCGTTGGGTTTGTGTTCTGCCGCGGATCTGCCCGCGCAACTGGTCGATTTGCCCGCTGACGCGCGAGTGGCGTGGGTTGGTGTTCAGGCGGCTGCCGATTCGCGGTGTGTGTGGGTAGAGGCGCCTGCCGATGCCGAGGGTTATGCGCGGGCGCTTTATAGCTTGTTGCGTCGGCTGGATGGGGAGGGGTTTGCGCGGCTGGTGTTTGAGGCCTTGCCGGCTGGGCATGAGTGGGATGGGGTTCGGGATCGGTTGCAGAGAGCTGCGGCTGCGTTTGGGGGGTAGGCGTTTGGGGTTGTCAGCTTCAACTTCAGCTGCTTGACGTCAAGGGCAACTGCAACTGCAGTTTCACCACCCCTGCGGGGCGGCGACCTACTTTTTTGTCTTGCCAAAAAAGTAGGCAAAAAAGGCGCGCCGGGGTACGACTCACTCACATAGGTAACACTTGAGTTCAAGCACATAGGTAACAGTTTTCTACGCTGCATGGGCCATGGGC
>NZ_JBFTOQ010000091.1:0-14156 GCF_056398045.1 Cupriavidus sp. 05L411 | reverse complement strand
TGCATCGCCGACAGCGCGAAGGTGGTGTTGCAGACCTCGGTCCACAACCCCGCCACGATGATCTTCTTGCGGCCGTTGGCGGCCAGCGCGTCGCGCACCTTCTGGTCGTCCCACGAGTTCATCGAGGTGCGTTCCAGCGTCTGCTGGCCGGGAAATACGTCAAGCAGTTCGGGGTAGGTATAGCCGGAGAAAGACTCGCTCTCCACCGTGGTGATGGTGGTGGGGATATTGAAGATCCTGGCCGCCTTGGCCAGGCCCACCGCGTTGTTCTTCATTGCCTGGCGGTCCATCGACTGCACACCGAAGGCCATCTGCGGCTGGTGGTCGATGAAGATCAGCTGGCTGTTTTGCGGGGTCAGGACTTCGAGCTTGGCGTTGGTCATGATTTCTCTCCTTGGCTATCTGGTTGAATTATTTAGAACGTCGTCTTTGGCGTCGATCCGTCCATGGGTTGAACTTTATGGCAGCGCCAGCTGACTATGTGATGAATTAGTCGGATTACTTGTTCAATTTTATTGATTGATATTTTGGGAGCAGGAAGCAGCTAAACGGTGGGGTGGTCGCGTTGGCTTTCGCGACACCCAAGTAGTAATCTCCAGTACTGGCCGCCGGATATGGAACAAGGCAAATGCCCCACTGCTCGATGGCGGCTTGAATTGCAATGGCGAAGTGTCCAAATGAAAACCCCTTCATCGCGAAGTACGCTCTGCGCCGGCAGCGCCTAATCAGTCCGGTCACGCATCTTCGCGAATTGGGGGTAATACGGTCAGCCGACGATACGACTTGAGGAGCCGGGCCAATGGGAAGCACCAACGCAGTTGCGGTGGCGGCAGTCGCCTTCGTGGGCAGCCACTTTCTCTTGTCCCATCCGCTGCGCAGGGGGGTGGTCCGCGCACTTGGCGAAGCGGGGTTCCAGGGCGTCTATTCGCTGGTTGCGGTCTTGACGCTCGGCTGGCTGATCCTGGCGTACCGAAAGGCGCCCCTGACGGCACCACTATGGCTGGTAGGAAACGGCCTCTGGGCGACTGTGACCACGGCCATGCTGATCGCGTCGGTCCTCCTGATGGGTTCGCTGATCCGCAACCCGGCGCTTCCCACCGGCGGTCGGCCCAGCGCGTTCCCGGAAGCAGCGCGCGGCGTGTTCGCGGTGACGCGCCACCCAATGATGTGGTCGTTCGCACTTTGGGGGCTGTGCCACATCGCGGTGTTTCCGGTGGCCAAGAACATCATAATCGCAGCGGCTATGGTCATCCTCGCGCTCGTCGGCGCCGCGCTGCAGGACCGGAAAAAGGAGCAGCTCCAGCCCGATCTCTGGCCCGCATGGGAGTCCAAGACAAGTTATCTGCCGTTCGCGGCGATTGCCGCTGGCCGTGCGCGGCTCGGCGGGTTCGGCTTGCACGCGCTTTTGGGCGGGCTCGTCGTCTGGCTCGCAGCGACTTGGGCTCATATCCCGCTCGCCGGTTGGGCCGCGGGCATCTGGCGCTGGCTGTAGCCGCAGCCGCAGCGTCAGGCGTCCAGATACACCCGCATCAGTTCCTCGAACCACTCCACGAACACCGCCAGCCTTCGCGAGCGCTGGCGCCTGTGAGGGTAGAGTATTGAAACCGGCATGGGAGCGGCGCGGTGCGAGGGCATGACTTCCACCAACGCCTTGGCGTCAAGCATGTGTTGCACGTCGAAGCGCGGAATCTGGATCAACCCGAGCCCGGAGCGGCAGCAGGCGATATAGCTTTCGGCATTGTTCACCACCACCCGGCTGGGAACATTGCTGGCGAGTTCGCGGCCATCGGCTGCCATGTATTCCCACGGCAGTTCCCTCCCGGACGTCGGTGACGCATAGCCCACAGCCCAATGCCCGTTACTTAACTCGTCCGGATGCTCGGGTGAACCGTGTTCGCGCAGATACTTGGGACTGGCGCAGTTGATCAGCGCGATTTTTCCCAGTGGACGCACCACCAGGCTGCTGTCGTGCAGGTTGCCGATGCGCACTGCGCAATCCACGCCTTCCCGCACAAGGTCGATGGACCGATCGGCCGAGCCCAGGGCCAATTGCAAGTGGGGATGGCGGCGCAGCAGGCCAGGCAGCGCCGGCGCGATCAGCCGCCGGGCGATGCGGCTAGGTACGTCCACCTTGAGCCGCCCGGCCACCTGGCGCTGGTTGGCCTGGAACAATTGGTCGATGTCTTCCACATCGGCCAGCAAAGGCCGTATGCGCTCCAGCAACTGGGTGCCATCGGCCGTGAGGCGAACCTGGCGTGTGGTTCGATGCAACAGCCGCGCACCGACCTGGATCTCCAGTTGCTGAATAGCGGCCGAAACCGAGGCGCGCGGCAACTCCAGCGCATTCGCTGCCTTGATGAAGCTGCCCATCTCCGCCACCTGGACGAAAACGCGGTACTGATCGAACCGGTCCATGTCTCTCGCTTTTCCAAGCCGCTTCCTTCGTGTTTGCTGCTGCCATCTAATGTCCCGGTGCATGGTCGGGCATGGGGTGGCCCGGCCGACTGATCAGACTTACCGAGCGGTCGGCCAACTCCTCCGAACTGGCGAACGGCAGGTAGAAGGATAGCCGCAATTGCGCATCGACTGCGCGGCCAACGCCAGCCCCACCGCGATGAAGTTCACGGTAAGCATGGTGGCCTCACTTGGTGGTGTAGCCGCCGTTGATCAGGATGGTTTGCCCGGTGATCCACCAGCCGTCGCTGACCAGGTGGCGGATAAAGGGCACAACGTCCTCGATGTCGGTCAAGCCGGTCTTGCTGAAGGGCGACAGTGCGGCGGCTGTCTTGTGGTACGCGACCGCATCGGCGCCTTCGGCCGGGTAGAAGAACGGCGTGTCCATCGGACCCGGGCCGACCGCTGTCACTGAGATGCCGCGCGCGCCGAACTCCTTGGAGGCTGCGCGGGTGTAGTGCTCCACCGGCGCCTTGGTGCCGGCATACGCGGCATAAAACGGCGTGAAGGCCCCGAGCAGCGACGTGACCAGCGTGCAGATCTTGCCGTTGTCGTTCACGTGCCTGCCAGCTTCCTTGAGGAAGAAGAAGGCCGCCTTGGCGTTGACCGCCGTCATTTCGTCGTACTCGGCCTCGCTGATCTCGGCGAACGGCTTCTTCAGCACCTTGCCAACCGTGTTGATGGCGATGTCCGGCTTGCCCACGGCGGCGATAGCGTCGGCAAACAGTTTCTCGACGGCACCGGCAGTCGTCAGGTCGGCCTGGATCGCCACGGCCTGAGCACCTGCAGCCTTGACAGCGGCAACGGTCGCGTCGGCTTCGGCCTTGCTACCCGCGCTGTTGTAGTGGATCGCCACGGCCTTGGCACCCTGATGGGCAAAGTCGCGGGCGATCAGCCCGCCGAGGTTCTTCGCGCCGCCAGCGATGAGCACGACTTTGCCCTTGATCGAATGGTCTGCCATGGAACATCTCCTTCGTGAATGAATGGAGAGGACAGTCTAGGCAAGGGCCTCCAGAAGATCAGCCAGGCGATTCCGGATGGATTGTCCAGAAAATCATCCCAATCCGAAGATAGGTCAATGCGGAGCTGGCGTGTAGCCGGCCAGGTCGGATAGGTTTTCCATTTCGGCGCCCACTCGCCCTATTGCGGGGACCGGGACGTGTCCGGCGCCGCCACGCGCTCGCCGGGCGCCGAAAGCAGGCGGTTCACCTTCACCACCAGGCGCCAGTGCACCCCCCAGCATAGCAGCGCGACACCGCCGGCCAGCTCCCCGACGGCATTGGGCAGAAGCGACACGATCTGCGCCGCGCACCAGCCGAAGCCGGAGACGAAGCCGAAGCCCGTCAGGCCCGCCAGGCGGGCATTGGTGGCAGCTTCCGCGCGTATCGAACGGCTGACATTGCCGACGATAAAGAAGTCCTCGACGAAGTTGTAGGGCAGCAGGAACATCAGCCAGACCGACGCCGGCTTGGCCGCGCGCGCAGCCGGGCCGATCTGCTCCAGGCAGCGCTGCAGCGAACGGCAATACAAGCCGACTGCCGCGAGAAAAGCGAGCACCACGGCGGATACCGGCAGCCACCCAGTCTGCCAGACCGAAGCCAGCACGCCGGACCGGGCATCCGGATTCGCAAACGGATAAAGCAGCCCCACCGCAACCAGCAGGGTCGCGCACAGTTTGAAGCTCATCAAGCCCATGTTTCTGGTCAACACAACAGACTCCGAAGCCAGGAGGACTCCGCCTGGCAAAGCGCAATTAGCGCAGCAGGCCGAGCATGGCCGCCCGTACCACCGCTCCCGCCATCACAGCGCGCCGCATCCAATATATCTCCCACACAAAATCCATAGGCCATCAATACTCGACGGATATATCGTTAAATCATATTAACCACAACAATACTAGCCACTCACAGGGGATATATTACCGAAAACATCTCTTCCAAATCGGAGTAGCGCGCGCGCCGGATTGTGAGCCTTGCACGTGTAACTCACCTCGAAGGTTGATTGGCGCGGCTGGAAACTGCCACGGACCGAGGAAGCGAAAGGGGCATGAGCCCCCTGCGCTCCGCCGCCCCGCGCTCTCTTTTTACTGCAGCTCGATCTTCGCGATCGCCGCCAGCCGCTTCCAGCGCGCGATTTCGTCCTTCTGGTAGTCGCGAAGCTCTGCCGGCGTGGACAGGATCAGCGAGGTGGACTGGCGTTGGTAGTACTCCTTGACGTCGTCGGCGGCGCCAGCCTGGGCGAACAGTTCGCCCAGGCGTTGTGCAATGGGCGCAGGTGTCTTGGCGGAGACCGCCGCTGCCACCCAGTTGTAGGCCAGGAAGTCCGGCACGCCGGCTTCGGCCGCGCTCGGCACGCCCGGCAGTAGCGGCGAACGCTGGGGCGCGGTGTAAGCCAGCGCGCGCACCTTGCCGCCCTTGACAAGCTCAATCGCGCCGCTGGCATCCACCACGGCGAAGTCCACGTTGGCGGCCATCACGCCGTTGATCGCGTCGCCCGCGCCCTTGTAGGGCACGGCAGTGGTCTTCATGCGGCTTTGCTCGTTCAGCCATTCGCTGTACAGCGTGTACGACACCGAGCCGGTGCCGTAGTTGAGCGCGCCGGGCCGCTTGCGCGCGTCCTCCACCAGCGCCTTGAGCGTGTGGTACGGCGAGCTGGCGGGCACGATGATCAGGCATGGCCCACGCGACAGCAGCGTGATGGGCGTGAAGTCGGTCAGCGGGTCGTACGGCAGCTTGCGGAAGGTGGCAGCATTGGTGGACAGCGTGGAGTTGCTGCCGATAAACACCGTATATCCGTCCGCYGGCGCGCTGAGCAGCGTCTGCACGCCGATAAAGCCGTTGCCACCCGGCTTGTTCTCCACCACCACGCCCTGCCCCGTCAGCTCGCCGATCTTCTTGGCGAACATGCGGGCGGTCATGTCGGTACCGCTGCCGGACGGGAACGGCACGATAAAGCGGATCGGGCGGCTGGGAAATGCCTGCGGCTGCGCCAGCGCGGCGAACGGCGCGCCTGCCAGGCTAGCTGTGAGGACGGTGCCAGCCAGGACAGCGAAGCGGCGCCGGGAACAGTTCACGGTTCGGGTCATGTTGTCTCCTTGCTCTTCCGCCTGGCAGTGGGTTCCGCCAGTGCGGGTGCGTCAGTGATTCCGTGGTTCAGTGATTCCTTGATTCGCTTTGGCGGCGGGCTAACGCTTGAGGCCCAGCAGATCCCGCGCAATCACCCATCGGTGCACTTCGGACGGGCCTTCGTAGATGCGCATCAACCGCGTCTCGTTGGCCATCTGCTGCAACGGCATTTCCTTGGTCATGCCCATCGCGCCAAAGGCCTGCATGGCGTGGTCGATCACGTCCCAGGCCATCTCGGTAGCGAATACCTTGATCATCGAGACCTGGGTACGCGCCTCGTCGCCGGCGTCAATGCGTGCCGCGGCCTCGTAAGTCATCAGGCGACAGGCGTGGATGCGGGTGGCGGCATCGGCCACCCACCACTGGATTGCCTGCCGGTCCGCCAGCGCGGCGCCGAAGGTGCGGCGCTGCGGCGCGTACTCGCACAGCATGTCAAGCGCGCGCTGGGCGCGGCCAATGCACCAGGCAGCCATCTGCACGCGCCGGCTGGACAGCCGTGCCTGCATCGGCGCGAAGCCCTGGCCTTCCACGCCGAGCAGCTGCGTGTGTGCAACGCGGCAGTCCTCCAGCACCACCTCGTAGGTGGAGGCGCCGCCGATCATGGGGATGCGCCGTTCTACCTTGAAGCCGGGCGTGCCACGGTCGACCAGAAAAGCGGAGATGCCGCCGCGGGCGCCGCGCGCCTTGTCGGTCACGGCCATCACGATGGTCCAGTCGGCGCGGGCAGCGCGGCTGATCCAGATCTTGCGGCCGTTGAGCACCCAGCCGTCGCCGTCGCCGTCGCGTTCGGCACGGGTGGTCATCATGGCCGGGTCGCCGCCGGCGCCGGGCTCGGAAACAGCGATGGCGGAGATGGTCTCGCCGCGCGCGTACGGTTCCAGGTAGCGCGCGCGCTGGGCCGCGTCGGCGGTCTTGAGCAGCATGCGCAGGTTCGGCGAATCGGGCGGCAGGTCGTAGGGTGTGACGGTCTTGCCCAGTTCCTCGTTGACGCCGACCATGGCCACCACTGGCAGGTCGGCGCCGCCCATCTCGGCCGGCGCATCCAGGCCCCACAGGCCCAGCTCACGCGAGAGTCCGTCCAGCTTGTCCTGCTCCTGCGGCAGCAGCATGAGCTGGCCGCCCTCTGCCTCGCGGGCCAGCACGCCCGCTTCGAGCGGGATCAACTGCTCACGCACAAAACGCGCCACCAGGTCCTTGAGCATCTGGTGTTCTTCTTCCAGTACGAAGTTCATGCAATGTCTCCTTTATTGTTTGCTTGCCGCTTCGGCCGGCGTCCCTCCGCCCGTCACCCGGGCGATGTCTTCAGGGGCTAGCCCGGCTTCGCGCAATACTTCATCGGTGTGCTCGCCCAGCGTGGGCGCGTGGCGGCGCAGCGACAGCGGCGTGGCGGAGAAGCGCGCCGTGGGCCGCATCTCGCGCAAGGGGCCCTCGGTGGGATGCTCGGTCTGCTGGAACAGCCCGACCGCTTCCAGGTGCGGATGCATCGGCAAATCGTCCGGCGCATAGATCGGCGTGGCGGGGATATCCAGCGTCTCGAACAGCGCCATCCACGCCTCTGTGGTCCGGGTTGGCGTGATTTCCGCGAGATGCTGGTACAGCGCGCGGATATGGGCGTTGCGCTGCGCGCGGCTGGCGATGTTGTACTTGTCACCCAGGTCATCGCGGCCCACGGCGTGGAAAAAGGCTTTCCAGTGGCGGTCCGTGTATGGCAGCGCGCAGATCCAGCCGTCCGCAGTCTGCGCCGGCCGCCGCCCGCCCTGCAGCAGGCGCGCATAGCCGGCCGCGCCGGTGGCGGGCTCGAAGGTCAACCCCGCCAGGTGCTCGGCCATCACGAAGCTGGCCATGGTTTCCAGCATCGGTACCTCCACCGCTTGCCCGCTGCCGTGGCGCTCGCGGTGCAGCAGCGCGGCCATCACCGCGTTGGCCAGCGCCATCCCGGTGGTCTTGTCGGCGATCAGGCTAGGCACGTACTCGGGCCGGCTGCCGGCGACGGAACCCAGCGCCACCAGGCCGCAAGCGGCCTGGATGATGTCGTCGAAGGCCGGCTTGTCGCGGTGTGGGCCGTCCTGGCCAAAGCCGGTGGCCACGCAGTAGACGATGCGCGGGTTCAACGCTGCCACCGCAGCGTAGCCAAAGCCCAGCCGCTCGATGGCGGCCACGCGCATATTGTGGATCAGCACATCGGCGCCGGCGATCAGGCGGCGCAGCGCCGCCGTGCCTGCAGGCGTCTTCAGGTCCAGCACCACCGAGCGCTTGTTGCGGTTGAGCGCCAGGTAGATCGAACTCATGCCGGCGTTGCGCGATACGCCGTTGGCGCGCATGAGGTCGCCTTCCGGCCCCTCGATCTTGATGACGTCCGCGCCCAGGTCGGCCAGCGATTGCGTGGCCAGGGGGCCCAGCACCACCGAAGTCAGGTCGAGTACGCGAATTCCCTCGAGCGGGCCGGCGCAGACGGGTTTCTCATGTTGCATGCGGCCCCCTCAGCGGCGCTGGAAGACGGGTGCGCGGCGCTCGGCCATCGCCGCCACGCCTTCGCGGAAATCCGCGGTGGCGAACTGCACGCGCTGGATGGCCAGTTCACGCTGGTTGGCCTCCACGATGCGGTCGGCCAGCCCCAGGCGCAGCGTCTCGCGTGTGCTTTCCACGGCCAGCGGCGCCGAGGCCGCGATATCGTGCGCGAGCGCCAGCGCGCGGGCACGCACCTCGGCCTGCGCCACCAATTCGTCGGCCAAGCCGATGCGCACCGCTTCTTCGCCATCGATGCGCCTGCCCGTGTACAACAGCAGCGCGGCCTGCTGCTCGCCGATCAGGCGTGGCAGCGTCACGCTCATCCCAAAGCCGGGATGGAAGCCGAGCCGGTTGAAGCTGGCGCTAAAGCGCGCTTCGCGGCATGTGATGCGGAAGTCCGCCACCAGCGCCAGGCCCAGCCCCGCGCCGATCGCGGCACCCGCAACCGCGGCCACGATGGGCTTGCGGTTGCGGTACAGCTTCATGGCCTGTGCGTAGAAGGCCGATGGGTCGCGCGAGACGCTGCCCTGGTCGGCGCCGCTGAAATCGGCCCCGGCACAGAAGGCGCCCACGCCGGACGACAGCACAACGGCGCGGCAACTGTCGTCCTCGTCGAGCTGCAGCAGCGCTTCAGCCAGCTGGCGCATGACGTCGGCGTCGACGAAGTTATGGGGCGGGCGGGAGATCTCGATCTGCGCGACATGCTGGTCGCGTGTCAGGACGATTTCGGGGGTGGATGCCGAGGTCATGGCGAAGGGCTCCGGGAAGTGGAAAGGCACCCAGTATTCGCCGATGCGGATTCCCGCGCTACACTACAATTTCGGATACCGAAATTACTTGCAGCACCCCGACGCTGGATTGGCGGGCCTGCGGCCAACGACATGCCTGATCCGCATCCCCATTCCGACCCCGTTTCCGACCCCGTTTCCGACCCCGATGTCCATCCGGATTCCCGCGCCAAATCGCCTTCGAGCCGCGAACTCACGCATAGTACCGGCCAGTTCACGCGACAGACCGGTGGCAGTCAATCGCTCGAACGTGGCCTGCTGCTGCTGCGCGCGTTCCGCGTCGGCTCTTCCAGCCTGACCAATGCGGACCTGGCTGCGCGCACCGGCCTGCCGCGCCCCACTGTCAGCCGCCTCACGCGCTCGCTGGTGGACAGCGGCTTCCTGGGCTACGACGCCACCGAGCGCGCCTATCGGCTGGCGGCCGTGGTGGTGAGCCTTGCGGACGCCTTCCACCACGCCACCACGGTGCCCGATATCGCCCTGCCGCTGATGCGCAAGATCGCCGAGGCGGAAAAGGTCAATGTCGGCCTGGCCGTGCCCGACCAGACCGCCATGGTCTACCTGGCCGCGGTGCGCCACAGCCGCGACAGCGTATCGCGCACCCGGCGCGTAGCGCCCGGCACGCGCGTTCCCATGGAACTGACCTCGATCGGCATGGCGTGGCTGGCCGCGGTGCCGGCCGGCGTGCGCGACCACCTCCTCGCACGGATCGAGGAAAAGGCCGGCGGCGAATGGCCGGCCTTGCACAAGGAACTGTCGCGTGGCATTGCCCAGGCCCAGGCACAAGGCTATTGCAGCACCAACTACCAGCCGGGTCACCTGACCGCCGTGGGCGCGGCGTTTCGCGGGCCGGACCACCAGTGGTACGGACTCAATATCAGCTTCCCGCACAAGCCCAGCGAAAAGCCGCGTGATGTAGCGCGCTATGCGCCGCTGCTGCTCGGCCTGATCGAGAAGATCAGCGCGTCATGCGGGGTGGAGGACGGCGTGGCGTGAGTATGACGGCCGGCGGCTAGCGTGGGGCCGGCATGGCGCAGCGAGATGAGAATCCGGCCTGCGCCATGGTTTCCGGTTTGGCCTGCCGTTTGCCAAGCAGCGGATCAGGCCAGCCCGAACGTAAGCGTTCCGCAAGGCACCCTTACAAACCGACCTGATGGACCCAGCCGGCAGGGCCAGCGGCCTGGTTGCGCTGAATCTCCACCAGCCGCTCCCTTAGCACCTTGACGGTGTTGCCAGCGGCGCCGTTCCCGATCGCGAAGCGCGTCCGCGCGGACCGCACTTCGCCAATGGCCACCAGCGTCGCCGCCGTTCCGCAAACAAAGGCCTCGGCCAGGCGTCCGCTTTGGGCATCCGCCTCCCACTCGGGGTACGAATATCGGCGCTCCTCCACCACCATGCCCATCTCCCTGGCCAGCGCGATCACCGAAGCCCGGGTGATGCCCGGAAGAATCGAGCCGCTAAGCGGCGGCGTGACCAGGGTGCCGTCGTCCAGCACGAAGAAGATGTTCATGCCACCGAGTTCCTCCACCCAGCGGTGCTCGGCGGCATCCAGGAAGACCACCTGGTCGCATCCGTTCGCAGTGGCCTCGCTCTGCGCGACCAGGCTGCCGGCATAGTTACCACCGCACTTCGCCTCGCCGGTGCCGCCGGGCGCGGCGCGGGTGTAGTTCTCGGATACCCAGACGGAGACGGCCTTGTCGCCGCCCTTGAAGTACGGGCCCACCGGGCAGGCGATCACGCAGAAAATGAACTCGGAGGCGGGCTTGATGCCGAGGAACACCTCGTTGGCAAACATGAAGGGACGCAGGTAGAGGCTGCCCGAGCCGTGCGGCACCCAGGCCTGGTCGATCCGCACCAGTTGCTCGATCGCTTCCAGAAAGAGCGATTCGGGCAACGCCGGCATGGCCATGCGCTTGGCCGACGCCTGGAAGCGGCGCGCGTTCTCGAGCGGGCGGAACAGCGTCACGGCGCCATCCGCGCCGCGATAGGCCTTCATGCCCTCGAAGATCTCCTGGCCATAGTGGAGTACCGAGCACGCCGGATCGATCGAGAACGGCTTGCGGGCAGTGACCTTGGCGTCCTGCCAACCCTGCCCTTCACGCCAGGTGATCGTCACCATATGGTCGGTGAAGACGCGGCCGAACGCGGGGTCGCGCATCAGTGCATCCCGCGTGGCCGCGTCGAGCGCGTTCGGGTTGGGTTCGAGGCTGAAAATGGTTTGTTGCGTCATGAGCGCGCGTCTTCCTTCGCTGGCGTTGGGGATTGGCAGCAGGGCGAACACCCCTGTCTGCCGCCGGCATGGCACGTGGTTTTACGTGAAATCCGAGGGTATCGATGATCGCATGCTCGCGCCCGGTTTGTCTTCAATGACAAGGATTGACCTTCGCTCCGGACATTGCTTAGCCGCTACATCGTCCGGACAGGGCAGCTTGAGAGCCGTTACCCAGGGGTGGCGCTTGTCCCCCTGCTCGACGCCCTGGTTAGCGCCGCGAGGAAATTCGAATGGCAGACAGACGAAGAGGGGCAAAGTGCAGAGATTCTTCCATAAGATCAATGCCTTACGAGCGGGATTCGAAGTCTGGGATGCCGATTGACGAAATTAATCCGGACTTATGCGAATTGACGACTTTGCTTCGTGGGGAGTGCAAGCAATATTGTCAATTCACCGGCCGGACCTCTAAATACGGCGCGGGTTCCAGGCAGATTCCGGAGTGACAGAATTGCTTTGCTCTACGCCTACCTTGTTCACGCTGTCCTGCAAGCCATCGCGGCCGGCGATGACGATTCGGTTCCACACCATCTGCACACGGCTCCCCCGTAGGCCAGGCCATGGCCAGGCAGCGCATAGGTCGGCGTCACCGGCTGCTGCAATTTCACAATGGCTGGCCCCGAGTCACCCGGCAGCGGCGGCCCCAGCTCCGGCACCTTCGCTGGCAGCTTGGAGTAGTCCGCCGGCAGCCCTTCCAGCCCTTCCAACTTCGAGACCCGATCCACGTTGCATAGCTCGTCCTGTTCGGCCGCACCACGTCGCCCTTGTCACCGCCCAAACGCAGCTCGGCCGCGCCGAACAGGCGATCCACGATGTAGTACGGCGAGCGGAAGCGGATTTTCTCCAACGACAGCCCGGCATCGACCGGCGCGGCGGCGCTGGCCGCCTGTCCTTGGCGCTACAAGGCCAGCATCCGGTCTTTGGGGTAGTCCCAGGACACTGAAGCCATCCAAGCCTTCTCGGTCGATGTCAGCTCGATCAGGTAAGTGCGCCGGCTGGTGGTGATGACCAGATAGGTCTTGAGGCCCGAGCAGATCGCTTTCACCAGCACATAGACGCGCAACGCATCCCCCGGCACCGTTGGACGTGTCGCCCACGATCCAGCGCACCGTGTCGCCAGCGGCCACGGTGACCAGTTCCTCGCCCGGCTGGAGCGCAATGACCATCCAGAAGGGCGCGCACCCGCTTGGGCATGTGTTTCCTAGAGGGGAACACAAGGTAGAGATTCAGCTTCGGTAGGATTTCAATTGTGTCGATGCGCTTTAGCAGTCCACGCAGCACGTCTCCTTTGCAGAGGTTGTCCGGAAGAATGGCGATGACCTGTTCGCCAATTGCGAGTTCTCGCGCCAGCGCCAAGCTAAGAGTGCTAACCCATGAATCGCCTGCCTTGACCGGCCTCCGCGTGGGAATGTCGGCCGAAATACCGAGTGGGTTGATCAGCGGGAGCTGCTGCCACGCATCGACGCAGGACGTTGCCACATACAAGCCAAGCGACSCGGTTAGCACTCGTGTGGATACTAGCCCCAGGACGCCGGGATCTCGACCACGCAGTGCCAAATCGAATCCATCTTCGATCAGATGAACGGGGTGATCAGATACGTCAACTATWACCCSGATACGAGGATGCTCTTGTTTGAATTCAACCAAGAGCTGAACCAGCCAAGACATCGGAAAATCAACTGGAATCGATAGCCGGAGCTGGCCCGAGAGCCCTTGTTTCGATACSAGAGTGTCTTCCGCTTCCGCAAGCGTGGCGAGCGCCGACTCGCACGCATCGAGGTAGAGCCTACCCTCGTCGGTCACAGTCACTACGCGCGTTGTCCGTTGCAGCAAGCGAACACCGAGTCTGGACTCAAGCGCCTTGACCCGGGCGGTGATGGTGGAGCGGGGTAGCTCCATGCGCTGTGCCGCCCTGCTGAAGCCGCCAACGCGGGCGACCTCGAGAAAGGTTTGCATTTGATCCAGTTCGCTCATTGTCCAGATTGTCCAAYTTTTTTGCCATGTTAAACCAAGTTTGGRCGATTACRTCGTTCAGTGGTGGTCACTATAGTGTGCCTCTATCACCATATGGAGAGATGCACATGAAAACTTGCCTTCAAAYGACCTTTGCTGTCTTGGTCGCCTTTCTGTCTGCCTCCGGCTTGGCAGCCCCCCAGACACCGAATGTCGTATCGAGTGAACCAAGGGTCGAAGTCGAATGGCTTGGCGGCGCRACTATGCTGCTGCGCTTCGATGGCACAACGATACTGACCGATCCAGCATTTGGTGAGGGGGCGGCGGCATTCACTATGTTGGATCCAAATGCGTCGGCGCGCGCAGAWGGGGCTCTACACCAAGTGGCTCACAGACGCCTCACGCCATTTCCTGGCATCAAGGTAGCTGAGGTGAACTACACGCTGGTGAGCCATCTGCACGAAGATCATTTCGATCAGAAGGCGGAAGCGAGTCTGCCGAAGACCTTACCCGTGGTTATCCCTCCCGCTGACGCTAAGCGGTTGGAGGAGAAGAAGTTCACTGCGGGCCGGCCTCTGGATTGGGGASARACGCTGCGAATCGATACTAGCAACGGGCAGATCGAGATCTCGGCTTTGCCGGCAGAACACTCGCCCAATCCTCTCGTTTCCGGGCAGTTGGGCCGTGGCAATGGTTACTGGCTAACGTTCGTCAGGGGCGGGTGGCAACGGTCGCTGTACTGGACGGGGGACACGTTTCCAACGSCTCGGGTCATAGCAGCAGTGCAGGCTAAGGGGCGTCCGGACCTCTTGATCGGACATGTGGGTGGTGTGGGTGCTGGCGGGATGTTTGGCAAGATCAGCATGGGTGGCGCGGAGCTTCGCGTGCTAGCTGATCAGGTTAAGCCTGCGACCGTGTTGCCCATCCACCATTCCACCTATGCCCTGTACCAGGAGCCGGTCTGGAAAGTCGCCGAGCAATTCTCCGGCTCGCCTTATCGATTCAACCTCTTGAGCGAAGGGAGTGTGTTGGTTCTACATTGATCCGTGGAAACGTGGC
>NZ_JBFTOQ010000090.1:0-14578 GCF_056398045.1 Cupriavidus sp. 05L411 | reverse complement strand
GAGAGCTATCGGCTGAAGGACAAGCGCCGGGCAGGGCAAACGAACAGTCGGACTACCGCGAAGACGGCCGGCTGACAGGACCCAGGTGGGTCAGTTTTACTTCGGCGAATCTTGGGAAAGTGGGTCACTTTTAAATCGGCGTTGACAACCACAAGTATTTGATCGATCCTGCCGGGCGTCAGCAGCAACGTGCGCCGGCTGGACCGGCCCCAACGCTCGGGTCGCCCACCTCCATGCTTCACGTTGGTAACTGCATTTTCCAGGGCAATATGCCCATCCCACATCCCGAGTATCTTGGTCGCCTGATTGTCTGTCAGCACAAACTCATCTGTGCTGTCTGTGGCTACTGAGCACTAAGCTGAAAAACGGGAAAATCGTCTGGAAACTCCTGTTTGCCGGGCACAACGTGCAAAATCAGAAGCCGCGCAACCTCTGCCTGCTCTGCGCGAGCCAGTCCAACAAGGCATACATAGCAAGTTGTGCCGCCGACGGACTTCTCCGGTGCTAGCGTAACGAAAATGTCCTCTTCATCACGCCACCATTGAACTCCAAGGGAAGCTTCTGGCTCTCAATGTTGCATAGGGAATGGACGTCGACGAGAGAGCACTCACCTTCCTCGTCCCAGACGTGACACATCCCTGTGCGCATGTTTTCCAACGAGAAACCAAGCTGAATAAACATATCTCGCAGCCTTGCGAGGACGTCTGTTGCCGACTCGTTCGACCAAACTGTGTACGTAAATGATGCCATGCGGTGCCTCTAGGGAATGGGCTTCACAAAACTTGAACCCAAGACTCTCGTTGCAGCGCTAGTAACGGACTGCGTCCAGAACAGCGAATTCCACCTCCTGGAGACCAGGTGTAGTCTGAGCGACCTGTTCAAGGTGCCTGTAGAACATCGATCGACTAAGTTCAAGCAAGGGAAGYAGTGACACCATATCCCGCACATTCAAATGCACCGCCGTAGCTCAGCCTCTGCTTGCTTGAGTACGTCTACAAATTCAACAAGTGGAAATTTCATCACCACGCTTTTCTCGATAATAAAAATGTCTGTTAGAAACTCTATTTCCATTTTTTCATTTCCACCCTCTTTGCTTATCAGGCAAAAACGCTGCTTCTGATAGGATATTTCCGCCATCAGATGCTCGTGATCTACGTCATTGACAAAAACAATCTGAAAATCGCTCATATCATTAAATGCATATCACCGGAAAAAGCACGACATATTTTCTTTAAAAGAATATTAATACCTAAAAAACATCTTTTAATTTGAAAATTTCTCTCATTTTCCTTTCCGTACAAATACCGTCCTCTCGCTTACCTCACCCTCATAAAGGCATACCACTTCAGCACCCCATGAAGGCTCTATCGAAAAGATTTTTAAATCCCCGGTTTTTGTTCTTTCTACGTACTTGCATAGCGCATCTTCTGAGATAAGCAGCTCACCGCCTGACAATTCATTAGCCCACGAAACGAGACGCTTTACCTCATCATCACTGAGCACCATAGAGCTCGTATGAAGAACGCGTGAAACGACGTTCTGCGTAATGAATTCCAATATCCTGATCGCTATGACGCCCTCAAAAATTACCAAACACTTGTGGCCGTTCGGCAATGTAAATCCCAGCGAGAGCTTCTTTTCGGCTTTTTCGTGGACGACAGAGACAAGCTCAGCATCGTGCAACGATGAATAGAAGGTTGGTTTCTTTCCCATGATTCAAGTTATCTCTTAGGCTTCCAGAGCATGATTCACTCCCACTTCGTCATCCCACGCAGGCAGTTGTTATCGGGAAGCTCTCGAGCCACCGTCCCAAGCTCTTTAAACTCTCTACCCGAGTCTCTCAAGAAAACACCGCCACCGCCGGCATGCTTAGCAGTTCCTCGATTCCCCGACCCTGAAGCAGATCCTGTTTCATCAACGCCATTGCTGTTGATTTAGACGCGTTCGTTCTAGTTTTTCTGGAAAACGGCTGAGACATGTGCTGCCCAAACTGGCGGGATATCAACCAGAGCACTCCGATCGCCATCACGGCCCGGTTTGCCTGGCTTCTGCTGCTCCGCTGGGAGTGGCGGCGGCAGAAGCCGGGCCGGCCCCTCCCCGAATCCCGGTAAATGTCCCCGCGAGATCTCTAGTCGCTCGGTGGTCCGTCGGCACAAACCCAGTTGTGCTACTCCTGGATCACTCGGTTCTTAGCACCCACCAGCGACAACTGACCTCCGGAACAAGAATCACAACGGCTTCAGAACTCACACCTTGCACATCGAAGACAGCGCGGATGCCAGACCCAGCCTTGTCTCGGTATAGCTCGATCAGTTTGGCTCGTTCACTTACGAGAGTGAGCACTTCGCGACCGCAACACTGAAGCCGAACTTGGAACGACTCCGCGACCCCGCTGAATGAAACCTCAACTTCCGTGTCGCTGTGTTGCGATCGCACGCGGTACAGCCAGAGGGCTAGGCTAGGGTCTTCTTCGGCTGGTTCAACGCCAAAACTCTCTAAAAACTCTTCTTTCGTTGGGAAGTTCATTTCACTTTTCCAGTTTGATGCGGAATGAGAGTGCTGAGTAAACTCCGCAAAAACCGTCAGCGAGAGATGGCTTCGAAGCGTTTCAGCTGCTGGTGCAGTAGTTCCTGTTGGTCCCTGAGTCGCTTCTGCCTCTAGGCCGGATCGATGCCGAGCAACCCCGGCATGTAGTCCGAGGACTGGAAGTTGCCGTACCGGGTAAGGTACTGTCGGAGTTGCCGTTCGACTCGGTTGCGCTCGCACTGCCCAGCTACGTCCACTCCTCCTCACCGTTCTCGCCTATCCAGACTGCACCGCCGGGACAGCTATCAGAGAAAAACCATATTGCAAGACCGGTTCCCTCTTCTAGCTCCTCTTCGCTCAATGGAAACGACCTTCTAAAAAGCTCAACAATATCACTAGAGTCGCCCTTAATAATATTGCCTCTTTTCCCAATCTTAATTACCCCAGAATCAAGAAATCTTCCCAGCAACCAAAAGAATGCATTTTTTGAATCTTCGAACTTACCATAATCCTGCCTCACATACATCCAGACTGCATCCAATGCCATACCCTCTGTTAGATAGGCAATTTCTTCCGCCCTTTCCTTTGAAAACATATACCATTCACCTGAATTTAATTTCAAACTGCAGAACTTTTGGATTTGCACTTTGAATATCCGGATTTCCCCGAATGTCGATCTTCCATCTGGCCCCGGTTTGATTCTGAGAGCTAGAGATAGATCTTAATGTGACTGTCGTCCCGTCTGGTAGCGGAGGCGATCTATATACACCCGGAGCCACTTTTTTCAGACTACCGCCGGAAAGCTGAGCTGCATAATTCTTAATTTGCTGTTCTGTCAAATTTTGGCTATCAAGGATCTTTGTTGTACCGGATTTGTTCCCGCCAACGCCAACAGGAATCGGTAGCCCTTCGATGGTAACGCTGCTTTGGGAGCTTACCTTACTGAAAACGTTTTTCAGATCCGAAAAATTCGAGAAAGTACTGGTGACTCCACCCGGAGAGGTTCCGTTTCCTCCCACTGGATGTGCCATACTTCCATCTGATGTGCCTTTGGAACCCGCATAGGGTTCATCACCCACAATTGGATTTGAGCCGGATTGCCCACCCTCTTTCCCTCCGCTTGGCCGTGGCCTAACAACGCCGCCGACATTCGTGAGCATGTTGGTCCCGTACCCGCCAGCCAACTGGGCGTTGCCGTACATTGCTGCGCCCATTGCAAGCTTGCTTAGAGGTGGTTCCTTCGCCAGCTCTTTACGAATCCAATCGGCCGTAGGAGAGATGTCCCCTCCAGTCGTCTGAATGGGTTCGATGCCGAAATATGCTGCTCGATATGCATCGGCAAGCTGATCTGCTTTAAATCGCCCATTGCTCTCCCGCTCTTTCTGCGCCGCCCATGCAGCAATATCGGCGTTGCTTGGCAGATATGAATTCCGCGCTGCAAGGAAATCTGCAAGCGCCGCATTGCACTGCGGGGAACTGTCTCTGCCACAGGTATAAAGGACCTCGTTGGTCGCCCTATCCTTAGTGAGTAATGACTGAACTTCCTCCTGTTCACTATCGGAACACTGATTCCGACATTTTTTGCTTAACACCGATAGTCGATTGGCCTCCTCATGATTCAGATAGTTATTCTCCGTCGCCACCTTCCCAATATTCGCGCCTGCGGCAACATCAGCAACAGACCCACCTGCCGCGCCCCCCGCCGCACCTCCCACTATCAATCCCGCGAGTTGCGCCAGCGCCTTGCGGTCATCCGGTGACAGATCCTTCTGCTCCAGCAGCGCCTTGCCAAAAGCCTCCATCGCCAACGACGCTGCGGCCCCGCCCGCAGCGCCTGCCGCAAAACTGCCGCCCAACGCCCGCGACATCAGACCACCCACCAGCGCATGCACCGCTGCCTTGGTCTCGGGCGAGGAACCGACCAGCACGTCGCCAACCTTTTGATAGATCAGCGGCGCAGCCTGCTGCGCCACCTGGTTCTTCAACTGGTTCAACTCCTGCTGATCCCTGACCTTCTGCGCATCGAAGATCTTGTCGATGCCTTGGTTGGCGTTCTCCGTATCGCGACTCAGGGATGCAACCGTGTCTTCCGCCGTCTTGCCGGTCCTGGCCTGCTGGGCCGCACCGTCGGCGATAGTGACCGTGCCTGCTGCAACCGCGCTCTTGGTCACGCCTGCGGCACTGCCTGCAGTCGGCTTTTGCGCGTTGCCCGCCGCCGTGGCGGCCAGACTGTTGGCCGCACTCTGCAGCACATTGGCATTGCCCCAGTCCATGTGCGCGGGCTGCACCGGCCCGAGGTTCGGATCGCTCGCCTTCACGCTGCTGCCACCGCTGTAGCTGCCCGCGATGGTCGAGGTGCTGCTGCTGTATTCCGCCTTGTTCTGGATGTCGCTCTGGGTCAGGGTGCCGGTGGTCAGGCTGTTCCGGGCCGGCGCTGCCGTGCTGGCCAGGATCCCGCCTTTCAGGTCGGTGTTGCCCTTGACGTTGACATCGAAGCCGCCTTTGCCGGCGTAGATGCCGCTCTGCTCCCTGACCGAGCTGTAGGTGCTGTCCGTGTTGCCCTGCGTGAGGCTTGCGCTGGCGCTTACCGTGGTGCCGTAGCAGAACGGCGGCACGCAGAGGCTGGCCTGGACGCCTGAGGACGATTCCCTGGCGTGATAGGTGTCCGTGTCCGGGCGGCTCTCGATATTCAGGTTGCGGCCCACCGTAGCTTCCACGGTGGCCCCGATCAATTGGGCGCCCTTCAGGTTGGTGTCGCGCCCGCTGGTGACGGTGACCTTGTCGGTGCCGGCCACGTGCGCGTTCTGGTTGCTCACCGATTGGCCGTTGGCGTTGGCCTTGTTCTGGCTGGCGGCTAGCTCCAGCGTGAAGCCGTTTTGCTGGCCGCCGATGCCAAAGCCCACGCCGATGCTGGCGTTGCTGCCGCTGCTGCGGCTGTCCATGCTGGTGTGGTCCTGGGCGCTTTCCAGGTTCACGTCGCGGGATGCGCTCAGGCTGACGGTCTTGCCTTGGATCTGCGCGCCGCGGCCGCTGAGGTCGCCATCGGTGGCTAAGCCTTCGGCATCCTTCTGGCCGGAGCCGGTCGCGACGATCGTCACGGCGTTGCCAGCCTTGACCGTGGTGCCCTGGTTTGTGCTCGCCTGGCTGTGCGATTGGCTTTCGCTGGTGCCGCCGCCGATGCTGGCGGTGACCTTGAGCGCGGCGGTGGCGCTGGTGCCGCCGCTGGTCACGGCCTGGATGCCCTGGATGCCATTGGCGACCGCCAGCGCGGCTTGCACGCCATAGAGCGTGGCCACGCGGGCGTCCTTTTTGGCTTCCACGGCCCGGGCGGCGTTCTCCACGGCCTGCACGGCGCTGACCGCGTAGCCGGAGAGCGCCAGGGTCGATCCGTACTGGCTCATCCGGTGGCGCTCGTTCTGGCTGGCCGCGTCGGTGCCCGGATCGAGGATGACGTTCTTGGCGATCAGCGTCACATCCTTGCCGGCGGCGATATCCGCGCCGCGCGCGGTGATGTTTTCGCCGGCGGCCATCGTCACGTTGCCGCTGCGGCTGGCCACCTGGCTGCGGATGGTGTTCTGGGTGGCCCGCGTGCCGTCGATGTGGTGCGATTCGCTGCGCACGCCGACCGTGCCTGAGTACCCGGTGCCACCCAGATCGCCGATCTGGCGGCTGGCATTGTCCGCGCGCTGCGACAGCGTGTCCTGGCCGGACAGGATGTCGATCTTGCCCTTGGCCGCGGAGAGCATGACGTCGTTCCCGGCGGCGATGCCGCTGCCGGCGATGGTGATGTCGCCCGTGTGCGCCTTGATTGCCACGGTGTTGGCAGTGATCACGCTGGCGTTCTGCTTGCGGCTCGCGAGCTCCCCGCTGGCGTTGGCTTTCTGGCTGCCGTAGGGCAACATGCTCACGCCGCTGTTGTTCGGGCCGCCGCCGATGTGGCGGGCCACGTCGCCAAGGCTGGGCAGCGCGTTGCTGAGCGTCC
This sequence comes from Cupriavidus sp. 05L411, assembly GCF_056398045.1. Classification (NCBI taxonomy): domain Bacteria; kingdom Pseudomonadati; phylum Pseudomonadota; class Betaproteobacteria; order Burkholderiales; family Burkholderiaceae; genus Cupriavidus; species Cupriavidus sp. 05L411. Next base: position 8,070 of record NZ_JBFTOQ010000090.1, on the reverse strand, counting down.
AGCCACTGCTGCTGGCGCTGCGGGTTGCCTGATAGGTGTCGGTGGAGGCGCGCAGTGTGACATTGCGCGCGGCATCCAGGACGGCGGCATCGCCCGCGGCGATCGTGCTGCCCGACACCAGGATGTTGCCGTCCACGGCCTTGCCGTTGGCATCGGTCTCGCCGTTGCCGGTGGCGCGCACGCGGACGTTGCCCGCGCCGCTGAGGTTGCTGGCGCTGCTGATGGCGGCGGCGCTGGCCGACTGGGCGCTGCCCTTCTGGTTGCCGATCCGCACGTCAACCTGCGGCATCGTCAAGGCGGAGGCGCCCAGCTCCTTCAATGTCCCCGTGACGCGCGACACGGCGCGGGGGTCCTTCTGCACGGCCTGCAGATTCTTCAGCGTGTCCAGCGGTGTGCCGGCCAGGGCCACCGACAGGCCGCTGGCGCTGTTGCGCTGACTGGCATCCTGATCGATGCGATCCACGCCTTCGGCGATCGTCACGTTCCTGGCCAGGATATCGATATTGCCCGCGGCGGGATCGGCATTCCGGCTCTTGCGACCGGCCACCAGGTCGCTGCCGATGATGGCGGCATCCTTGCCCGCGGTGATGGTGACGTTACCGTTGCTGGCGCCCACCAGGCTGCGGGCATCGCTCTGGGTGACCGCCAAGGTGTGGCTGGCGCCGCTGGCGCTGTTGCTGCCAGCCGACACGCCGACGCCGCCCTTGCCGGCGAAGGCGGAGAACCCGGACGTCTTCTCCTGGCGGGAGGCGCGTTCTTCCCGGATGTTCTCGCCGGCGGTAATCAGGACGTTGCCGCGCGTGGCCGCCAAGGCCACGCCGTTGGCGCCGGCAATGGCGCTCTGGCGCACCGTGAGGTCGTTGCCGGCCTGGACCTTGATCGCATCGCCCGCGAGCGTGCTGCCCGCGCCCAGGTCTTCGTGGCTGCTGGCTTGCAGGCTGCCGGAGGTGCGCCGGATGACGCTGCCGCCCCTGCGCTGCACATCCAGGCTGCTGTCGTGCAGCTCGCGTGCTTCGGCAAACGTCACGTTGCGGTCCGCCACCACCGTCAGCGCGCCGCCGCCCTGGCCGTTGGCGCCGGCTTGCACGCTGGCGCCGGTGAGGGTCACATTGCCCTTGCCGTCGGTGCGGCCGGTCCCGCCGCCCTGGTCGGCCGCCTTGACCGCCGCCAGGGTGGCATTGCCGCCGGCAGACAGGCTTGCACCAACGGTAGACTGCTCGCGGCTGTGCTCTTCCTGCTGGCGGCTCCTGCTCTGGCGCGCCACATTGTCATGGGTGGCCTCGTTGGTGACGGCGGTTGCGCTCAGGTTGCCGCCCGCGATCAGGGTCAGGTCCGTGCCGGCCTTCACCTGGGTGCCCTTCAGGGTCGTGTCGCCGCCGCTGGTGGCCGTAAGGCTGCCGCCCGCCTTGACCGTGCTGACGGCGTGCGCGGTGCGGCTGTCCTCGCCGTGGTGCTTGTCGCTGTGGTAGAGCGACTGCCGGGTCTTGCCTTCCAGGGTGTCGAAGGTGAGGTTGCGGCCCGCGATCACCGCCGCATCGCCGCCAGCCGAGAGGGTTGAGCCGGCCGGCATCACATCGCGGCCGGCCGAGAGCAGCATGTCGCCGTGCGACGTGATGCCGGCCTGCTGGCCATAGAGGCTGGTCGAAGCCTTCGCGTTGCCCGCCGCGGACTGCACGCCTTGCTGCTCGAACAGCGTCACATTGCGGATGTCCCGCCCGGCCGCCAGGCCGACCTTGTCGCCGCTGATCTGGCCGGACTGGTTCTGGATGTCCCGGCCCGCCGAGATGGCGGTGACGCCCTGGCTGCGCATCGCGCCGCCGCGGTTGATCACGTTGTCCTTTGCGGCGATCGAGAGCCGGCTGCCGCCATCGAGCACGCCGCTGTTCTTCATGGTGCCGCTCGCGTGCAGTTCGATGTCATCCGCGGCCAACAGCGCACCGTTGGCCTGCAGGTCGCCGGTGCGGGTGCGGGCCAGGTAGATGCGCGGCACCAGCACGCTGCGGGTGCTGCCGTCGGGCAAGGTGACCGTCTCGGACACCAGCCAGACGATGTCGGTGGTGAGCGCGTCCATCTGCGCGGCGCTCAGGCTCATGCCGGGCAGCATGTTGAACGGCTGCGCGGCGCGGACCCCGGCGGCCATCAGGGCCTTGTATTGCGCTTCAGCGCTGTCGTAGCCGGCGAGGTAGGTTCTTCCGGTGAGCCGGGTCACCTGGTCGCGCAGCAGTGTCTGCTCGTAGAAACCGTCGCCGAGCCGTTTCTGCGTCATGGCCGGATCGATGCCGAGCAGCCCCAGCATGTAGTCCGACGACAGGAAGTTGCCGTACCGGGTGAAGCGCGGATCGGTCTCGACCAGGTAGGTGTAGCCCGGCTCGGTGCGATACGTGAAGAGCCCGTTGGATGGCAGCTTGATGGGCGTGTTGGCGAGCGACACGTTGGCCACGCGCCGTGCGGCTGCCGTGGCACCGGTCAGCGTGGTGCTGCCGGTGCCGGCCATCGGGTCGCTCTTGCCGACATCCTCGTTCTGGACATTGCCGCCGTAGATGGTCAGCCGCTTGCCGGCGGTGATGGCGCCGCCTATGGTGCCCACCGCAACCGGCGTCAGCACCACGCCCGGCTGCACGACCTGGCCTACGTCCTGGCTGGGGTCCTTGTTCCAGGCGTAGGTGGAAACAATGCCCTGCGTGGTGCGCTGGTACAGGGTCTGGCCGATATTGCTGACCGTGGTGGGGCCGTACTGGCCGGATGTCACCTCGCCGCCCTGGCGCTGGTCGCCGATCTGCATGCCGCCGCCGGCGGCCACGGTGCTGTACCGGTTGACGAGGTTGCCGACGTTGGCGAGGATCATGTCGCCGCCCGAGATCAGGCTGGCACCCGGCTGGCCGGGGTTGGCGTCCCGCTCGGTGGCCGTTGTCGTGGTCGTGTCGCGCGCGATTTCCACGCGCTGCCAGCCGCGATGCCCGTCATTGCGGCTCGCGTACTCGGTGGCCGGGTCGTAGTGGATGTCGCGGTTGTAGCCATCCCAGTAATTGACCAGCAAGACCCCGCTGCTTTCCGTCAGCGTGTTGTAGTCGATCTGGGTGGCGACCCCGTTGATGTCGGCAACCAGGCGTTTCCTGGCGTCGTCGCGCGCGAGGATCTGGGCGGCCGTGAATGACGCATCGACTGGCGTCTTGTAAGGACCGGCCCAGACGGCCTGCGAACAGCCCTTTTTCGGATAGGGGTTGGTGGTGGCGCACGCAATGTACTTCTCGCGCTTGCGCTCGTGCTTCGTGTCAACGGTGGTGTCGATGGCGACGGTCGGCGCCGGACGCTGGTTGATGAGATCCTGCGCGGCGATCTCGAGCACGCCGTCGCTGCTGCCGCCCTCGATGGTGCTGCTGTCGTTGAACACCTGGCCGGTGCGGTTCTTGAGCAGGCCACGATCATCCCGCTCGCCGTTGGCCGCGATATGGAGGTCGCCCAGGCTGTAAAGCGTGGCGCCCCCGGTATTGGTGACCTGCTGCCGCCCGTAGACGTTCAGCGTGTCGGTGGCAGCCATGACGGCGGCCGCGCCGGTGTTGTGCACTGCCCGAGCGTTGGCGGTCACCGTGCCGCCGATCATGGCCCCGTTGTTGTTGAGCGTGTCGCTGCTGGTGGTGAGCGTGTTGCCCTCCAGCCGGCCGGCGTTGGCTATCTCACCTGGGGCGGCCAGCTTCGTGGTGGCGGCGTTGATGGTGCCCTCGGCCTCGTTGACGATGCGGCTGGCCGACAGGTCCAGGGTATTGACGGCCTCAAGCCTGCCCTGGTTGGTGAAGGCGCCGGTCGTGCCGAAGGCGAGGTTGCGCTCCGCCTTGAAGCGGCTGCCGGCGGCATTGACGTAATCGCCCTGCGTCGCCACCGCCAGATCCTGCCCGGCGTGAACAGTACCGGTGCCGGTAAGGCTGGCGGCGGTCAGCCCGATATCGCCATCGGCGACGACCTTGCCGGCGGCGTTGTCCATCTTTGCAGCCTGGATGGATGCATTGCCGCCCGACGCGAGGCTCCCGCCCTCGTTATGGAGGCTGCCGCTCTGGGCAGTCACGGTCAGGCCCGTTGCGCCATAGGTCTTGCCGCCGGCGTTGCTGAACAACTGGCCGATGTCGAGTTGCAGGTTCTTGCCCGAGACCAGCTGCGCACCCACTGTGTTGTCCAGTTGCCGCGCCTGGAGCTGAACGTCGCCGTTGCCGCCAAGGGTGGCGCCGTGGATGTTGTCGATAGCAGAGGCGGTGATACGCGTGCCGCCCGTTCCGGTATTGGCGATCTGGCCGTTGTCGTTGGTGACGGTGCCGCCCGCGGTCAGGGAGAGTGTGTCGCCCGCCTGCAAGCTGCCGCCGGTATTGTCCACGTCGCCGTTGAGGTTGGCCGTCAAGGCGCCATTGGCCAGCACCGTGCCGTGGCGGTTCGATAGCGAGGCGCCGGCAAAATGGATCGACTGCCCGGAAATCGTGCCGCCGTCATTGCCCCATGCGGCCTGGCTGCCGTCGACATGCAGGCGCTGGCCAGCGTGAATCTGGCCACGCGTGTTGTCTGCCGGTCCGCGCAGGTGCAGTCTGAGATCGGTCCCGGCGATGAGTTGGCCGCCGCCGGTGTTGGCCAACTGGCCTGCCGTGAGTGTCAGCGCGCCACTACCGCCGATGATGCCGACAGTGCCGGCGCCAGTGGCGCCGCCGCGGCTGCTGTTCTCCACCCGGGCCGCCTGCACGGTGGTTTGCCCGGTGCCGGCATTGGTGATGCGCCCGTCCGCGTTGGCCAAGTTGCCGCCGGCCAAAACGCCAAGGTCGCCCGCATCGGTTTGGATGGCGCCACCCGTGTTGTCGGCGTCGCCTTGGACCGCGATACCAGCCCCGTTCTGCGCGTACAGCGTGCCCGCGCGATTCGAGAGCGTCTGCGCCGACGCATCGATCCGGTTTGCCGTCAGCCGGGCGCCATCGGTGCGCAGCGTGGCGGCGGTATTGGCGGTGAGCGCCTGCCCCGCCGCCAGAGTGGCGCCGGACAGGTCGAGATCCCCCGACTGCGCCGCGAGCGCCACGTCGCCGTTGGCGCGTGCCTGGCTGCCGGCCAGGCTCACGGCGCCGCCGCTCACGTCCAGGCGAGTCCCGGCAACGTTCTGCCCGGTGGAGGCCACGGACTGCGTGCCACGCACGGTCAGATTGCCCGGCCGCGTCGTATTGCCGTTGGCATCGATGCCGGCGGCCAGCGTACCGCTGGACTGCACCGAGCGGCCGGCCACCGTCAGGTCCTGGCCGGCGACCAGGGCGCCAGCGTTGCTGATGGTCCCCTCGCTGGTGGCGGACAGGCTGCCGCCAGCCGCGGTGGTCCCGGTGTTCCCAATGCCTTGCGCCCCGTGCATGGCGAATGCGCCGGTGGCGGAGGTGGTTCCCGATAGCGCGACATGTCCCGCGCTATCGAGCGTGAAGTCGCCTGCCTGCGCGGCCAGCGTGCCGGCGCTGCGCACCCCGACGCCCGCCTCGGTGCCGATCAGGCGGATGCGGTTCGCGTACATCCCGCCGAGGTTCGACACATCGATGCCAACGGTGGGGCGATTGGCATCGCCGGGGATCACGTGGACACCGAGGTTGGCGTAGTCAACCTGGTTGGTGCCAGTGATGACGTTGACGGTGTTGGCCCACAGCCTGCCATTGATGGCCACGGAGCGAGCGATCAGGTCGACCTGATCAAGACTGGTGCCGTTGAAGCCCTGGCCCTCGACCTGGATGCCGCCGTGGGTCACGCGAAATGCCGCCAGGCTGCCGTCGCCGCCGAACACCGGCGCGCCGGTTGTGAGCATGGCGCGGTTGGCGTTGATAAAGCCGCCGCCGTTGACCGAAATGCCCGCACCGTTGGAAAGGATGACGTCGGCGCGCTGCCCGGCAACCTCGATGTACCCATTCAACCGGCTTGGCGCCGCGCCCGTGACCTCGTTCAGGATGATGCGCGCGGGGCCGCCTGCGCCGAGGTTCGCGTTGCCGGGCACGTAACCGCCAAGCTGCGTTTGCGTGATGGCCGTGGCGTTGTTCAGGATGGCCCCACGCCCGTCGACCGAGAACTGCTGGTACTGGTTATGCGACACGCCAGCCCCGGAGGGCGTATTGATGTTGACCATCGGCGTGCCGTTGGGCGCCGCTGCCATGCCAGGGCCGCGCCCGGCGGCGCCGTCCGGCACGATCTGCGCGCCGCTTGCCTGCACCATGCCCAGCGCCAGCAGCACCGTCCAGGCGATCGGCCGCAGGGTCGCCACCACCGGCGGTGCGTGGCCAATCAGCGTACCCGGGCATGCGCCCGCCGCAACTTTGTGCGCAACAGTGAAGCATGCGGCAACAGCCATCCGCGCGCCGCGCGTCATGTCGAAAACCAGGCGATAGCGATTGTTGTTCATTGCGTCCAGGCGTCAAGGCGTTAAGGCATTAAGGCGTCACAAACAGGGAGGTGCGGCAGCCAGCCGTATTGCGCTTTCGGATTCAGCGCACGCGTTGTCAGGGCACTAGTTGGCGGCCACGATGCCTGTCGTTTCAGCCGTTACGGTGGCCACGCCCACCAGCGGCGCGCCGGAGAGCTTGACGATGCCGGCGCCCGGAGCCAGCCAGGCGGTCCCTTCCAGCACGGGCAGCGGGAACAGGGTGCCGAGATCCTTGCGGTCGTAGTGCAGCGCCAGCTTGCAAGCGCCCTTGTACGTCACGCCCTTGGCCGTCACGTCTTCGCGGCCGATGTATTGCACGGCAACGTTGACGACCCGGTCGATCGGCTTGAGGGTGGGTTGCGGCTTGGTCGCCAGCGCCCCGGCGTTCGCTTCCAACATGGTGAAGCTGCGCGTCTCGTTAGGCTTCATGCCAACCAGGTTTGGTGTGCCTGTTTGCCCCGACACGTTGTCCTTGAAGGTGAAACGGCGATACTTGGTGTACTTGCCGTACGGGCCCTGATCGAGGTCGCCGTAATCAGTTGCGCCGATTGGAAAAATCGCGGAGGCCGGATCGATATAGAGCCGCGCGTTCGTCCCGTGACTATTGAAGATGCCATTGACCAGCTTGACCTCGAGCGTGTCGTAGCTGCCGCCGTCGAAGACCGTGGTGCCAATGGCTGTGGCATCAAAGGTTGCCACCTCGCTCACAGGTCCGAAGTTCAGCGTCGCGGTGACCTTTTGTCCGGCGGCAGGTGCCGCCAGGCAGGCCGCATCGAGCGGGTCTGTGCTCACCGGCGCGGGCGTTGTTGCGCTATCGGTGGCGGCCGGCGCGTCATTGGGCTTGGCTCCGTTGCTGCCATCCGACCCGCCACCGCAGGCGGCGAGCAGGAAGGTCGTTACGGCCATCGCGGCCATCGCGGGGTTCATCTTTTTTTGCATCCTTGTTCTCCTAGTATTGGAAAGACACCGAAAACCCGCCTGCCGGCGAGCGTGTAGGGAAATTGGCGGGCTTGACGAGACCCCAGGCGAGGAAGGCGTCGTAGTACAGGCCTTTCACGGGGCTGCCGCGCAGGCCCACCGCGACGCCGGCCAGGGTGCGGCCGGCCAGATAGCTGGCGCTTGGGCCGCCAACGGTGCCGGCATCCAGGCCCAGGTAGACGCTCTGCGCGGTGGCGCCGAGCGGGATCTCCAGATCGTTGCGCCAGTACGCGCCACGCTCGGCGGCGAGCGTGGCGTCACCATCGAAGCCGCGCACGGTCCAGCGGCTGCCCATCGAGATGAACTCGCTCGCCAGCAAGGCCTGGCCGGTGTACTGGGCGTGCACCGTGGTGATGTAGCGCATCGGCATGCGGCTGCCACCTGGCCCGCCGGGCGCCGAGAATGGGACCACCAGCGTGGCATCGAGCGTGGCGAGCCGATAGAGGAACTTGTCGCGCTGGCTGGGCGCATTGGGCGCGATCGTGCGAATCTCGGTTTGCCCATTGAGCCAGGGCACGCCGGCGCGATAGGTACGACTCACTCACATAGGTAACACTTGAGTTCAAGCACATAGGTAACAGTTTTCTACGCTGCATGGGCGACCCTGAAAGGAGATGCCCATGCCCTGGAGCGAGCTGAAACCCATGGACCAACGAATTTTGTTTGTGGTCGATCAC
>NZ_JBFTOQ010000089.1:0-14952 GCF_056398045.1 Cupriavidus sp. 05L411 | reverse complement strand
CATGCCGCTGCCCAAGCCCAGCTCCTGCGGCACGTCTTCCCACGGAATCCCAGTCTGCAAGACAAATAGGATGCCGTTTAGCGCTGCTCGGTCGTCCAGCCTAGGGCGGCCGCCCTTTGGGGAGGGTTCCACCTTCGGCAGCAGCGGCTGCAATGCCTTCCACAATTCGTGGTTGATCTTCTTCCGTGCCATAACACATAGCAACGCTCAACAGCTATGTGACGATGACAAGGTTTTGTTAGCCACTCCCTGCCAGCAGAAGACAATTATCGCAATTAACCGCCAAAATCAGAACCCGCCAGTCAATCCCTCAAGACGCGAAATTGAGTGACCTATATTGGCTAGGTACTCGGCGCATCAGAAAAAAGATGACCTACGCATGGTCGTTGCGAGTCGTGTTGTGACCACTACCCCTTGTGTGGTAAGCGCGAGAAAATCATGAGTACGGTTGCTTCGTTACAGCGCGGCATCCTTGAGTTTCTTCAGCGGGCGCACCTTCACCTTAACGGTGGCCGGCTTGGCCGCGAACCACTGGTCCTCACCGGTGAACGGGTTCTTGCCGAAACGCTTCTTCGTCGCCGGCACCTGCAAGGCAGTGACCTTGAGCAGGCCAGGGAGCGTGAACTCGCCCGCACCCTTCTTGTGCACCGCGCTCAGGACCGTGTTTTCCAGGTGTGCCAGCACGGTCTTGACGGTCTTGGCGTCCAGCTCGGTCTGGGCGACCAGGTGGGCCAGCAAGCTCGCCTTGGTGAAGGTTTCCTTCAGCGGTTTCGCTACCGGCGCAGCAGCAGCGGCGGCTTTCTTTGCCGGTGCGGCCGTCTTCGTGGCAGGTGCCGCTGCCTTCTTGGCTGCAGGCTTGGCCGGGGTCTTTACTACAGCTTTCGCTTTGGTTGCCATGGATTCTTCTGTGATCTAGTTACTCGTTGATATGTCGCCGTGGAGGCGTTCGAGAGAATAGCAAACTCCATGCTGTGTGTGCGACTGCGTGAAACCAACGATTACAACTGCGCGCCGATGGTAGCCCTGATCCGGTCGCAGGTTCGCGTGCTGGCCAGCCCAAGCAGATTGCTGACTTCTTCCCGGCCGTGGCCGGCAAGTAGCTGGCGCCGGCAGTACGTGTTGCGCAGCACCCGCGGGCTCATGTCTTCGTCTTCGAAATCGATGGCCAAGAGCGCCGCTCGCACAATCTTGCCAAAGCTCATATCAGTATCGGCTCTCCGCTGGCTATGAGTGAGAAAACGCGGTCGCTGGCGACCGGCAGGGTCTGGCGGCGAACGTGCCATTCCGCTATGCCTGCAGCCTGGCGTCGGCGTTCCCGGGCAGGTAAATAGGGTCCGGCTCGTCCTTCGGCCAATCGCTATTCCGCACCGGCTGACTGGCTGGGCGTGATTTGATCGCAGCCACGACAGTGCAGCTTCGCAGTCGGTGTGGGACTTCGTTTGGCCGTGCACGTTTGAGTAGGTGGTAGGCATTGGTGCACGCATCCAGCTCCGCAGGCATCAAAAGCGTGTCGAGCGTCCGCAGGCCGGCTGCCACTGGACAATCGCTGCGAGTTCGTGTGCAATTCCGGCCGGGCCACAAAGACCTCACATATTGGTAGAAGTCGAAAGCTTTGCTGATCTCCACAATTCTCCGGCTTGCTATCCGGCCTCTCGCCAAAAATCGACGGCTCGCGCAGGCGCGTCGTTCCTATGACAGTCGCGCTTGACAGCCATGCAGATCCCCAATCGGTTCCGGTGGGGCGTTTTCTTGTTGTCGAAAGCATTGTGATAGATTTGCTGTATCTACCTTTTTTGACACTTTCACGTATTATTCACAGCGCAGAACAATACCGATAAAGACGGGGCCATCGTGATCGACACACTCAGCCAGCAGCGGACCAATCTGGCCATGGAAAGCTTTGTCGGGGCGGCGCGGACCGCCCTGGGCGACAGCCTGCGTGCCATCGTGCTATATGGCTCCGCCGCCGAAGACGCGGTGCGCGCGCGGTCCGATATCAACGTGCTGGTGGTGCTGCACCGATTCGAGCCCGTGCGGATCGACGCGTTGCGCGATACCTTGCGCGCGCTGCATGCAGCGGTTCGGCTGGATGCGATGTTCCTGCTGGAGGATGAGATCGAGGCGGCGGCGCAGGCCTTCCCCGTCAAATTCTTCGACGTGCTGCGTCGCCATCGGGTGGCGTACGGCGACGATCCTTTTGCAGGTGTCGCGATCGGCCCGGACGTGATCGCCGGCCACCTGAAGCAGTTGCTTCTGAACATGATCCTGCGGTGGCGCAATGCCTATGCCACTCGCGCCGCGCGCGAGGAACAACTCCCGGCCTTGCTGGCGGACGCCACGGGCCCGCTGCGCGCCAGCGCCGCTGCCTTGCTGTCCCTGCGGGGTGAAACGGTGGCGTCGCCTAAGGCAGCCCTGCAACGGGTCGTGGATGGCTGGAGCAATGCTGCCGCCAGCGCCGCGCTGACGCGCTTCTCTGGCTTGCGGGAAGGCGGGGCCCTGGCGCCGGGAGAAGGAGAAGTCCTCTTGCTCACCGTCATCGACATGGCCGGGCGCATGCGCGCGGAGCTCGGTGCATGACGCTGGCCAATCCGCTGAATCCATTTAGCTGGCCCGGCCAGGCGTTTCTTGCATTCTATGTGGTCTTTGGCCTGATGGTGGCGTTTGGCTTGCGCCGCTGGCTGCGTGCGCCCTGGCGTTACCCGGCGACGGCCCCACTCGGGCCGCTGACCTCGGATCCATATTGCGTGGCTTACCTGCGCGGCGGCGAGGGGGAGGCGAAACGGGCCGTGTTGTTTTCCCTGATCGATCGCGGCTTGCTGGAGATATCCGGCATCAAGCTCTGCACGAAAGGTGCTGTCGAACTCGCTCGGCGTCCACTCGAGCGCGCGGCGCTGACAACCTGCCGAATCCCACGGCCGACGCGGCAGCTGCTTGAGAACAAGCCGTGGCCGCGCCCGGCCACGGCAGATTACCAGTCGGCGCTGCGCAAGGCTGGACTGCTGACACCGGATGACGACAGCAAGCCCGCGGCCTACTGGTGCGCACTGGCTTTGCTGCTGGGCGTGGCAGGCTTCAAGGTGGTCCACGCGCTGTTGCATGGTCACTATAACGTGTGGCTGCTGATCATTCTCGCAGGCGTCTCCTGGGTGTTCCTGATGCCAGATCCGCAACGTCTCACACCGGCCGGCGAGCGCTTCCTGGCGGACCAGCGTGTGCTGTTCGGCAGCCTGCGTTCGCGTAGGCTCAGGCCTTCCGGCCAGGACCCCGATGCCACCTGGCTGGCGGCGGTGTTTGGCCTCGAGGCGCTGCCGCCGGCCGTTTTCCCATACGTGCGCACGTTGCTTCCCCTCGGGCCACTGTCTGTCAAGGACGAGAATCAACCGGACAACAGCGGTGGCTGCAGCAGCTCTTGCGGCAGTAGCATTGACAGTGGTGATAGCGGCGGGGGTAGCGGCTGCGGGGGCTGCGGAGGCGGCGGTGGCGACTGACGGCGCCATGCCGGCGGACCGCGTCGGGCTGGGCTGGCGACCGGAACTGGTGGCTGGCATCCAGCACCATCTTGACCGCATCGACGTGCTGGAGGTGATCGCGGATGGCTGGTTCGACCGTCCTCCCGCACAATGGCGTGCGCTTGCCACTCTGGCGCGCCAGGTGCCGGTGCTGCTTCACGGGGTGGGCATGGGCCTGGCCTCGGCGTGGCCAGTGCAGCCGGTACGGTTGCAGGCCATGGCGCGGCTGGTGGACAAGGTACGGCCGCTGGGGTGGTCGGAGCACCTGGCATTCGTGCGCGCGGGGGGCATCGAGATTGGCCACCTGGCGGCGCCGCCTCGCACTGCGGCCACGGTTGAGGGTACTTTGCGCAACCTGCGGGAAGCGCGCCGCGTGGTGGGCAGCCTGCCCATGCTCGAGAACATCGCCACGCTGATCGATCCGCCGGTCTCCACACTGGACGAAAGCGGCTGGCTCGGCGCGATTGCCGAAGCGGCGGACGTCACGCTATTGCTGGATTTGCACAACCTCCACGCCAACGCGCTCAATTTCGGGCAGGACCCGCTTGCCCAGCTGCGCACGCTGCCGCTGGCCCGGGTGCGCTGTGTGCACCTGGCTGGCGGGCGCTGGATCGGCAATCCGGCGGCGGCTGGTCGGCGCTTGCTGGACGATCATCTGCACGATCCGCCGGACGCAGTCTTTGGYTTGCTGGCCGAACTTGCGGCTCGCGTGCCACACGCGCTGACGGTGGTGGTCGAGCGCGATGGCGCTTATCCACCTATTGCTGAATTGCTGCGGCAGCTCGATCTGGCGCGCGCCGCGCTGGCGGCCGGGCGTGCGCGGCGCCGCGTGCCGCAGGGGAGCCATGCGCTGCCAGGGCAAGTGGCCCCGCATGGCGCGGACCTGGAGCGCGGGCGCCGCGTCGAGCGCCTGCTGGCCAGCGTGTACGCCGACGCCGCCGCGCGTGGCGCATTCCTGGTCGACCCGCATGGAACGGCGCTGCGCGCCGGCTGTGCCGAGCAGGACGCGATGGCGCTGGCGTCGCTGGACCGGGAAGGTCTGGCGTTCGCGGCCGCCAGCTTCGCGCATAAGCGCGGGGCGGTGGCCTTGCCGATGAATCATTGAGTGGTGACAGCGGGGCGCGTTGCTTTTCCCAGCGGGTCACCGATTCCATGGCCTCCGCGACAAGGCCCACTTCACAAAGTCGTGGCGGAGTAGGCCATCAACACCAACGGGCGAGCTATTGATTGTGCGACGAATCCGCGAGCGTCGTCGAAGAGGGTGAGTTGGGGGGAGTGGGCCCGCATCGGAAGCACCTGGGTGATGAACGTGCATCCAATCTACCCGGGCGGCGATGAAGTCAAGTTCGGCTCGGCCCGTCAGATGTCCCGTCCGGCGCGCTTGGTGTCACGCGCCCCGACAAGCGAGGCCTCGCTGCGCATTGCCAACTCGGGGATTGGCACTTGCATCATGTTTCGTGCGGCCTCGCGTACCGGAAGCGACCGTTGACACATGCAGAATGCGGGTCAAGGCTCAAAGAAATGAAAGCGGAAGCCGTCGTGATGTGACAGAAGCTTGCCAGCCGTCGGCGATGGGAAATGCATCGACAGCAGCGTGACAGGCGCGTCGACGCACCGTACCATCAGGCGTTGCCGCGTGAGTATTGCCAGGTCCGGACGCCAGTCACCTGTGTTTTTCAATGACGGTTCGTTGAAGACAATGGGATGATGGAAGACGTCGCCGGTCATGATAGCTTCGTTTCCCCCACCCTTGATATGCACCGAGACATGACCCGGCGTATGTCCGCTCGCGTCCTCAATCCAGATGCCGTGGGATAGATCGCCATCCACGAAATGGTCCACGTCAATCAGGTCCGCGAGACCCGATTCGACAATTGGCAGCACACTGTCTGCAAACGAGCCTTGATTGACGGGAAGGGCGGGTTGGCCCGTGTGCATCTTCATGAAGTGATCGAACTCCTGCCGGGAGAACAAGTAGCGAGCATTGGGAAACGTCGGCACCCAGTTTCCATTGTCAAGGCGCGTGTTCCAGCCGACGTGGTCCGTATGAAGGTGCGTGCATAACACCATGTCGATGTCTTCGGGCCTTACGCCTTGGGCTGCCAGGCTGGTCAGGTAGTTGTCGGAGGCGCGCTGATGTTGCCACAGCGCACGAGGACGATCCTTGTGATTGCCGTTGCAGGTGTCGACGAGAATGTTTCTACCGCCGGACCGGATGAGGTAGCTGTGAAAGCTGATGCAAAGCTGCGACGTCTGCGGGTGGATCAGCCGCGGGCCGAGCCGTGCCTTCTGCCGCGCCACTACTTCGTCGTCGATACCCGGATAGAGCCACGATGCATCGGCCCAGAATTGCTCCTGTTCCACAATTCGGTCTATCGTGACCTGCCCGAATCGAAGCTGTCTCATTTTGTCTCCTTAGGCGTTTGGCAAATGCATATGGGCATCAAATGTTCTGCCGAGCCACGCCGGCGTCGCGGGCAATGCCGGACCAGCGTGCGGACTCCTCTGTGATCAGCCTGCCGAACTCGGTGGGGCCGAGCGATTCGGACTGCGCTCCCATGCCTTGGAGCTTCTGACGGACTTCAGCTTGCTTCATGACCTTGACGGCTTCGGCCGCGATCGCGTCTACGATGGCGGCGGGCGTGCTGGGGGGAGCCATCAACCCAACCCAGAAGCCCTTGCTGTCTGCCGCGTTTGCCAAGCCTGCCTGCGCCATCGTCGGCGTTCCTGGCAAGGCGGCAGACGGCTCGCGAGACATCACGGACAATGGACGAAGTTGTGCGCGGTTGGTCGAGATCAGCGGTATGGCGCCCATCATGGCATCGACTTGCCCGGCGAGCAGGGCTTGCACGGCTGGGGCGCTGCCAGTGAACGGCACGTGCAACATGTCTGGAATGCCAGCGGAACGCATGAATGCCAGCATTGCCGCATGGCCAGTCGTACCGATACCCCAGGTGGAATAGCTTATCGTCCTCTTCTTGCACAGTTCGATGAACTCGCGCAGGTTGTTCACCGGCAGGTTCCGTTTCACGGCAAGCGCGAATGGTACGAAGGCCAGCGTCGCGATCGGCACGTGTTTCTCCGGCCTGAACTTCGGATTGTTGGAGAAATGCGGATAGATTGTGTGGGTATCGCTGCTGGCTGTCAGTAGCGTCTGCCCGTCAGGTGTGGCGTTGGAGAGCAGATAAGACCCGATGACCCCGGACGCGCCTGGGCGGTTATCGACGACGATGCGCTCGCCTAGGTCGTTGCCCGCACCGGCACCAAACACGCGTGCGATGATGTCAGACATGCCGCCGGCCTGGCCGGGAACGATGAGTTGTATTGGACGGGTCGCTCGCCAGTCGCTTTTGGCACTAGCAAGCGTGTGGAGGCTCGTCAGAACCGTAGCAGCCGATGCCTGCATCAAGAGGCGCCTTTTCTGATTCATGGGATTCTGTCTCCATCAAGTCTTGTATTTTTTAAGGCGTGCCCGCTCGAGACACGCCTGTACGGCATACGGGCGTGAAAATTTAGTCGCGCGAGAACGTGGCGCCGCCGTTTGGCCGGATATACCGTGGCGTTGGCAGGCCCATGGCCTTGGCGGCATTGAGGATGCCGTCCTCGATCGCGCCGGCGTCACGCACGGACTGGTATTCGCTGTCCTTGAAGATCACGTTGGCGCCATAGACGACCATAAAGCCCTCAGCGGGCTCTTTGGCATCGGCTGGCACCGAGAAAGTGTGAATGGAGCCGCCCGGCTCGTACAGGTAACTACCGGCTGTTTGCGGGTCCTCGGGGTATTCGACATAGTTCCATTCACCCTTCGTCGTGAAGAAGTGGACGGTTCCGGTGTGGAAGTGGGGCGGCAGGGTCGTGCCTGGCTCGAATTTTCCGTACAAGACCCAGACACCGTTCTCACGATCGAGGAAGAGCGGGACGATAGTAGAACCGGATTCCGATCCTGGGAACTCCACTGCATCGTGAATGTTGACGGTCAGCAGTCGATCCTGATGGGTAAAGACCTTGGGCAATGCCATGATGCAAATCTCCTGAGGCGACGAGTCGAATCGCATGGATTCGCATAAGTCTCGCCGCCGGTATGTTGAGGGTGTCCGGACGTCCGGGATGACTCAGAGATACAGACCGCCATCGACTGCGATTTCGATGCCGGTGATGTAGCGAGATTCATCGCTTGCGAGGAAAAGCGACGCGTAGGCGATGTCCCACGGGGAGCCTTGGTGGCCCATCGGGCAGCGCTGGTTTCGCGCGTCGTGCGGCAGCGTCACCGGTGGTCAGGTGTGCTGCGTGTGGTGTGTCGATCAATCCGGGGACCACGACGTTAGCCCGAACGCGATCCGCGGCGTAGCGGCGCGCGAGCACACGCGTCATATGGTTGAGCGCCGCCTTCGACGCGTTGTAAGCCAGAAACGGCATCGGGCTCCATTTGCGGCTGGCGATCGACGAAATATTGACGATCGAACCCCCCCCCTTTTGCACCATGCGCGGGATTACCTGCTGGCAGGCCAGCATGACGCCTTTGAGATTGATGTCAAAGACGCGATCCCAGTCTTCCTCACGGATCTTCTCGAGCTCTGCCACGATCTCGATACCGACATTGTTATGCAGTACGTCGATGCGACCGTACTCGGATGCGCAATAGCTGGCCATGGCTGCAAGCTGGGCCTTGCTGCATACGTCGGCCTCGAATGGCAGTGCTTCGCCGCCGGTTTCGCGGATTTGTTCGACGACGCGTTGCGCGGCTTCGGTGTCACGGTCTACGCAGAGCACGCGCGCGCCTTCTCGCGCATAGACAATGGCCGCAGCGGAACCATTGCTGGCGTCCGCGCCACTGGAGCCAGTGCCCACGACGATGGCGACCTTGCCGGCCAGCCGGCCATGCCCACTGGCGATTGCAAGTGCTGAATTTCCCATGCCCGCGCCCCTCAGAGCAGGCCGAGCGCGCGCAGCTTGGCGTCGGGCGCCGAGTATGGGCGCTCGCAGATGATCTTGTCCGAGGCCGGCGCAAACTCGAACGTGGCGGCCATTCGTACACGGAAGGTGCGGCCCGTCGGTGCGAAGGTCTTGCCGTTGGCCTGAAGCGGGCCGAGATGCGTGCCCTGCAACCAGAACTCTACGAGCACCGTTTCGTCGACGGCAGCAATGGCGATGATTTCGTTCTTGAGGTCGGGGAAGGGAATCCGCGACGAATCAAAATAGCCGCGTACCTCCGTTTCACCGTCAAAGACAACGCCGCTGCCATGCATTTCGTAGCGAGGGTGGGAAAACGTATCGATGACGGCGTCCCAGTCATGGACGCATTCCAGAGCCATGTGGTCGCGCACGGTTTTGATGCGTGCGGCGTCGAGCGTAGCAGACATTAAAAATCTCCTGTGGTAGATAACGAGAATTCGAATCGTGATTGGGTGCCGCGGGGCAACGCCCGTTGCTTAATCCAGCTTGATGTTCGCTTGCGTCGCGATGGCCTTCCACATGGGAATATCGCGGGCATTGATAGCCTGTTGCTCCGGTCCGGGCACATACTTCGCGGTGATACCCAGCGAGAGCAGCTTGTTTACGACCGCAGGTTCCTTGAGCGTGGTTTCCAGGACGCGAGACAGTTTCTCCACGATGGGTTTCGGCGTTTTTGCTGGCACATACATGACCCAGGTCAGTTCGCGGTCGAAGTCCACGCCCTGTTCCTTATAGCTGGCGACGTTTGGCAAGCTGGGCGAACGTCGCGTGCATACGGCGAGCGCCTTGACCTTGCCTTCCTTTACGAAAGGGGTAGCAGTCACCATGTCGACGAAGCCCACAGAGATGTGGTTGCCGAGGATGTCGGTCACAATCTGGGACGTGCCCTTGTATGGCACGTGCTGCATCGGTATGCCGGCCTTCTGGCTCAGGACCTCGCCACAGAAGTGGCCCGTGGATCCCGCTCCCCAGCTTGCATATTGAATCGGCGTCTTGTCCTTGCGCGACAGCGCAATCAGTTGCTTGAGGTCGTTCGCCGGATACTGATTGGCAGCAATCATCACGATTGACGAGTTTCCTATCGCCCCCAGACTCTGGAAGTCGCGCACCGGGTCGTAGGGCAGTTTCGTGTACGTGGCCGGCGCAAGCTGGTGGGTCGACATGCCGCCGATCATGATCGTGTAGCCGTCCGGTGCCGCGGTGGCCACGGCGTGGGTACCGATCGTGCCAGCCGCACCAGGCTTGTTCTCCACTACCACCGGCTGCTTGAGTTGCGCCGCGAAGCGTTCGGCGAGCAGCCGCCCGAGAATGTCGCCACCGCCTCCGGCGGAGAAGGGCAACAGCATGCGGATGGGGCGATCGGGATAAGAGGCGACATCGCCGGCCTGGGCGGCCGTGGCCGCAAGGGCGAGCAGGCCGCCGGCAAGAAATCTATTCATGTCTGTCTCCGTAGGTATCCGTCCGTTCTGCAATGCAGACGTTGTCAGTCGCGTTCCAATTGAAGTGGAAACGTTTCCACTAAGTTTGGTAGGCCACGCAAGGAGTGGCAATCATGGTAAACGCTAGGCCGCCTCCAATCGCAATGCCGACTAAACTTAAAAAATGGAAACGTTTCCAATTTGGACGGAGAGAGACAATGAGTTTGCTGTTTGGTGGCGTTTGCCAGATTGGCTATGTCGTGCGCGATATGGAGAAGGCCATGCGGCACTGGAGCGAAGTGTTGGGAGTCGGCCCCTGGTTCTACAAGAAAGCCGTTGGTACCACGGAGTTCCGTTACTACGGCAAGACATCGGCGCTGCCGGACCTGTCTATCGCCCTTGCCAATTCAGGGGGTGTCCAGATCGAGCTGATCCAGCAACGCAACGATGCGCCGTCGCTGTATCTGGATTCCCTGAAGCAGGCAGGAGAGGGCATGCAGCATATCGCCTACTGGACAGACGATCGGTTCGACGAGTACGCGGAAGCCTTGCGTGGGCGCGGCTATGTAGAGGGGCACGGCGGCCGCATGGGCATGCGCGGCCGATTTGCCTACTACGTCCACGCGGACTTACCTGGCAACATCGTGGAGATCTCGGAAATGGCGGGTGGCAAGGGTGAGTATTTCGCGTCGATTGCCGCCGCCGCCAAAGGGTGGGACGGCGCTGATCCGATCCGCCGGATTGGAGCGCCGCAATGACCACCAACGAAAGCAAGGAACCGGGGCGACGCGTCGCAGTGGTGACGGGCGCCGCGCGCGGCATTGGATTGGCGATTGGTGCCCGTCTGGCCGCGGAGGGTTTTTCCGTAGCATTGTGGGATCGCGATGCCGGGCAACTCAACGAGGCCGAGCAATCGCTACGTGCAAGTGGCGCCCACGCGATGTCTGTCGCGGTTAACATCACGGATCGCGCTCAGGTCGACCGCGCGCTGGCACAGTCCACGGAAGCGCTGGGAGCGCCCACGCGCTGGTCAACAATGCCGCCATTCTGGGGCGCAGCGGTCCTACGATCGAGGCCTCGCTGGAGGAATGGAAGCGCGTCTTCGACGTGAACGTCTTTGGCGCGTTGCAGTGTGCGCAGGCTGTGGTGCCCATCATGGTGAGCCATGGTTATGGCCGCGTGGTCAATGTGGCGTCGATTGCCGGGAAGGAGGGCAACCCCTTCGCCGGCGCCTACGCTGCGTCGAAGGCAGCGCTAATTTCGATGACCAAAAGCCTGGGCAAGGAGTTGGCCGAAACCGGTGTGATGGTCAACTGCATCACGCCCAGTGCTGCCGATACCGATATCTTCGGCGTCTACGACGATAGTCAGCGTGCGCAATTGCAGGCGCGACTTCTGGAGCGCGTGCCGATGAAACGCTTCGTCCGCGTCGAGGAGGTCGCCGAGATGACGGCCTGGCTGTGCTCCGCGCGCTGCAGCTTCAGCACCGGGGCGGTTTTCGACATCAGTGGCGGCCGTGCGATGTACTAGGTGCGGCAATGGGTGGGGCCGATTTCGGCGATAATCGCGAACGAAGCCGGCGGCACTGCCGCCATCCGCTAGCAAGCCCCAGGATCAAAAATGAGTAGCCGAACGCGCACCCCTAGTTCCGATACGCCCACCCGCGTCACGATTCGTGACGTGGCGCGCGCGGCCGGCGTGTCGTTGGGTACGGCCTCGCGGGCGCTAAATCGTAGCGGTCCCGTAAGCGAAGCGGCTCTCCAGGCCGTGGAACGCGCAGCGAAGGCGCTGGCGTATGCGCCCGATCCGATCGCGCAGAGCATGCGCACGGGTACCTCTGGCGTGGTGGGACTGCTGGTTTCCGATCTGGCCAACCCGCTGTATGCCCGCATCATTACCGCGGTGGAGATCCGCCTGCAGCGCGAAGGCTACGCCATGGTGGTCGGAAACACCCACAATAGCAAGGCGCAGGAAGAGCTGATGGTGGACCTGTTTCGCCGGCGGCGCGTCGACGGACTGATTCTCGGGCCCTGTGAAGTGGAGCGTGCCGACTATCTTGAACAGATCTCGCGTGATCTGGCCGTGGTTGCCATGGACCGCGACTTCGGCGAGCAGGGATCGGGCGTTCACGTGGACCACTTCCGGGGCGCATACGAAGCCTGCCGGTATCTGCTCGACCTGGGTCATACGCGCATCGCGCTGATGACCTCCGACGGTGCCTTGCGACCCGGACGCGAGCGTATCGATGGATATCGCACGGCGATGGCCGAGCGCGGCCTGACGGTGGACGAAACGCTCGTCCGAGCAAGCCGCTCGGCCATGGATTTGTCGTTCAGCGACGCGCTGGCCCTGCTTTCCGCAAAGTCCCGACCGACGGCATTCATTTGCCTGGGCACGCGCATCCTGTCGGGCGTACTGCAGGCAACGCGACAAACCGGCCATCGGGTGCCGCACGATGTCAGCCTGATCTGCGTCGGCGACGGGGATCTGCCCCAACTGTATTCGCCCGCGATCACCGCGATCAGTTGGGACCTCGAGGCCGTGGGCACCGCCGCCGCTGAAATTCTGCTGCGATCGATTGGCGGCGCCGCGGACCGCGCGCAGGCGAAGGAGAAGGAGCAAGGGGCGCAGGAAGTACGGCTAACCACACAGGTCATCATGCGCGAGTCCTGCGCACCGCCCCCCGCCGCCAAGGCCTGAGCGCACCATCGCGCGGGGGCGCTCAGTGTGCCTCGATGGAGCCTACGACCACCGGACCCGTATCGCGTGGCCGGAACCATATGACCAGAATGACCGCCGCCAGTACCAGCGCCAGGCTCAGCAGGTAGAGGCTGAGCGTGAAGCTGCCGGTTGCCGCCTTGATCGCGCCGACTGCGGCGGGCGCCACCATGCCGGCACTGCCACCCTCGCGAGGTTCCTCATCCGGATTTCGCTATCTGTCGTGTGCAGCGAAAAAACGGTCTGCTGATAGCCCTCCGCATGTCGCCTCATGTATTTGTTTCCGTGGCGCCAGTCTCGATGCTGGATATCCAGATGAGCGATGCGCCGCGCTATGATTCGCTTCCACCGCATCGGAAACGGGCGCGGCACGGCCTCGCGCCACAGCCCGTTTTTCTGGTGCGGATCGACCCGATCAACGAAGAAGGAATGCGTTATGGCGCTCGAAAAACCTGCATTGCACTCAGTCTGGAAAAACGACCAGGGAGATGCATTCATCATTCTCGGCGTGTTTGACCCGGCAGAAGACGACGAGATGGAAGAGGACGACTATCGGCCCGGCTACTACCTCGTAACGTTTGTTCACTACGACGAGCGCAACGAGGTCGATGCCTTTGGGGAGGAATTCGACAACGAGCAATGGACGGCGCTGGTTAAGTCGCTCGACCTCAAGGAGAGCGGCGTGGAGCCCGGTGATTACGCAATTTGACACGTCACCACCAGCGCGGCGCGCGCCTGCTCTATCGCCTGAAATGCCACCGCGTCGACACGCGTTGCTCATTGCCAAACAGCGGGCATTTGACTTTGGCGTAGATCATGATCACGCCCCCAGTCATTGAAAGAAGTGGCCAGCCAGAACGGCGACGCGCGAGGGACGGCGGAAATACGGGCCGTCGATAGTGAAGCCGCCCAGGGCGTTGCGGTGGACGCGGGCGGGCTTCATTGCTGGCCTTCGGCCTTGGCAAACGCGGTTGCCCAGTCGGCGAGCACCCTCGCAAGCTCCCGACCCTGTTGCCACTCGATTTCCTGGCCAACTTCGATGAAGGCGCCGCCGATATAGCCTGCGAGAAAGAATTTGCTGGCTACAGGCGATTTGGCCTCTCTCCGAAGCGCCTCAAATGCCTTGTGYGCCGACAAGGCCGCGGGCTCCGTGACAAGGGAGCGGCCAGTCGATGTGGAACAGACCCTGCCTCGGCCGGCGCGCTCGGTCGAAGTGTTCTGCGGCGAGCGCTTACCGATTTCGCCCACGCTGGCGGGCCGGTGAGAAGCGTGCGCACGTAATCCACGTCCTCGGTTCGCCTGGTCGGCGTGCTGAGGCCAAAGACAGGCGTATTGATGCAGTATGCGGCAGGGCCCGTGACTCTTGGTCGACCAAATTCGAGCACGGCCATTCGGGCCATCGGAGACCCCCCGAGCAAAACCTCGACGGAGCTCGCTCTATAAGCGGCACTTAATTAGGAAAGAATCGCGTCTTTACCTCCTAAGCAAAACAGTTAGCAACGACACCGGGCCGCCTGCAAGCGACGGTCGTCAATATATTGGCAAATAGCTGCTGCGACGACAGCCGGATCTTAGAGAGGTGACAGGTGCCCTGTACCGGATAACATAAGCCACCTGGTCGAGTTCCCCGGTGGCACGGCGCCTGGCAGAGCGCTATCCCAAAGAAGTACAAGTTGACCCCGTTCCCATCTGGTGGAAGGACGGCAACGTATACACGTCGGCTGGCATATCGTCTGGAATCGAGCTGTTGCCGCGAATCCCGGGCGCCAAAATGCATGAGCAGCTGGCGGCATAACTTCACGGAGATTCCTGAATGGCTGCCCGCGAAATCGGACCTCGCGCTTTCGCTGGTAGGCGAAGATCTGGGAAATGACTTCGCGTTGGAAATAGCGAAGAATCTGGTACTGTTCTTGCGTCGCCCGGGCGGACAGGCACAGTTTAGCTTCGCACTTCAGTCACAGCGCGCGCACGATTCAAGTCTGAACGAGTTACGCCTCTGGATCGGTGAGCATCTGCATATGGACCCCACAGTCGAGGTAATGGCAGCCAGAGTTGCAACCAGCGTCAGAACGTTGATACGGATGTTCCAGCGAGAATCGCAGACCACGCTAAGCCGGCCTCCGATATACTTTCATTTTCGTGAAATAACGATGTGTTCGCTACTCTCGGGACTCTCATAACTTTGTATTGCCCATGCCACGACCTTTGCCAGATCCAACGTTGCCATCCCGCGCCACGATCAAGATTTGCTCCCATCTTGGGGATAGGGTGCGCGCGACTCGCGCTGCCCAAGGCCTACCAATTGATCAGGCCGCGCGGACATGTGGGGTGTCTGTGGGAATGCTGTCGAAACT
>NZ_JBFTOQ010000088.1:0-14985 GCF_056398045.1 Cupriavidus sp. 05L411 | reverse complement strand
GAAACCGTAGCCGGGATGGATGGCCTGCGCGCCGGTGGCCTTGGCCATCTCGATGATGTGGTCGCCGCGCAGGTAGCTGTCGCGCGCTGCCGCGCCGCCGATATGCACGGCCTCGTCGCACAGTGCCACGTGGCGCGCGTTGGCGTCGGCGTCGGAGTAGACGGCTACCGTGCGGATGCCGAGGCGGCGGCAGGTGGCTGCCACGCGGCAGGCGATTTCGCCGCGATTGGCGATCAGGATCTTGTTGAACATGGCGCCCTCCCCTGATGAACCTCTGCCCGCAGCCAGTGTGGTTGCGGGGACGGCGGCCATTGACCATGGGCCCTTGGCCGCCGCCATTGCCGCCAGCTTACCCTGCGTAGCCCTCGGTGCGGATATCCAGCCGTGCCAGCAGCGCGCGATCGCGATCGGCCTGGGGGTTGGCGGTGGTCAGCAGGCGGTCGCCGTAGAAGATGGAATTGGCGCCAGCCATGAAGCACAGGGCCTGCAGCGCGTCGTCCATGGTCTCGCGGCCGGCGGACAGGCGCACCATGGCGCTGGGCATGGTGATGCGCGCCACCGCGATGGTGCGCACGAACTCGAACGGGTCGATCGGTGCCGTGTCGGCCAGCGGCGTGCCCTTGACCGCCACCAGGTTGTTGATGGGCACCGACTCGGGATACGGGTCGAGGTTGGCGAGCTGCGCGATCAGCCCGGCGCGCGCCTCGCGCGATTCGCCCATGCCGACGATGCCGCCGCAGCACACGTTGATACCGGCCTCGCGCACATGGCCGATGGTGTCCAGGCGGTCCTGGTAGGTGCGGGTGCCAATGATCTCGCCGTAGAACTCGGGCGAGGTATCGAGGTTGTGGTTGTAGTAGTCCAGCCCCGCGTCCTTCAGGCGCTGCGCCTGCTCGGCTTCCAGCATGCCTAGCGTGACGCAGGTCTCCAGGCCCATGGCCTTGACCTCTTTCACCATTTCGATGACCGGCTCAAGGTGGCGGTCCTTCGGGCTGCGCCAGGCGGCGCCCATGCAGAAGCGTCCAGCGCCGCTGGCCTTGGCGGCGCGCGCGGCTTCCAGCACTTCGTCGAGCGCCATCAGCTTGCCCGCGGTGACGCCGGCATCGTGGTGCGCGCTCTGCGGGCAATAGCCGCAATCCTCTTCGCAGCCGCCGGTCTTGATCGACARCAGSGTCGAGAGCTGCACGGCGTTGGCATCGAAATGCTCGCGGTGCACCTGCTGGGCGCGGAACAGCAGATCGTTGAACGGCAGCGCGTACAGCGCGGCGACCTCGGCGACGGTCCAGTCGCCCGGCTTGGTGGCGGGCGCGGGCTCGGTAAAGCGGCGGGCGGTCTGGCGCAGGGTGTCGGGGGAAATGGTGGCGACGGTTTCGCCGGCGTGAGTGGTTGCAGTCATGTTTGCTATCTGTTCCGGTAATTCGTTCAGTGTTTGCAGTCTTGGTCCGGCGCGCTCAGGCGGCGATGCCATTGCCTGCGGCATGGCAAGCGGCAAGCAGCGGCGCCAGCGCGAGCTGGCTGGCGGCTTCGGCCGGCGCGACCTGCCACGGCAGCGTGCCGAGCCAGGGCGCGCCCAGCGCCGCGCGCAGCGTGTCGATGTTCTCGTCGGCGAGCTGCATGCCGGGATCGATGCGGTTGGCGATCCAGCCGGCCAGGTGCAGGCCGCGCGCACGCACGGCTTCGGCGGTGAGCAGGGCGTGGCTGATGCAGCCCAGGCGGATGCCGACCACCAGCACCACCGGCAGGCCGAGCATCACGGCAAGGTCGGCCGTGTCCCAGCCGCCTTGGTCGCGCGGCGCGCCGTCCAGCGGCACGCAAAAGCCGCCGACGCCTTCCACCACCACCGCGCCGGCCCGCGCCTGCAACGCGGCAAACGCGGCGCGGATCGGCTCGCGCGTGATGCGCGTGCCCTCGATGGCGGCGGCCAGGTGCGGCGAAGCCGGCGTGCGCAGCAAAAACGGGCACGTCTGCGCCTGCGCAACGGTCACCGCGCTGGCGGCGCGCAGTTGCGCCACGTCATCGTTGTGCCAATGGTCGTTGCGCCATTCGCTGCCGCTTGCCACCGGCTTCATGCCAACGGCCAGGTGGCCGGCGGCGCGCAGCGCGTGCAGCAAGGTGGCGCTAGCGTGCGTCTTGCCGATGCCGGTGTCGGTACCCGTGACAAAACAGGCGATCATGACGCCTCCTTGCGCGGCACCACGCTGGCCAGGCTGGCCAGCAGGCGCTCGACATCGGCCACGGTATGCGAGGCCGACAGCGTGATGCGCAGACGCGCGGTACCAACGGGCACGGTGGGCGGGCGGATCGCGCCAACGCGGATGCCGTCGGCCTCCAGCGCCGCGGACAGTGCCAGCGCCGCCACGTTGTCGCCCACGATCACGGGCTGGATCGCCGTCGAGCTCTCACCCAGGCGCCAGCCAGCCGCCCGCGTCAGGCCGGCCAGGCCGCTGCGCAGCGTATGGATCAGCTTATCCAGTTGCGCGCGGCGTTGCCGCCCTTCGTCGCCGGCGATCAACGCCAGGCTGGCGGACAAGGCGTGCGCCACCGCCGGCGGCGAGGCCGTGGTGTAGATGTACTGCCGCGCGGTGTTGACGAGATGATCGATGATGGTCTCGTGCGCGGCCACGAACGCGCCCGCCACGCCGGCGGCCTTGCCCAGCGTGCCGATATAGATAAAGCGCGGCGACGTCAGCGCGAGGTGCTCCAGCACGCCGTGGCCTTGCTCGCCCAGCACGCCGAAGCCATGCGCGTCGTCCAGGATGATCCAGGCATCGTGCCGCTCGGCCAGCGTCAGCAGCTCGGCCAGCGGCGCAAAGTCGCCGTCCATGCTGAACACGCYGTCGGTGACGATCAGCTTGAGCGGGCTGGTGCTGGCGGCCAGCAAGCCCTCGAGCTCGGCCACGTTGCGATGCGCGTAGCGGCGGACCTCGGCCCGCGCCAGGCGCGCGCCGTCGATCAGCGAGGCATGGTTGAGCGCTTCGCAGAAGAGCGTGGCATCGGCGCTGCCTAGCGCGGTCAGCACCGCCATGTTGGCCATATAGCCAGTGCTGAAGTAGAGCGCGGCCGCGTGCGGAATGTTCGGTGCGAACCACGCCGCCAGCTCCCCTTCGAGCCGGTGGTGGGCCAGCGAATGGCCGCTCACCAGGTGGGAGGCCCCGCTGCCCGCGCCGAACTGGCGCGCGCCCTCGGCCATGGCCGCGATCAGCGCGGGATGGTTGGCCAGGCCCAGGTAGTCGTTGCTGCAGAACGTCAGCAACGAGTGCATCTCGCCGCCGCAGGCATCGCTCACGGCTTGCTGCGGCGCACAGGCGGAGTACGCGGTGCGGCGGCGCCGCGTCAGTGCCTTTTCGTCGCGCTCGGCGGCGGCCAGGGTCAAGTGCTCAAGCAGCATCGCGTATCTCCGTGGGTGCGCCGGTACCRTTGCCRGCGCTGTCGTTCTGGTCCATGCCGGCGAGTACCGTGTCGAGCGTGGCTTGCAGYTGGCCTGCCAGCCATTGCGCAAGCGCCGCGTCGAACACGTACGGGGGCATGATGTAAAGCGTGCGGCCAATCGGCCGGATCAGCACGCCGTGCTTGCGCGCGGCATGATGGAAGCGCGCGGCGAACTCGCCTGCGTCGGCCGCGTATTCTTCGCGCACATCGGCGGCCCAGATCAGGCCGCGCTGGCGTACGTGATGCAGCCGGGCATCCGCCGCCAGCCCGGCCATGGCTTGCGTGAGCCACTGCGCGCGCTGGCGGTTCTGCGCCACCACGTCTTGCTTGGCGAACAGGTCGAGCGTGGCCAGCGCGGCGCGGCAGGCCAGCGGGTTGCCGGTATAGGAATGCGAGTGCAGGAAGCTGCGGGCGCGGTCCGGGTCGCGCGCCTCGGCCACGAAAGCCTGCTGGATCGCGCTGCGCGACAGCACCAGCGAGAGCGGCAGGTAGCCGCCGCTGATGCCCTTGGACAAGCACAGGAAATCCGGCCACAGGTGCGCCGGCAGCGGTGCGCCGGGCTCGCCCGCGCCGCGTGCCTGCTCCCACGCGAAAAAGGTGCCGGTGCGCCCGCACCCCACCGCAATCTCGTCGGCGATCAAATGCACGCGGTAGCGGTCGCACAGCGCGCGCACGCCTTCCAGGTAGAGCGGATCATGCATGGCCATGCCCGCGGCGCACTGCACCAGCGGCTCGATGATGAGCGCTGCAATCTGGCCGCCGCGCGCCTGCAGCAGCGCCTCCAGCGCATCCAGCGCGCACTGCGCAACCTGCGCGGCGCTCTCGCCCGGCGCGGCCTGGCGCGCATCCGGCGACATCACCACGTGCGAGCTCATCAGCATCGGGTCGTAGGCATCGCGGAAGATCGCCACATCGGTCACCGCGAGCGCGCCCACGGTTTCGCCGTGGTAGCCGTGGCGCAGGCAGACGAATTCGCGCTTGCCGCCCAGGCCGGTGTTGCGCCAGTAGTGGAAGCTCATCTTCAGCGCAATCTCCACGGCGGACGCGCCGTCGCTGGCATAGAACGCATGGCCGAGCGCGCCGCCGGTCAGCGCCGACAAACGCTCGGCAAGCTCCACCGCCGGCGCATGCGTGCAGCCGGCCAGCATCACGTGCTCGAGCGTGTCGAGCTGATCGCGCAGCGCGGCGTTGATGTCCGGGTTGGCGTGGCCAAACAGATTGACCCACCAGGAGCTGGTGGCGTCGAAATAGCGCTGGCCGCCGGTGTCGTGCAGCCAGGGGCCCTCGCCGCGCGCGATAGCGAGCGGCGGCTCGCCGGCCTCAGGCCGCAGCGGCGTGCACGGATGCCATACCGCGCGCAAGCTGCGCTCGCCGAGCGTGGGCTGGGCAAGATGCGCGCTCGGCGCCAGGGACGCGGAATTGGACTGGTCTTCCAAGGAAACCCTCCTTTGTTGACCGCGCGCTGGCCGGCCCAGGCAGGCAAAGCCTGGCGTGGCGGCACTTGCGTGCGGGTTGGGGAGAGTCATGGTAGGGAGCTACCTGGTGAATTGGCAAACAGCGCCGGATTTACACGTTGACGACACGTTGAACGACAAAGCGCGAAGAAGTACCCAACCGCCTCGTATCCCAACGCTTGCGTGCGCCTATCTCCACCCTGCGCAGCCGGATGCGGCGCGCGATTCCATCCGTCTATCGAAAAAAATCACGCATCATGGCTGCGGATCGAACGAAAGTCCGATCTCCTTGAAGAACCGCTCGACCTCCGGCAGCCAGATCGGCACGCCCGCGCGGGCGCCGAACAGCGTATGGGAGTCGCCCGCGAATGTGCCGTAGTCCACCATGCGGGCGTTAGCGGCAGGGCCATGCGCCTGCGCGGTATAGGCCTCGAAGAATTTTGCCGGCAGGGGCTGCGGCCAGTAGCTGTCGTTATCGCCGTACAGCCACAGCGAGGGATAGCGCGCCTTTTTGCCGTAGCCGCCGAACGCGTCCACCAGGTTGAATTCCCAGCGGCTGCAGGATTCATCGCGCAGTCCGCCGGCAAAATTGATCACGCCCAGCACGCCCGGATAGGCGATGGTGCTGAATGCCATGGTGGTCAGCCCGCCATGCGACTGGCCGATCACGACGATGTGCGATTTGTCCACATAGGGCTGCTTGATCATGTATTCGAGCGTGGCCACCACGTCTTCGGCCTGCACCAGGCCGTTGCTCTCGACATTGCAGCCGCCGCCGATATAGGCGCCGCCGGATTTGGAAAAGCCCTGGCGCATCGGCAACGCCACAACGTAGCCGCGCTTGACGAATTCCGCGCTCTGCACGAGGTAGCGTGCGCGCGACTGGAAGGCTGGCTTGCCCAGCGCCTTGCCGTGATTGATCACGACCAGCGGAAACGGGCCGTCGCCGGGTGGCTTGAAGATGGTGGTTTCCAGCTCCAGCGAGAACATGACGCCGGGCTTGGGAACCATTGCGACCTGCTCAGACGAGCCGGGGATGATGGCGGTGATCGCCCCTGGTGCCTGCGTGGCCTGATTCGCGGATGGCGCCCGCGCCATCGCCCCGGTGAATGGCAGGGTCAGCAGCAGGGCCAGGGCCAGTCGTTGCATCCACCTCATGATTTGCCTGCTCCTTGGTTTGCCCCTGCCGCGCGAGGCGCCGCTTGCCTGCTGCCCGCCGCCTCAGGCCGTGCGCTTGGGCAACGGATGCCCCGGCAGCAGGTCGTACGGATGGCGCCAGCCCGGCAGCGCACGCAACCGCTCGGTCCAGGCATGGAGTTGCGGATACTCCTTGCGCCAGTGCACGCCGATCTCGTCGTCGTAGAACACGTAGCCGGCCAGCGAAAAATCCGCGATGGTCGGGCGCTCGCCCAGCACGTAGGCCCGCCCGGACAAATGCGTGTTGAGCACGTTCCACGCGCCCTCGCAGCGCTGCCTCAGGAACTGCAGCACTGCCGGGTCCGGTGCCTTGGTGAAGGTGCGCAGGAAGCGGTAGGTTGCGGTGTACGACGTGAACTTGTGGTTGTCGAACAGCAGCCAGCGCAAGACCTCGGAGCGTTCGGCCTCGCTGGCAGGGCCGTAGGCGTCGAGGCGCTGCGCGAGCAGGTCCAGGATCGCGCCCGATTGCGACAACCGCTGTCCATCGAACTCCAGCACCGGCGCCTCGCCCATTTCGTTGATGGCACGGTACTCGGGCGTATGCGTCTCGCCGTTGAAGTAGTCGACGAAGTGCGGCGTCCACAGCGTGCGGCCACGCTGCACGCCGACGGTTTCCAGCAGCAAGGCCACCTTGTAGGTGTTGCCGGATTGTGCGAAGCCATACAGCAAGTACTCCGTGTCCCGCGCAGCAGCAGCAGCAGCAGCAGCAGCAGCAGCAGCCATCGATTCCGTCATGGTGTCTCCCCCAACATTTCGCCATCGACATAAAGCCAGCGCGGCGCCTCGCCGGCACTGCGCGGCTCGCGCACAAAGCGGCTGCGCTCGTGCAGCCGCCAGGCGCGCCCGCCCACCTTGTAGCGCGCCACGAACTCCACCTGGGCATGCGTCTCGTCCTGCTGCGCATGTGCCTTGACCGCGAGCCCGAGCCAGCGCGTGTCCGTGTCCGCGGCAAGGTCGTCCGGGCAGGTAGATGGATGCCAGGTATGGCGCAGCCAGTCCACGTCACCCAGCACATAGGCGCTATAGCGCGAGCGCATCAATTGCTCGGCGTTGAACGGCAGCGCCTCGCCGCGATGAAAGCGCCCGCAGCAGGTGGCGTAGTCGCCCCCGCCGCATGGGCAGCCGCCGGTGCCGGCGCCGGATGCGCGTGCCTTCATCCGATCAGCCCCGGCAGCTCGCGCATATCGGTGAAGGTGGTGACTGCGCCGGCTGCCAGCAGCGATTGCGCCGCGTTGCGCGCAGCGTAGCCGAGCACCGTCATGCCCGCGGCAACGCCTGCGGTCACGCCCGTCGGACTATCCTCGATCACCACGCAGCGCGCCGGCTCCACATCCATGGTGCGCGCCGCCAGCAGGTACACGTCGGGCGCCGGCTTGCTGCGCTCGACCTCGGTCGACGAGAAGATATGCTCGCGCTCGTCCTGCTGGAACAGCTCCACCAGGCCGGTGCGCGTCAGTTGCAGCTTGACCTTGATGCGATCCGCGCCCGAGGCCACGCAGACCGGCAAGCCAGTCGCGACGATCGCGCGCACCGCCTCACGCACATGCGGCACCGCCTGCACTTCCGCCTCAAGGACTGCGTTGCGACGCACGAACCATTCCGACAGCCAGTTTTCCGGCAGCGGCGCGCCACGCCGGCTGGCGATGTTGTCGAGCTCTTCGCGCACCGCGCGGCCGAGAAACCACTTGGTGGATTCTTCGATCGAGATGCGGATGCCAAGCTCGTTGAGCATCTCGTTGAGCACGCGGTTGACGATGGGCTCGCTGTCGACGAGCACGCCGTCGCAATCGAAAATCACGCAGTCGAAACGGGGATGGCGGATCGGCTTGATGCTGGCATTCATGCGGGTTTCTTTTCCTTGCTGCTGTCTGTGCTGTTATCTGCGCTGTTGTCTGTATTGCTTGTATTGTTGTCCATGCCCGGCACGGCACGCAGCGCCATCGGGCGCTTGCTCTTGAGGTGTGCCTCGATCTGGTCGAAGCGGTCGAAGCCCCAGAACGGCTCGCCGTCGATGATCACAAAGGGCGAGCCGAACACGCCCTTGGCCATGGCCACGTCGATCTCGGCCTTGAGCTGGTCCTTGATCTGGAAGCCGCTGGCGCCGGCATCCATGGCATGCGCATCGATGCCGAGCGGCTCGGCCAGCTTCACCAGTTCGGCCGGCTCGGCGATGTTGATGTCATCCACGAACAGGGCGTGATAGACCGACTTGGCAAACGCGGTCGCGATATCGTCGCCATGATGGTTCTGCAGCCACAGCACGGCGCGGGCGGCCTGCGTGGTGGGCAGCGGGAAGTGCGTCGGACGCTTGTACTCGATATTGTGGAAGCGCGCGGTACGCTCGAAATCGCGCCAGGAATAGTCGCCCTTGAGCGGCACCTGCGGCAGCGGCGAGCTGCCGGTGGTCTTGAACACCACGCCGAGCAGGATCGGATGCCAGGCGACGATGCGCCCGTACTTCTGCGCCAGCTCGTCGATGCGCGTGCTGGCGAAGTAGCCGTAGGGCGAGGAAAAATCGAAGTAGAAATCGATGGCAGCAGTCATTGTCTTGGGGGCTCCTGGCTCCTGGCTTCTGGATTTTGGCGTCTGGCCGTTTGGGTTCAGTGCTTCGGTGATTCGATGATGCGCCAACACGTTGGTTCCGTGCTGCGCGCGAGCCGCCCTCAGGCCAGCGCCCGAGCGATCAGTATCTTCTGAATATCGCTGGTGCCCTCGTAGATCTGGCAGACGCGCACATCCCGGTAGATGCGCTCGACCGGGAAATCGCTGACATAGCCGTAGCCCCCAAAGACCTGGATGGCGGCCGAGCAGACCTCCTCGGCCATCTCGCTGGCATACAGCTTGGCCATGGCGGCCTCCTTCAGGCAAGGCCGCCCCGCATCCTTGAGCGACGCGGCATGCCACACCATCTGCCGCGCCACCTCGATCTTGGTCGCCATGTCGGCCAGGCGGAACTGCACGGCCTGATGCGCGAACAGCGGCTGGCCGAAGCTCTCGCGTTCCTTGGCATACGCCAGCGCCGCGTCGAACGCCGCGCGTGCCATGCCGATGCTTTGCGAGGCGATGCCGATGCGTCCGCCTTCCAGGCCGGACAGCGCCATCTTGTAGCCGGCGCCCTCCTCGCCCAGCATATTGGCCGCCGGCACGCGGCAATCCTCGAACAGGATCTGCGCGGTGTCCGACGAATGCTGGCCGAGTTTTTCCTCCAGCCGCGCGACGATGTAGCCGGGCGTGGCGGTGGGCACCAGGAAGGCACTGATGCCGCGCTTGCCCGCCGCCTTGTCGGTGACAGCGAGCACGATGGCCACGTCGGCGTTCTTGCCGCTGGTGATGAATTGCTTGACACCGTTGAGCACGTAGTCGTCGCCGTCCCTCACCGCGCTGGTGCGCAGCGCGGCGGCATCCGAGCCCACGTGCGGCTCGGTCAGGCAGAAAGCGCCGAGCATCTCGCCGCGCGCGAGAGGCACCAGCCACTGCTGCTTTTGCGCCTCGCTGGCGAAAGCCATCAACATGCTGCACACCGGGCAGTTGTTGACGCTGATGACGGTCGAGGTGCCGCCATCGCCGGCGGCGATTTCTTCCAGGATCAGCGCCAGCGAGAGATAGTCGAGCCCGGCGCCGCCGTATTGCTCGGGTACCGCTACGCCGTAAGCACCGAGCGCGGCCAGCTCGCGGTGCACCGCCTGCGGGAAGGTCTTGTCGCGATCCCACGCGGCGGCGTGCGGCGCGATCTCCTGCTGCGCGAACTGGCGCACGGCATCGCGGATCATTTCCTGTTCTGGCGTGAGCAGCATGTCAATTCACCAAGGTGGTAGCGGAGTCGGGAACCATGAACGCCGTGCTCACCACGGGATCACGCTGCCATCGTAGTTGCGAAAACCGCCGTTATCCAGGCGCGTTGCTCCGGCGATCACGCCGCGCATGCCGGATACGCTTTGCTCCGGCGTGAGGTCGGCTTCCTTGCCGCCCATCTCGGTCTGCACCCAGCCAGGGTGGAAGGCCAGGCAGGTAGCGTGGCGCGCGTCGAGCGAGGCGGCCTTGAGCGCCGCGTTGGCCGCCGCCTTGCTGACCCGGTAGAGCCAGCTGCGGTTGCTGTCCATGGTGCCGATGCTGCCCATGCGCGAAGCCAGCACCGCCAGCACGCCGCCCTTGCCCGAACGCCCGGCCTCGACCAGCGGCAGCAGCAACGGCAGCGCCATCATCGGCCCCAGCACATTGACGTGCATCACCTTGTCGAAGTCTTCGCGGGTGACCGGCTGCGCGCCTTCGGTGCGCGGGCCGATCACGCCGGCGTTGTAGATCGCTACGTCGATGGATTCGCCGTCCAGCTTCCAACCCAGCCCGGCGACCTGGCCCGCGTCGGTCAGGTCGGCGCGCAACGCCTCCGCGCCAAGCGCTTCGATGGCCTTGATGCCGTCATCGCTGCGCGCGACGGCCAGCACCCGCCAGCCATCGGCACGGTACTGGCGCACAAATTCGAGACCGATGCCACGCGAGGCACCAAGGATGAGAGCGGTTGGCAAGGCAGTACTCCTTCTTCTATATGGATTGCGGCCTGGCTGCCGCGCGGTGGCGGCAGCGGCTCTGTTGCGGTCAATGCCGCGGGTTCAGACGATCTCCAGCCCCACCGCGGTGGCTTCGCCGCCGCCGATGCACAGGCTGGCCACGCCGCGCTTGCCGCCGGTCTTGCGCAGCGCGCCGATCAGCGTGGCCATGATGCGCGCGCCCGAGGCGCCGATGGGGTGGCCTAGCGCGCAGGCGCCGCCGTGGATGTTGACCTTGTCGCGCGGGATCTTGAGGTCGTGCATGGCGGCCATCGGCACCACGGCGAACGCTTCGTTGATCTCGAACAGGTCGACGCTGTCGGTCGTCCAGCCGAGCTTGCGGTAGAGCTTGCTCATCGCTTCCACCGGCGCGGTGGTGAACCATCCCGGCGCCTGCGCATGCGTGGTGTGGCCAAGCAGGCGGGCCAGCGGTTCCAGGCCGAGCCGCTTGGCGGTGGATTCGCGCATCATCACCAGCGCGGCCGCGCCGTCGTTGATCGATGACGACGAGGCAGCGGTGATGGTGCCGTCCTTGGCAAAAGCGGGCTTGAGCGACGGGATCTTGTCGACCTTGATGCGGCGCGGGCCTTCGTCGGTATCGATGACGGTGTCGCCACCACGCCCCGGCACCGTTACCGGCGCGATCTCCCAACGGAAGTCGCCGCGCTCGGTGGCCTGCTGGGCGCGCCGTACGCTCTCCATGGCGAACTCGTCCTGCGCCGCGCGGGTGAAGTCGTACTTGGCCGCGCAGTCCTCGCCGAAGGTGCCCATCGAGCGGCCGCCGCCTTTTTCGTCCTTGATGTAGGCGTCTTCCAGACCGTCCAGCATCATGTGGTCGAAGATCATGCCGTGGCCGATGCGGTAGCCGCCGCGGCCCTTGGGCACCAGGTACGGCGCATTGGTCATGCTCTCCATGCCGCCGGCAATGCCGATCTCGAATGCGCCCGCGATCAGCGCGTCATGCACATTCATGGCGGCGCGCATGCCGGAGCCGCACATCTTGTTGACCGTGGTGCAAGCCACGCCAAGCGGCAAGCCAGCGCCCAGCGCTGCCTGCCGGGCGGGCGCCTGGCCCAGGCCCGCGGGCAGCACGCAGCCGAACACCACTTCCTCGATCTGCTCCGGCGCGAGGCCCGCGCGCTCGACCGCCGCACGGATGGCGGTGGCGCCAAGCTGCGGCGCCGTCAGCGTGGCGAACTCGCCCTGGAAAGCCGCCATGGGGGTGCGGGCGGCGGATACGATGACTACGGGATCATGCATGGGGTGTCTCCAATGATTGGGGCGCTGGCTGGCGGCGATTGTTGGCTCTTCCGGGAATCTCTCTGTACTTGGCTTAGCGGATCGACGCTTGCGGCGGATCGCCGAACTGGCGGTAGGCGGCCTCAAGCTGCGCGTGCAGTTCGTCGTTGCTGCTGGCGGCCATGCCCAGGTCGCGCAGCAGGCCGTCGGACACGCCGTAGACCCAGCCATGCACCGTGACCGGCTGCCCGCGGTCCCACGCGTCCTGCAGCACCGTGGTCTGGCACACGTTGTTGACCTGCTCGATCACGTTGAGCTCGCACAGGCGCGTATGCGCGTCTTCCTCGCGGGTGATGGTGCCAAGGTAGGCGCCGTGCTTGTCGGCCACGTCGCGCACATGGCGCAGCCAGTTGTCGGCCAGGCCGATGCGCTGGCGCTTGAGCGCCACCTTGACGCCGCCGCAGCCATAGTGGCCCACCACGGTGATGTGGCGCACCTTGAGCACTTCCACCGCGAACTGGATGACGGACAGCGCGTTGAGGTCGCTATGGGCGATGACGTTGGCGATATTGCGGTGGACGAACACCTCGCCCGGTGCCAGCCCGAGGATCTGGTTGGCCGGCACGCGCGAATCCGAGCAGCCGATCCACAGGTACTCGGGCGCCTGCTGGTTAGCCAGGCGCATGAAGAAGCTTGGGTCTTCCGCATTGACGCGGTCCACCCACTCGCGGTTGTTGCGGAAAAGCTGGGCGATGGCGTCACTCATGCGACTCTCCTTGCGGGTGCGGGATCGTTGCCGTGCGCGCGCGCTTCGGCGTCGCCGCTGCCGGCGGCATAGCGATGGATAAAGCGTTCAGAAACATCATAGGCATAGAAATCATGGATTTGCCCGGCCAGCAGCCGGTCCTTGTGAGCCTGCCACATGGCAGGATCGAAAAAATCTTCATGGTGCCGCAGGAAGGCAGCACGCACGCGCGCGTCGCCGAGCAAGAAGGTGCGATAAGTCTCGGGGAAGATGTCGTGCCGCCCGACGCTGTACCAGACCTCGCCCGAAAGCTCCTCCTCTTCATTGCGCGGCTGCGGCACGTGGCGGACATTGGTGTCCGTCATGTACTCGATCTCGTCGTAGTCGTAGAACACCACGCGCCCGTGGCGCGTCACGCCGAAGTTCTTGTAGAGCATGTCGCCGGGAAAGATATTGGCGGCGATCAGCTCCTTGATGGCATTGCCGTACTCGACGATGCCGTGCTCGACCTGCGCATCCGAGCCTTCCTGCAGCCAGATGTTCAGCGGCGTCATGCGGCGCTCAATATACACGTGGCGCACGACAATTTCCTCGCCGCCATCCTTGCCGCGCTGGTATTCGATCATCGACGGCGCATGCAGCTCCAGCTCGCGCACCAGCGCATCGTCGAAGCGCGACAGCGGGAAGGCCACGTCGGAGTACTCCAGCGTATCGGCCATGCGCCCGACGCGGTCATGCTGCTTGACCAGTTGGTACTTCGATTTGATCAGCTCGCGCGTGGTCTCCTTGGGCGCCGGGTAGTAGTCCTTGATCACCTTGAACACGTATGGGTACGACGGCAGCGTGAACACCAGCATCACCAGGCCCTTGATGCCGGGTGCGCTGATGAACTTGTCCGACGAATGCTGCAGGTGATGCAGGAAGTCCCGGTAGAACAGGTTCTTGCCCTGCTTCTGCAAGCCCAGCGAGGTGTAGATCTCCGCGCGCGGCTTGCGCGGCATGATGTCGCGCAGGAAGGTCACGTACGCCGACGGGATCTCCATGTCGACCATGAAATACGAGTGCGTGAAGGAGAACAGGATCAGCAGTTGCATCTTCTTGAGCAGCACCGTATCGAGCGACAGCTTGCCATCGGGCGTGTGCACGATGGGAATCGCCAGCGGGAAGGTGCGGTCGGCATTCAGGATACGGCCGATGATGAACGCCGATTTGTTGCGGAAGAACAGCGACGACAGCACATGGATCTGGAAATTCGGCGCAATGCGGAAGTCGCCGAAATACTCGGTGACAGCGCGCACCACATAGCCGATATCGCGCGTGAGATCGTCAAACGGCCGGTCGAGCTGGAAGTTATGGACGATGCGTTCGAAGCACGCGGCCATGCCCTTGCGGCTGCCCGGATAGTAGGCGCGAAAGGTCGGCCGGGTGGGCGACTCCTCGTTCTCGATGTACTCGGTCGAGATGGCCGGGCGCACGAAGATGAAGTCGTTGTTGAAGTACGAGCGGTGCAGGATGCGCGTGCACACCGAGTTGAAAAACGTCTCAGCCAGTTCGGGCTGGTGATGATTGGTCAGCAGCCCGATGTAGTGCAGCTTGATCTGCTGCCAGATCTCGTCCTCGATGTTCTCCGCGTCGTATTCGTCTTCCAGGATCACGCTGGTTTCGCGCACCCGCTCGTTGTAGAAGTCGATGCGGTCGCGCTGCAGTTGCTGCAGGCCGAGCCAGTCGGCCGCTTCGAACTTCAGCTTGGCCAGGTGGCTGACTTCGCGGAACAGCCGGTAATGCTTGTCAAACCCGTCCAGCATGGTCCGGGCCACGTCGTAGGCGATCTGCGAGGACAGCAGCTTGGGGAAGTGGGACATGTCGCAGACCGGTGACTAAGGCTGGAGGTGGTTTCCGGAGATTGTAAATTGGTTCGGCGGCCGGGCGAGTGCTCTTTCGGTCAATTCGGCGCGAGCGGCAGGGCAGTTAGGCCGGCGCTGCCGCCTTGCGGCGCTGCGCCCGGCTGCGTGCCGCGCCGACATCACATGGTTTGCGAGAACAGCTCGCGCCCGATCAGCATGCGSCGRATTTCCGAGGTGCCKGCGCCGATCTCGTACAGCTTGGCGTCGCGCCACAGGCGGCCCACCGGGTACTCGTTGATATAGCCGTTGCCGCCCAGGATCTGCACGGATTCGCCGGCCATCCAGGTGGCCTTCTCGGCGGTATAGAGAATCACCGCGGCGCARTCCTTGCGCACCTGGCGCACGTGTTCCTTGCCCAGGGAATCCAGGTTCTTGCCCACCGTGTACAGGTAGCTGCGTGCTGCCTGCAAGGTGGTGTACATGTCGGCCACCTTGCCCTGGATCAGCTGGAACTCGCCGATGCTCTGGCCGAA
>NZ_JBFTOQ010000087.1:0-15382 GCF_056398045.1 Cupriavidus sp. 05L411 | reverse complement strand
TCGGCTCGCTTCGCTCGTGTTCGTCCTTGCGCATCTTCTCGGGAAAAAGTCGAGAATCTACGCAAGTCCCCGGAAAGTTAACAGACGTGCCACCCTGGCTGTTGCGCGTAAACGTCAGCTAGCACAGCCGGATTTATGCAACAACGCCCCACCACGTCCACATCGGATTTAAGAAGATTCGGGTTAGGATCAGTAGTAAAGTCCTTTGCACGAAAAACCCCATAATCCCGGTAGCCGTTACGCCAGGTAAGGTGAATTAGGCCGCGCCCACAGAAGCGTGGGCCATCACCAGGTTGCACGTTTCCATTGGATACGGCCTTATGGTTAATCTCGCCTGGGCGTTGTGAGATATATGTTGGACGATCGCGATTTTTAAGAAATCCAAGATTGGCCAGCCAACTATGTTTATGGTCGAAGTCATAAGCGGCATCTGCGGACGTGTAGCGTTCATACATTTTCGTGAAATAGATAGCGTCGCCATTCTCGATCGTGAAACGTAAAGCTCCTGTTTCTTTGAAGATTTGACCGAGAAAGTGGGCCTTGCGCAAGCTGCTATCGAACCCATATTTTCTGAACATTTGATTGAGTGCCAAGCCAATACCTCGCGGCATACTTTCCGCTTCGCTATTGGCGCCGTCGACAAATCGCCATTCGCTTAGATTCCACGATATTTGCCCGCCGGCATCCGGCATCGATCTTCGAGGCAACAATTGAATCTGTTCCCGCAAGCTCAACCAGGCGCACCGTCTAAAATACCGAATGAACTGGAGCGGGTGAAGAAACCAAATTTTCGCACCGGATTGCAGATTTGCCGCATCCCAAAACTGGAACTGCTTCAACAGGGCCATATATTTCGCGTACCCAGCGCTATCGCCGTAATAAAACTCACCCTGCTGGCTGAGCAGCTTTCCGTATCGCGCTTCATTATTTGTTCCGTCCCACTCGCTCGGCGCCTGACACACAAACCCCTTGAGCAGATCACGCACGCCTGCCGTGTTCCTGACGTACCGGGCGAGCGCTTCTTCCTTTTGATACGCCTCGCGCTCGCCTTGCTCCTGCTGCGTCTGATTCTCCTTCGCCGCGCCTAGAATGGCTTGCAATCGATCAATGTCACAGAGCCCGTCACCTGCAAACGGGCTACTGCCTTCGTCGATCTTCTGCCAGTTCGCGAGGAATGGAAAATCCGCATCCGACAGCTTCACGATCGCGTCGTTGTTGAGATCGATATAGCCCTCTTTACCCACAGCGAACGCTGCCCGTATCCACGTTGTTCTTGCCGTGCCGGCCGGGAGCGTCGGCGAAGCTGACAGGATCCGGCCGAAGCGCAGCAATTCATACCCATCGCTCGGGCACGCCGGATAGAGTTTCGTTGCCCGGTTGTAGAGGTTGTATTCGTACTCAGGCTCTTTCTTGTCCTTCAGGAGCTGGGTTCGCGAACCGTCTTCGGCGATACTCCACACGCTCGTGTACTTGTTACCCCGGTGAAAATACGATTCGATGTGCAAAGGCCGCTCGTTTTGACCGCCTTGCAACGCGCCGAAAGCAACGCCCTGCAATTTGCCGTTGACCGTTCCCGGCGGCTGCGTCCAGAACGGTTGGTGCGCCGGAACAATGTAGTGGCTATGCCCCCAGTAGTCCGGTCCCGTGGGCGTTTGCGGTTGCCTGTTCCCGAGTTGCGTCGCAGCGAAGTAACGATTGAAGTCATCGGGCAGCATAAAGATCTCGAAGTGGATATGCCGCTGCCCGTGACAACGTCCCGGCAACCCGAGCACGTCTTTCCGGTATACCTTTTTGCCACCGCCCGCTTGCGCCGGCGGCGCCACGGGCGGAGTCTGGCTCCCGCCGGGCGATGGCATGCGCAGAAACTCCGGCAACACGCTCGCGTTTACGCCAACATCGTTGTATCCGCTCAATTCCAGCAAATGCATGTATAGGGAGTAAAACGTCAGCGTGCGACCGTCACCCGTCTCCGTCGTATGCTTGAGCAGGACGAAGCCCGCGTTGCTATCGAGCGCGCCCTTGCCGCCATCGGTTGCGTGCTGGCACACCCGATATGCCACGACTTCGCCATCGGCAATCGCCCGTACTTTTTCGTTCCCGGTATCGGGATATAGATGCACGCCAGTGTGCCAGCGGCGGTCGAAGGCGATCGGATAGACACCGTGAGCGAGCTCGAAGGTATCCACCACGCTCATCATCGGGTCGGTTAGTTCGGGGTTGTTTGACGTGGTGCCGGCAACGGGAAGAAAGGGAGGGCTGATAATCATCGTCTTAGCGCGACATGTTGTAGGTGTTGGAAACCTTCAATTCGCTTTGCGGCAAATGGGGCAGCGCGTTTTCAAAATTCGTCGGCCCCTCGAAGGTAAAGGAGGCGGCCTTGATCTTGAAATCGCCCGGACAGTGGAACACGACATTGCCGTTCTCGATCGTAAGGGCGGCGCCGCCGCTCGCCATGACAGTCTTCGTGCGCCCTGTAACCAACACGTCGGCGCTAGCGCTTGCCACCCGCAGTTGCTTGTCGGCAAACAAGTCCATCGCGTCGCTCTGTGCCTGAATCTCGACCTTGCCCTTCGCCGCGAAGATCTTTAGCCCGAGCTTGTGCGCGCACAGCGAGATCAGGTCGCCAGCAGCCAGCGTGAAGCGCTTTACCGCGCTTACGTCAACGTGCCGGCCGGCGCTCACCATCACGTTTGCGCTGGCGGCCTGCTGGATTGACTGTGGCGTYACCAGCGCGATGCCGCCTGGTGCGCTGGCGATCAGCCCTGCGCTCTTGAGCTGGTCCAGCGCGTCTTTCAGGCTCGCCTGGGTCGCCTTGTCGGCGGGCACGGCCTTCGCCTGCGTGGTGGTGTCGACCAGCGCGGTCACGCGGCTCAGCGCCAACTGAAGCTCCTGGAGCGCCGCCTGCATCTCAAGCTGCGGGGCATTCGGGCTCGACAAGCCGTCGGCTGACAGCATCAGGCCCTTCGCCCCGTGCACGGTGCCCCAGCCCTGCGTGCCGATCTCGAAACCCTCGCCGCGCTTCTGTTTCTGGCTGTCGACCAGATAGCCGAGGCTGACCGACGACTTCATATGGACCGTCGCGACCTTCGCGCCTTCGCGGCCCTTCAGATCCTCGAAGCGGATCTTTGCGCCTTGGAGCGGCGAGCGCCATATCGCGCGGCTATGCCAGCCAGCGCTGCCATGCACAAGGTCCGGGTGCGCATAGTCATGCAACGCCCCGGCGATATACATGCGGTCCACGTCCCCGTTGGTGCCTTCGAGCCGGACCTCCGTGCCGGGCAGCAGCGGCGAATGGAAGCCCCCCTGGTACGAGGCACTGGGGCGCAGGAGACGCAGCGGCATGGTGTTCACGCCCCGCTTGCCCGTGCGGCGCTGGAAATGGGGCAATACCCGGTAGCGGCCGGCTTCGTCCAGCCACGCGTAAGGGCCGTCGTCGCCCGACTCGACGGTGGCGGTCAGCGTGCCGCTGATCCAGCGCCAGTCCCGCTCGGGGATGTACTCGGGGCGATACGTCAGATGCGAGGGCGTCGCCTCGAACGTGTTGATGACCGGCTGGCTGCGACTGCCTGTCGTGACAAGCTTGGTGATCACGACGCCGTGTTCGGCCTCGGGCATCTTGTGGTTGGTCAGGCGCACCACCATGCCAGGCATCATGCCGATCACGTTGCTCGTGCCCT
The DNA here is from genome assembly GCF_056398045.1 of Cupriavidus sp. 05L411. Lineage (NCBI taxonomy): Bacteria > Pseudomonadati > Pseudomonadota > Betaproteobacteria > Burkholderiales > Burkholderiaceae > Cupriavidus > Cupriavidus sp. 05L411. The sequence continues at coordinate 11,705 of NZ_JBFTOQ010000087.1, read as the reverse complement.
TGAACGTGGTCTGCCGGGCGATCAGTTCGTCGCGTCTGGCGTCGGCCAGCATCTGCCCGACTTCTGCCGTGTGATGGTGCTCGGTGCTGCGGTTCACGCTGCCGTACACGGAGGGGTCGTCGCGTGCGACGTACGACTCGGCCTTCAGCGGATCGGCTGGCGTACGGTAGTTGTGCTCCCGCAACTCGACCATGGCCGGCACCAGTTTGCGGACCGAGCTGATCGACAGCACCGCCTCATGCCAGTTGCCAGAGAGGCCCGAAACCGGCATCAGCGGCACCTCAAGCGCGCGCACGTAGCCGCGCGGCGAGTTGCCGAACACGATCGTGTCGCGCTGTGGCCCGTCTGCCTTTCGGCCCTGCTTGAAGTAGAAGAAGATGCCGGCGCGCCGGCAATGGCGCGCCACAAAATCCCAGACGGTTTCCTCGTACATGAGCGCCTGCTTGAAGCGCTCTTCGACGCCTTCCAGCTTGAACTCGACGTCGAATGACTCGATCAGGTGGCGGTCGATGATCGACTCGGCGATCATGTCCTTCACTGTCTTTTCCAGGAAAATTCCCGAGTCGTACACCTGCCTGAACAGCGCAACACGTGGCTCGATGCGCAGCCTGTAGGTTGCCTCGTCACGGCTCGTGCTGACACGCTCCCATTGCGTCACCACGCCATTGACCGTGCGTGCGGGATTGATGACCGGGTCGGCCAGGCCCGGCAACGATGGGATCGCGGCGCGCTCGTCGATCGTGAAGGTCGACCAGCGCCCCACGCAGGCTGCGCCGTCGATCGTCTTGTCGATCGACGTGACGGTAATGTCAGCCACGTAGGCTTCGTTGAACCCTTCCTCGATACGGAATTCCAGAACATCCAGCGGTGAAGCGAGCGTAGCAATCGCGAGACCGAGATGCTGGGTCAGCCTTGCACTTGGATGCTGCAGAACATCATTGAGGGTTCGCATGGCGGCGGTGAAGTCCGGTTTCTCGTTGATCGGCACGGGCACATATGCCAGTGCCGTTTCGCGAAACAGGCTAGCGCACTCATTCAAGGGGTGTCTATCGGACAAGTCCTAACTTGAGTTGATTTTTCATTCTTTAAGACTTGATTTCCTGTTTTTTAAGAATTTTCTGCCCATTCTTTAAGAAATATCGATGGCATTTGACTTGCATGCCGACATTGACTAGCGCTGGATGGCGCTGGCTAGCGGCGAATGAAGCAGGCGTAAGCACGCCGCGTGCCGGCAAGACCGGTTAAGCTTGCGCCACCGCAACCACGCCGCTTGCCATGACCAAGCCGAGTACGGACCCGATCGCGCCCGAAGCCGCGCTGGCAGTTGAGTTGACCATTGAGCTGGAGGCCGGGCTGACGGCGGCCATCACGTATCTGAACCAGGGCAACATCGATGCCGCTGCCAGCTATGCGGCCGCGCTCATCGGCCGCTACCCGGCGCATCCCGCCGTGTGCCAGCTGAGCGCGCAGATTGCCTTGCAGCGTGGCGAGGCCACGCTGGCGCGGCGGCATATCGCGCAGGGACTCTCGCTGCGGCCGGATCACCTGCCCTCGCTGCTGATCGCCGGCCGGGCGGCGCTGGCCGATGGCGCGCCGGCAGAGGCGCTGCCGCCCTTGCTGCGCGCCTGCGCACTCAGCGGCAATGCCCTGGAGCCGAGCTATCTCGCCTGCCTCGCCCGGTTGCAGAGCGGAGCGGCGGACGCCGTGGCGGAACTGGGCCTGCTGATCCAGCGGGCGCCGGGTTTTGCGCCGGCGTGGATTGAACTGGCGGAGGCAATGCGCAAAGGCGGCGAGCTGCAAGCCGCGCTGGCGGCGCTAGACCGCGCCCTGGCGCTGGACGGCAATATCGCGCGCGCGCATTTCCAGCGGGGCAAAGTGCTGCATGCGCTCGGGCGCAAGGCCGAGGCAGCCGGCGCCTTTGCCAGTGCCGTGGCGCTGGAGCCGCGCAGCCGGGAGGCGCGCCTGAACCTGGCCATCGCGCAGCAGGAACTCGGCGAGCTGGCCGCCGCGCAAGCCACGCTGGAAGCCCTCGTCGGCGCGCATCCGCAGGACTACGACGGCTGGATCCAGCTTGGGCTGGTGCGGCAGGACCGGCGTGACCTGCGCGGTGCGCAGGCCGCCTTGCGCAGCGCCCTGGCCTGCCAGCCGGACGCTGCGCCAGCGGCGGTCAACCTTGGCATCGTGCTGCAGGAAGACGGCCAGCCGGATGCGGCCCTGGCCGCCTATGGCCACGCCTACCGCGTTGCGCCGGAGACCTTCGGCCGCATCGCGCAGGCGCTGTGCTCGGGACCGCACGGCCGGCTATGGGCCAACCTCGGCGCCTTGCGTGCCTTGCTGGCCAGCCTCGGCTACCCGGGCAACCCGGGCAGCACTCAGGACTGACCGCCCCGCTCGCGCGGCGCGCGAAAGCGCTTGCGGTAGACGCCGGGCGTGGTCAGTACCTCCGCCGCCAGCTTCTCGTAGCGCCCGGCGCCCTCTGTGTCGATCGTGCCGAAGGACAGCTCAAGCTCCGCTCGCGGCACCGGGCAGCACTGCGCGACAGGCGTGCCTTTGGGCAGGACACCGTCGAACTCCGCATCGGTCCATAGCGCCGGGAAATTGATGCCCACGTCATGGAAGCGGTCCGCATCGACCAGGCCGCTCAGCGTGCGGAACGGCAGATCCCAGCGGTTGGCCGGATGCATCGCCAGCAGCGACCACCCGGGCGGCAGCTCGATGGTCCAGAAACTATTGAATTTCAGGGCGACGGCATCCGAGTGCAGTGGCGTGCCGCCCAGTTGCTCCGGCACGTGAAAGCTCAGCGGCGCGCGCGGATGGCCGTCGATGCCCGGCTCAGGCAAGTCCCAATCCCACGAGAACACACCCCGCTCCACGCGCACATCGCATGGCAGCAGAATCACAAAGCCATGGGTCATGGCATCGATGAACGGCGGGCATTGCTTGATGGTGCGGATGTCGCGGCCGTGCAGGGGCKAGAACGCCTTGGGACGCATCGCCCGCACCCACTCCGGCAGCGCCTGCTGGGCAGGCTGCGGGCGCGGGAGGTTGTCCTGCAGCAGCGGATCGCAACGGAAGGTCACTTGCATGGCGTGCATGGCTTGGCTAGGTGGAGGCGCTCGATGGGCCGGAGTGGCCATGCAGTGTAGGGGCGAAGTGGCGAATGCGTCTAGCTGCCGCGCCCGCCGCCGCACCCCTTACCCAATGTCCAGGCAGTCATGACAATTTGGGCGGCATTCGCACAATCGCCGCTTTGGTAGTTGCCTTCCTGCCCGCGTCCAGCCACAATCCGCGCTTTTCCGAACGCCCCGCCAGCCGCGAGCGCAACCGGCCACTCATATTCAATTCCCAATGTCAGCCATGTTCCGGCCGTTATGAACGAATGCTGCCCCTCCCTTAGTCTTGCGCCATGTCGGACCGGCAGCGCCAGCACGGAGTGGCGAGCAAGCGGCCGACAGCGGCGTACCGGGCCGCATGCAGTGCCGAATGCGACACAGACCTTGTGCGCAGCGGCCTGCATGACGCCTCGGCAACGACAACGAAAAAGCGAGACAGCCTGGGGATGAGCGACGTAGCCGCCGCCCCAGCGCACCACAAAGGAGACACTCCGCCATGCTTGAACAGCCGTTCCCCGGCCGTGCCACCGCCCCCGGCACCGACGCGATCGAGGCCAAGGCCATCGACGCCATCGCATCCGTGGAGGCCAAGGGCTTCCTCGACCGCTACTTCCAGATCAGCGAGCGCGGCAGCACCGGGCGCCGCGAGGCATTGGCCGGCGCCACCACCTTCATGGCCATGGTCTACTCCGTGTTCGTCGTGCCGGGCATGCTCGGAAAGGCCGGCTTCGATGGCAGCGCCGTGTTCGTCGCCACCTGCCTGACCGCGGCGTTCGGCTCCTTGTTGATGGGCGTGTGGGCCAAGCTGCCCATCGCCATCGGCTGCGCGATCTCGCTGACCGCTTTCACCGCCTTCGGGCTGGTGCTCGGGCAGGGGCTCTCCCCGGCCGTTGCGCTTGGCGCGATCTTCCTGATGGGCGTGGTCTTCACCGCCATTTCCGTGACCGGCGTGCGCTCCTGGATCCTGCGCAACCTGCCGGCCGGCGTGGCGCACGGCACGGGCATCGGCATTGGCTTGTTCCTGCTGCTGATCGCATCCAACGACGTGGGGCTGGTGATCAAGAACCCTGGCGCCGGCCTGCCGGTCACACTGGGCAAGATCACCGCCTTCCCGGTCGTCATGTCGATCCTCGGCCTGGCCGCCATCTTCGGGCTGGAACGGCGCCGGGTGCCGGGCGGCATCTTGCTGGTGATCGTCGCCATCTCCGCGCTGGGCCTTGCCTTTGATCCCGCCGTCAAGTTCACTGGCGTGTTCGCGCTACCCGCGCTGAGCGCGCCGGGCCATGCCTCGCTGATCGGTGCGATGGACATCAAGGGCGCGCTGTCGCTGACGGTGCTGCCAAGCGTGCTGGCACTGGTGATGACGGCCGTGTTCGACGCCACCGGCACCATCCGCGCCGTCGCGGGCCAGGCCGGCCAGCTCGATGCGAAGGGCCAGATCCCCAACGGCGGCCGTGCGCTGACCACGGACTCGCTCAGCTCGATCTTCTCGGCCTTCTTCGGTGGCGCGCCCGCTGCGGCCTACATCGAATCGAGCGTTGGCGTGGCCGCCGGCGCAAAGACCGGCCTGGCCGCGGTGGTAGTCGGCCTGCTCTTCCTGGCAGTGATCTTCTTCTCGCCGCTGGCCGGGCTGGTGCCTTCGTACGCGACGGCACCTGCCCTGATGTATGTGGGCCTGTTGATGCTCAGCAGCGTCAGCAAGCTGCATATGGACGATATGGTCGACGCCATGGCCGGCCTGGTCTGCGCGGTCTTTATCGTACTGACCTGCAATATCGTCACGGGCATCATGCTGGGCTTCTGCACCCTGGTGATCGGCCGCATCGTGGCCGGTGAATACCGCAAGCTGAATGTGGGCACCGTGGGCATCGCGCTGGCGCTGGCCGTGTTCTACGGCGGCGGCTGGGCAATCTGAGCCTTGACGGCCGTGGCACTGCCAGCGGCCGGTATCGAGAGGCAACACCGCGCGGTCCGACGGACCATGCGGTGTTGCCACGCAAGCGGGTACTGAAAGCCAGCGCAACGATGACACTGGCTTTTTTGCGAAGCGGGCAAATTCCCGTCCCGCTTCTTTTTTTAGCGGCCTTGCCGTCTCGCGAATGGCCGCAAATCGCGCAGACTCAGGCCGCCGCGCGCCGTTGCGGCACCGATGCCTGCACCGTGGCTGCCAGCCCCTGCGCCAGGTCGGCGATCAGATCCTCCGGTGCTTCCAGGCCGATATGCAGGCGGATCACCGGCTCGGCGCCACGCCAGTACGAGTGTTCCGCCAGGCGCTCCGGCGCTGTCACTTGCACCAGGCTTTCATAGCCGCCCCACGAAGCCCCCAGCCCGAACAGGCTCAGCGAATCCACCAGCTTGCGCGCCGCCGCCACATCGGCGGTGGGCAGCGAGAACGAGACCAGCCCGTTGGCGCCTGAGAAATCCCGCAGCCACAGCACGTGGCCGGGGTCCGAGGGCAAGGCCGGATAGAACACCCGCCCTACCGCCTCGTGCGCTTCCAGGAACTGTGCCACCGCCAACGCGTTGCGCTGGTGCTGGGCCAGCCGCACCGCCAGCGTGCGGATGCCGCGCAGCGCCAGGTAGGCATCGTCCGCGCTGATCGCCAGGCCAAAGCCATCGTAGGCATCGGCAATGCGGCGCGCCAGCCCCTCGTCCTTGACCACCACCGCGCCCTGCATCAGGTCGGAATGGCCGCTGATGTACTTGGTCGATGCCAGGATCGATACATCCACGCCGAGCGCCAGCGGCTGCAGCGCATGGCCGGAAGCCCACGTATTGTCGGTGGCCACCACCACGCCATGGCGGTGCGCGATCTGCGCAAGGCGCGGCAGGTCCAGCACCTCGTACAACAGAGAACTGGGCGACTCCAGGTAGAGCAACCGCGTGTTGGGGCGGATCAGCGCGTCCAGATCGTCCTGGCTGGGAGAGAAGTAGCTGACCTCGATGCCCAGGCGGCGCAGCAGCGTTTGCTCCAGCCTGCGTACCGGCGCGTAGACGCTGTCCACCACCAGCGCATGGTCACCCGGCGACAGCAGCGCCAGGAAGGTCAGCGAGATCGCCGCCAGCCCCGAGGGCGCCAGGAAGGTGCGGTTGCCGCCTTCGAGTCCGGCAATCGCGTCTTCCAGCGCGCGGTGCGTATCCATGCCCTGCCGGCCATAGGAGCTGACACGCTCGCCGCGCGCATGGCGGGCCCGGATATCGTCATAGGCGTCCGAGTTCTCGAAGCGCACGGTGCTGGTGCGCACCACCGGCACATTGACCGGGCCGTGGCCTTGGACAAAGGGCGGCGTGCCGGCGTGGATCAGTTGGGTATCGCGATGATGGCTCATGGTTCCTGGATTGGGATGGTGGCTTGCGCCGCGCTCAGACGGCGAAGCGCAGCTTGTCGAAGGAGAAGACAAAGGGATCGGCCTGCGCGCGCGGGGCCGCGCCAAGCGAGCGGTTGAGAAAGGCGCGCGTGCGCTCGCTGCGCGGCGCGCTGAAAATGCGGCTGGCCGGGCCATGCTCGACAATGCGCCCGCCTTCGGTGAAGTAGACCTCGTCGCTGATTTCTTCGGCAAAGCGCATCTCATGTGTCACCAGCAGGCAGGTCAGCCCCTCCTCGACCAGGTCGCCGATCACGGTCAGCACCTCGCCCACCGTCTCCGGGTCCAGCGCGGAGGTCACCTCGTCGAACAGGATCAGCTCGGGCTCCATCGCCAGCGCGCGGGCAATCGCGACGCGCTGCTGCTGGCCGCCAGAGAGTTCGCCCGGATACGCGCCGGCCTTGTCGGCCAGGCGCACCTTGCGCAGCAACGCGATGGCCGTGGCCTCCGCCTGGGCGCGGCCGCGCCCCAGCACGCGCAACGGCGCGATGGTGAGGTTCTGCAGCACGGTCAGGTGCGGAAACAGGTTGTACTGCTGGAAGACAAAGCCCACACGCTTGCGCAGCGCAATGCGCTCGGCCTCGCTGCGCAGCTCGCGCACTGCAACGCCGCCGACCGTCACCGTGCCCTGCTGTGGCTCCAGCAGGCCGGTAAGGCAACGCAGGATGGTGGACTTGCCCGAGCCGGACGGGCCGATGATGGACACCGCCTGCCCGCGCCGCACTTCCAGGTCGATGCCCTTGAGCACCGGGTTGCCGCCAAAGGCAAGGTGCACGTMCTTGAGCGCAACCAGCGGCGCGGCAGCCTCGGGGACCACGGACAACACGGGTCCGCCGTTATGTTCAGGCAACAGCATATTTTTGTTCCAGGAAACGGGTGAAGCGCGAAATCGGGTAGCACCAGGCAAAGAACATCGCCAGCACGGTGAAATAGATCAATACGGTAAAGGCGGTCTGGTTGACGGTATTGCTGGCGATCTGCGCGGTATCGAGCAGATCGTGCACGCCCACCAGCGAGGCCAGCGCGGTGCCCATGGTGAGCGTGGCGTACAGGTTCATCCACGGCGGCAGCATGCGGCGCACGCATTGCGCAACGATGATCAGCCGCAGGATCTGCCAGCGCGAGAACGCCATCGAGCTGGCCGCCTCCCACTGCGTGAGCGGGATCGACTGCACCGCGCCGCGCAGCACCTCGGCCACATTGGCGCTGGCCGGCAGCGCCAGCCCCACCACCACCTTGAACCAGTCGGGGAACGGCACGATATGGCTGCCGATATTCACCTCGAACGGGAAGACGTAGGTGGAGAAGTAGATCAGCACCAGCCAGGGCGCATTGCGGAACACCTGCACGTACAGATGCGCCGGGCGCGACAGCAGCGCCACCGGCGACAAGCGCAACGCGCCGACCAGCAGCCCACCGGCTGTGCCCAGCAAGATCGCCAGCAGGCTCACGCCGATATTGACCAGGAAGCCGCGCACCAGCGCCGGCGACCATTGCCAGGCGCTGGCCAGCGCGCGAGCCAGGTCCGGATGGCGGGTCGCCGCGAGCGCCACCGCCACCAGCGGCAGGAGCCACAGCAACCCCGCATAGCGACCGGCGCGCGACGTTGCGGGCGCGGCGAGAAAAGTGGAATCAGCGCTCGCCATAGCCGGGCATCCTTAGTCGAAGTTCCAGCCAGTTGCCCGCCTGGCCGACCACCCAGGTCAGCAGGCCGAAGAACAACAGCAACAGCACCATCAGTTCCAGCACGTTGTCGCGCTGGGTCCAGATCATGATGGAGGCGTAGGTGATATCGCCCACCGCAATCGCGGACGCCACCGCCGTGGCCTTGACCAGCTCCACGGAATTGTTGACCAGGGCAGGCAGGGCAAAGCGCACCGCCAGCGGCAACTGCACGCGCCAGAGCAAAGTGCGGCGATCAAAGCCTAGCGACGCCGCCGCTTCCAGCGTGACCTTGGGCACCGCCTCGATGCCAGCGCGCAAGGCTTCGGCATGAAACACGCCCTTGTGCAGCGACAGCACCACCACCACCCACAGGAACGGCGTAAGCGGATTGGTCCGCTGCGCGTCCTGCAAAGCATGGGTGATCAGCATGTTGAGAACCAGGAAGGCGCAGTAGAGCTGTACCAGGGTTGGCGTATTGCGGGTGACTTCCACAAACGCGCGCGTGGCACCGGCCAGCAGCGCGTTGCGCGAGGTCAGCGCCGCCGCCATTCCCACGCCGGCGGCCAGGCTGCCGGCCAGGGTGCAAAGCACCAGCTGGATGGTTACCCAGGCGCCATGCACGAAGGAGGCGCGGTCATAGGCATCGGCGAGGAACGCGTAGTTCAGGCCGATGCGGTGCGCCGCATCGATCCACCAGGCAATCGCTGCTTCCATCAGGAACGGCCGCCCTTGAACTTGTCATGCAGCTCGGTCAGCGCCGGCGACGGCGGCAGGATGCCGGCCTTCTTCTCGGTGGCAACCAGCCAACCGCTGCGATGCCAGTTCTGCACGATGCGGTCCACCGCAGAAATGGTGTCCTGCTCGCCCTTGCGGGTCCAGATCACGGTCGGCGCGGGATTGAGTTCAGGCAGCACGATGCGGTAGTTCTGCCATTCCGGGTTGCCCCGCACCAGCGGCTGCAGTAGCGTGTTGTCGTGTACGGCGCCGGCGCAGTTGTCACCGCGCAGCGCCAGCAGCGATTCCGCCGAGCCCTTGAAGCCCTTCGGGATGGCGCCGTATTCCACCTGCACCGGGCGCGTATAGCTGCTGCCCTGCGAGATGCACACCGTCTTGCCCTTCAAGTCTTCCCAGCGGCGGATATCGCTTTGCTTGGGCACGATCACCGCGCCGCCCACGCGATAGTAAGGCGTAGGCACGTGGCCCAGCTGCTCACCGCGCTCGGCGTTGTATTCCATCGCCGCGATCAGCACGTCGACCTTGCCCTGCTGCAGGAACTGCACGCGATTGGACGGCTGCACCTGCACCGTTTCCAGCTCCACATTGAGCTGCCTGGCCAGGTCCTGCGCGAGGTCCGCATTGAAGCCGACGGGCTTCTGCGTGGCGGGATCGATCGAGCCGAAGGCGCTGCCGGACAGCATGATGCCGACCACGATCTTGCCGCGCTGGCGGATCTTGTCGAGCGTGGCGTCGGCCTGCGCGGCGCCGGCAAAGAAAGTGCCGGCCAGCAAGGCGGCAGCGAAGACGAGAGGACGCGGGGAGCGCAGCGAAAGAGTGCGGGTCATGGTGTGTTCGAGTTCTAGTTGGCTAAGTCGTGGTTGGTGCAATGCAGTCGACAAACTGTACGCAAGCGCCGCCGGGCACGGAACGAATAAAAGAGCCAATCGTTATTCGCATTCCGTTGCCCGTGGCAGCACAGCGCGGCCGCATATCCATGCGCGGAAAGATTCGTTGGCCGCAGGGGCGACGCTTTCTAAGCTTTGCGCTCGATTCGCCTCAGGCATTACCGTCATGCAACGTCGCACCCTGTTCCGCTCCTTTCTTTGCCTGCCCGTCGCCGCCGCCGCGGCTGCCATCGCTGGCGTACCTTTTCACAGTGATGCCACGCAGGCCCCGCAGGCCTTCCCCGCGCGTCCCGTGCGCATCGTGGTGCCGGTGGCGCCCGGCGGCAGCGCCGACAAGCTCGCGCGTACGCTGGCGCTCAAGCTCAGCGAGAAATGGGGCCAGCCCGTGGTGGTGGAAAACGTGGTGGGCGCCAGCGGCACCCTGGGTGCCGCGCAGGTGGCGCGAGCCAGGCCGGACGGCTACACCTTGCTGCTGGGTGGCGAAGGCGTGACGCTGAACGCCTCGCTGTTCAAGACACTGCCGTACGATGCGAGCCGCGCGTTTCGCGGTGTCAGCAAGGCGGTGGTGAATCCGCAGATCCTGGTCGCCAGGCCGGATCTTGGCGTGCGCAACCTGCAGGACTACATCGCGCTGGCACGCAAGAAGCCCGGCGAGGTCACGCTTGGCCTGCCGGGCAATGGCGGCATTGCCCACGTGGCCCATGAAATGCTATCGCGCCAGACCGGCATCAAGGTCAACTACATTCCCTACGCCGGGGGCGCGCCCGCCACGGTCGACCTGCTTGGCGGGCATATCGACGCAACGCTGATCACGCTCGCGGCGGTGACCGATTACGTGCGCTCCGGCCGGCTGACTGCGCTGGCGGTGACCACGCCTTACCGCTCGAAGGCGCTGCCACAGGTGCCGACCATGGCGGAGGCAGGTGCTGCGGGTTTCGCGGTGGAAAGCTGGCAGGGGCTGCTTGCGCCTGCGGCTACGCCTGCTGATGTGGTGGATCGCATTAGCCGCGATGTTGCGGCTGTGCTTGATGTGCCGGCTACGCGGGGGCAGCTGGAGGATGCGGGGTATGTTGTGGTGGGGTCTTCGGCGCAGGAGCTGGATGCTACTTTGGCTCGGGATTTGCCTAGGTATGCTTCGGTGATTTTGGCTTCGGGGATGTCGTTGAGGTGAGTGAAAGGCAAAGGAGTCAAAAGCAACTGCAGTTTCACCACCCCTGCGGGGCGGCGACCTACTTTCTTGTCTTGCGGCGTGTGTCAAGGTAGTTGTCGCCTCAGCTGTAATAGCCTAGACTAAATCTGACAGTGGTTGGTTATCCATGCCGCCGCACGTTGGTGCGAAGGGCGTAGCCCGGAGTGCCAGTGTGCGGCGGAATCCACAAGGAGTCCGCCATGACTCAGGAWCAGAAAGTCATCCGTGCCAAGGTCGGCATACTGGAACTGGCCCGGCAACTGGGCAACGTGAGCCAGGCCTGTCGCGTCATGGGTTATTCGCGCGATAGCTTCTACCGCTTCAAAGARTTGTACGAGCGAGGCGGCGAAGCCGCGTTGCAGGAGATTTCGCGACGCCGGCCACTGCTCAAGAATCGCGTCGATCCCGARGTCGAAACTGCCGTGGTGGCCCTGGCACTCGAATTGCCCGCCTATGGCCAGATCCGCATTGCCAACGAGGTCCTCAAGCGCCATGCCCTGCACGTGTCGCCGCAGGGCGTGCGCAGCATCTGGCTGCGTCACGATCTGGAGACCATGAACAAGCGCCTGAAGGCGCTGGAAGCCAAATCCGCGCAGGAAGGGCGTAACGGCCCGACGAGTACCGTCTTCCGCAATTGAGGCGGTGTAGGCAAGCTCTGGTGTCTTCGCGGGCTGCATAGGCGTCCGCTTAATTTAGGCGGACACCTATGAAGCCACTGCCCGGCCCCATTTCGGAGGGGCGCATCCAGCGA
>NZ_JBFTOQ010000086.1:0-15404 GCF_056398045.1 Cupriavidus sp. 05L411 | reverse complement strand
AGTTGCCGATGGGATATGGCGTGTGCACTTCGGCCCCATTGCCATAGGATTGATTGATGAACGCCAGGCGAAGCAGCACTACCTGACAATCAAAGTGTTACCCATGTGAGTGAACTCGTTTGTTACCCATGTGGTTGATTCGTACACCGGATGGGGCGACWMCCYCCTCGGGMTTCGRCGAAAAGAGCGGCCGGGACCCAAACTCGCATCGCCTTAAGGCGATACTCAGACATGGGTCCCTCTTCTCCGCTCTTTTGGTGAAATCCCGAGGCGCCCCATACGGCCTTGGCACACCTCCACGGCTCGCTTCGCATCGCGCTTGGGTGATTCCCGCCTGACGGGCGGGAATCACGGCTATACCGAACTGATGCGCTAACTCTCTCGTCGTTTTTCTCCCCTCTCCCACTTGTGGGAGGGGCCGGGGGAGAGGGCGGGCGATTGCAGGAATGAGGCAACTCACATACCAGCAGGCTTGGGTGTGACCCGCCTGGGGGCGGATAACACGGCTTGCCCGACTTCGCTTGTCAGCTCAGCTTGATCTGCGTCTCGCGGATCAGCGCGCCCCATTTGGCGTGTTCGGCGCGGATGTGGGCGGCAAATTGCGGCGAGGTCTGGGGCGTGGGCACGCTGCCTTCCTGTGCCAGCTTTTGCTGCACGTCCGGGCGCGCCAGCACCTTGATGGTCGCCGCGCTGAGGCGTGCGGTGATGTCGGCCGGCAGGCCGGCGGGGCCGACCAGGCCCAGCCAGGTGGCGGCTTCGAAACCGGCGAATCCTTGCTCGGCCACCGTTGGCACGGATGGCAGCGAGGAAAGGCGCTTGGCCGAGGTCACCGCCAGCGCGCGGATCTTGCCGGCGGATAGCTGCGGCATGACGGAGACGGCGTTGCCAAAGTAGGCGTCCACCTGCCCGCCGAGCAGGTCGGTCATGGCCGGGCCGGCGCCTTTGTACGGCACTTGCAGCACCCGCACGAGCGCGCGCCGCGCCAGCATCTCGCCGGCCAGGTGGCCCACGGTGCCGTTGCCGGCCTGCGCGATGCCCATGTCGCCGTTGCGCGCCTTGGCTGCCTTGATGAAGTCGGCCAGCGTGCGCAGCGGAGAATCCTGGCGCACCACCAGCACCACGGGCTGTTCCGCCACGCCGGCAACGGGCGTGAAATCCTTCAACGGATCGAACGGCATCTTCGGGTACAGCGCGGGGTTGATCGCCAGGTTGGCGGCCTGGCCCATGCCGATGGTGTAGCCGTCCGGCGCGGACTTGGCTACCGCGTCCAGGCCGATGTTGCCGCCCGCGCCGGGCTTGTTGTCGATTACCAGCGTCCACTGGTCGCTCAGGGTCAGCTTCTCGGCGATCAGGCGCGAGGTGGTGTCGGTGCCTCCGCCCGGCGGGAAGGGCACGACGAGGCGGATCGGCTTTTGTGGCCACGGGCCTTGCGCGCGGGCAATGCCGGTGGCGATTAGCGTCATGGCGGCGCTGGCCTGGAGGAAATGGCGTCGTTGCATGTCTTGTCTCCTGTTTTTCTAGGTATCCCTGCGGGCGCGCCCCGCCGGATTCAGACCGGCAGTCCCTTGGCACGCAGCGCGGCATCGAAGCGCTCGGGGTCCGATGTGCCGGCGGCGTTGTCGGCGCGGATCTTTGCTTCCTTCAGCAGGTGGGCACGGGTGCGCTGCAGGATGTCGGCAGCTTCGGCTGCCGGCACCGCGATCACGCCGTCCGCGTCGCCCACGATCAGGTCGCCTGGCATCACGGCCATGCCGGCGCATGACACCGGCACGTTGACCTCGCCGGGGCCGTCCTTGCTCGGGCCGCGGTGGGTGTGGCCGCGCGCGAAGATGGGCATGCCGTCTTCGGCCCACTCCAGCACGTCGCGCACGGCGCCATCGATCACCAGCCCGCCGAGTTGCTTGGCCACGCACGTGGTGCGCATCAGGCCGCCAACCAGTGCCTGCGTGATGTCGCCACCGCCGTCGATCACCAGCACATCGCCAGGGCGGACCATCATCAGCGCCTTGTGAATCATCAGGTTGTCGCCCGGGCGCACGCGCACCGTCACGGCCGGCCCGCATAGCACGGTGTCGGGGCGGCTGTGATACGGGCGCAGGCCGATGGTGCCGATGTTGCGGCTCATGGCATCCCCAATGGCGGCAACCGGCATCTCCCGGAAGGCCGCGACGATGTCTGGCGCGGGGCCGGCGGCGCAAGGGTTGATCCGGTAGCCCGCGGGCCATGCCTTGGTGGCTTCGTTGCTCATGTCAGTGTTCCTGGTGTCTTGCGGTTGTGTGGGGCGCGGTGTTACGCACCGAGGGCGGCCAGCACCTGCGGATTGACACAGGCGGTGGCGGCGGGCGGCTTGCCTTGCAGGAAGCCGAGCACGTTGCGCGCGGCATCGCTTGCCATCGCGGCCAGCGCCGCAGGCGTGGAGCCACCCACATGGGGCGTGAGCACCACGTTGTCCAGCGCGGCCAGCGGGCTGTGCGCGGGCAGTGGCTCGACGGCCATGGTGTCCAACCCGGCTGCGTAGAGCTGCCCGCCTTGCAGCGCGGCTACCAGCGCGGCCTCGTCCACCACCTCGCCGCGCGCGGTGTTGATCAGGATGGCGCCGCGCCGCATCCGCGCGAACTGCGGCGCGGCCAGCATGTTGCGGGTGTGCTGGTTCAGGGGCACATGCAGGCTCAGCACATCGCTGGCCGCAAGCAGCGCGTCGAGGGAATCGGCGAGCGCCACGCCTGCGACAGGGCTGGCGCGTCCGGCCAGCGCCGGGTCGAACGCCACCACCGGCATGCCGAGCGCCAGGCACACGGTGGCCACGCGTTGGGCGACCTGCCCGAAACCAACCAGCCCCAGCGTGCGGCCATGCAGCTCGATGCCATCCTGCGCGCGCGACCACCGGCCGGCATGGAGCTCCCGGTCCATCCACGTCACGCGCCGCGCCGCAGCGAACATCAGGCCAAGCGTGAGCTCGGCGACCGACTGGGCGTTGGCGCCGGGCGTGACATAGACGGGAATGCCGCGCGCGGTGGCGGCTTGCACATCGATATTGCTGACGCCCACGCCGTGCTTGGAGATGACCCTCAGTGTGGGGCATGCCGCGATGGCGGCGCCGCTCAGTGCGGCCGTGCGCGAGATGACGGCGTCGACGGGCTCGGCAGCGAGGATGCGGGCCACCTCGCCAGCGTCGTTGGCGCCGTTCGCATCGGCAAGGTAGAGAATCCGCGCGCCCGCTGCTTCCAGCAGGCGGACGCCGGCCGGGGCCAGGCGAGGGGCGGTGACAAGTACGGTAGTTGGCATGGCGCTCAGGCTGATCAAGGCGTTGGGCAAAGGCCCGGTGCGATGCCGAATTCTTGCTCGCTCAATAGTTTCCGTCCAGCTTATAATTTTTGGGATCTGTTCAAAAAAAGTAATCAGTCAAGGCTGCCCCGGCAGCACGCTCCCATGGACCTTCGCGATCTTAAGTACTTCCTTGCCGTGGCTAGCGCGGGCAACTTCCGCCGCGCGGCCGAGCTGGTGCATCGCAGCCAGCCCACGCTCACCAAGGCCATCGACAGGCTGGAGGCGTCGCTTGGCGCCGAGTTGTTCGAGCGCGAGGGCAGAGGGCAAAAGCTCAGCACGGCCGGCATCGCCCTGCGTGCGCGTGCCACGTCGCTGCTGCAGGAGGCCGACCTGCTGCGCGACGAGGTGGGCGCCATCGCGCGCGGCGTGGTCGGCACCGTGCGCCTGGGCAGCGGGCCGCTCGGTGCGGAATACCTGCTGCCGCGGATCTGCAGCATGCTGCTCGGGCAAGCCGCCAACGTGATGCTGCAGCTCACCATCCGCAACAACTACGAGTTGCGCGACGAGTTGCGGGAGGGGCGGCTTGACCTGGTGCTGGGCTTTGTGCCCGAGGAGGAAGAGGAGTTTCACTGCGAGACGCTGCTCAAGGACACCGTGGTGGTGGCCGCGGTGGCGGGCCATCCGATCCTCAAGACCCGGCGTGTCACGCTGGACAAGCTCGCCGGCTATCAGTGGGCGCTGCCCAACCGCGCGGTGGCCAGCCGGACCTGGCTGGACCACGCCTTCGAATCGCGCGACCTGCCCCGGCCCGTGGCGCAGATCGAGACCAACTCCATCCCGTTGATCCCGCGCGTGGTCGCCGACACCGAACTACTGACCTTTGTCTCGCGGCGCACCTTGCGCGCAAGCGGCGGGCAACTGGAGGAGGTGCCGCTGGCGGCGACCACGCTGGTGCGCAATTTTGGCGTGACCTATCGCAAGGATGTGGCGCTATCGCCGGCGGCCGGCCGGCTGATCGCCCTGCTGCACGATCATGGGAGCAGTTTGTTCAACAAGGTGGATTAGCTGGCTTGCCCCGCCGCCGGCGTTCGCGTTCTTCTGGCAAACCGGCTCAAAGATCCAGCTGCAGGGGCACGACGACTTGGTTTCCGTCGGCATCCACTGCCGCTGGCACCGCGCAGCAGATCAGCGCTTCGCCTTGCGCCACGTCGAACTCCGGCGCTTTGGCGTAGGCCACCGCGCCCTGCAGCACACGCGTGCTGCAAGAGCCGCAGCTGCCGCCGCGGCAACCGAAGGCCGGCGCCAGGCCGCGCTGCTCGGCCAGATCCAGCAGCGAGCCGCCGCCGGGCGTCCAGCGGGCTTCCTTGGCCGATTGCACGAAGGTGACTGGCACGGGCTGCAGCGCGGGCCTGGCCGTGGGCGCGGCCGGGCGGCCGGCGTCGCGGTCGCGCATCAGCGACGATGCGCCAAAGGCTTCCGCATGAATGCGTGAATCGGCGATGTTGAGCGCGCGCAGGCCATCGTAGAGCGATTGCATGAACGCGGTTGGCCCGCACAGGTAGAAGTCGTAGTCGTCGAGGGGCAGGCGCGCGCGCAGCAGGTCGATGTCGATGCGCCCGGACACGTCGTAGTCCTTGACCCGGGTGGCGTCCTTCGGGTCGCTCAGCAGGCGCACCAGTTCCACTGCGCCGCCGGCGCTCTCGGTGAGCGTCGCAAGCTCCTTGCTGAATGCGCGCTCGGCCACCGTGCGCGCCGAGTGGAAGAACCACGTCGGGCGGACCCGGCGCTTGCGCAGGCCTTCATAGACGATCTGGCGGAGCATGGCCAGCATCGGCGTGACGCCGATGCCTGCGGCCAGCAGCACGGCGGGCCTGCGCTCGGCGGTGTCGATGGTGAAGTGGCCGGTCGGCGCGCGGGCTTCGATCAGGTCGCCGACCTTGACGTTGTCGTGCAGGTGGCGCGACACGGTGCCGTCGCGCTTCACGCTGATGCGATACACATCGTCCGCCGCCGACACCGACAGGGTGTAGGTGCGCATCACCGGCTGCGCATGGCCCGCCAGCGTGACGCGAATCGGCAGGAACTGGCCTGCCAGATGYGCCACGCGGCCGACGCCGTCAGTGGGTTCCAGGTGGAAGGACCGGATCACGCTGCTTTCGTCGACGATGCGCGCGACGCGCAAGGGCCGCCACGCGTTGGCCAGCGCCGCGGCGCGCTGGCGGCTGGCCGCTTCGTCCCAGCTGCCGGTCATCAGCGAGTTCGGCGATGCGCCATCGGTTTGCGGCTGCCAGCGCAGCGGCAGTGCTTCGTCGCGGCGCACGATCTGTTCGGGCAGGAAGCGCCACAGGCGTTCCGCGCCCTGGAAGGCGGCGATCTCGGGCGAGTCCAGGATGACCTCGGCCTTGCCGGAGAGCTGGAGCAGCTCGCCGGTGCTGAAGTCGGCAAAGACGAGGCTGGCGATGGGGTTGACCACGAAGTTGCCTAGCGTGTTGAAAAACAGGTTGCCGGCAAAGTCGGGAATGGTCAGGCCGCCGTCCGCATCGATCCGGACAAAGCCGGGCTTGCCGCCGCGATGCGACACATCCACCTGGCGCTCTCCCTTTTCGAGGTCCACGTAGGACGCAACAAAGAACGTGTCAGCGGAGCCAATCAGTGCGCGCGCGCGCGCATCCAGCGCGCTGAAGTGCTGCGCCGCCGCCGGGGCGGGCGTGCCTGGCGCGCGCGTGAATTCGAACACGCGCTTCTGGATGTACTGCGGGCAGTTGCCGAAGCTCTGCCCCACGTCGATCCGCAGCACGCCGTCGCTGCCACCGGCGGCACCAGCGGCGGCACCAGTGGCACGTCGGGCCGTGCCATTCATGCGGTTGCGCCGGCGGGTCAGCAGGTCGATGCCCAGCAGGCCGATGGCGCTGCCTTCTTCCATGCCGGCGTCCGCCGGGTCGGCGGGCTCGCGGGCCATGGCGATATTCAGCGTGGTGGCGTCCGGCGAGTTCAGGAAGCCCGGCTTCCCGGCACGCAGCGTTGCCCACACCCGGCCATCCGGCGCGACCGCGCCCAGCACCACCATTGGCAGTTGCGCGAAGAACTCGCGGTGCTGGTCGGGCATGTAGTCGCGCACCACGCGCTGCCCGACGTCCTCCATGTGCCCGGCAACGCCTGCGCGAGCCTGCAGGCTACGCTCGCCGGCGTGCCAGGGCTGCGCGGGAACATGGGTCGCTTGCGTGGATGAATGGGCTTGGGCGGACATGGCGGTTGCTCCTTCCTGTGCGGCGATCGGTGGCCAGGCTAATACCGGCGTGCTGATCAGGCGGCGGCGAGGCCGGCCGGCGTCTGCTTGAACGCCACAAAGCCCGGCAGGGCTTCGATGCGCTGCAGCCAGGCCCTGACGTTGGCGTAGTCCGACAGATCGACAAAGCCCTCGGGCGCCCGGGCGATGTAGCTGTACAGCGCCACATCGGCCAGCGTGGGGTGGCCGGCGGCCAGCCACGCGCCCTTGGCCAACACGTCGTCAACGCGCTTGAGGATGACGTGCGCGCGGGCAATCACTTCCTTGGCGTTGTAGGGGGCGCCGAACACGGTGACGAGGCGCGCGGCGGCCGGGCCGTAGGCGATCTCGCCGGCGGCGACCGACAGCCATTTCTGTACCGCGGCGGCACCAGCGGGCGATTCGGGTAGCCAGTCCGTCTTGCCGAACCTTTTGGCCAGGTACACCAGGATGGCGTTGGAGTCGGTGATCACGGTGTCGTTGTCCACCAGCACGGGCACCTGGCCGAACGGATTGAGCTTGAGGAATTCGGGGGCCTTGTGCGCGCCGTTGGCCAGGTCGACCTCGATCGCTTCGGCATGGGCGCCGATCAGCGACAGGAACAGGCGGACGCGGTGCGAGTGTCCGGAGAGGGGGTGGCAGTAGACTTGCATGGCGGTGATCCTCGGCGTGTTGGGTGAATGGCGCCGCCCGGTGGCAGCTGGCACAGGGTCCGAAGGGTTCTTGAAGGGGGGCTTGGGAGAAGGCCCGCCTGCGCCGTGTCCGGTCCGTGTGCGTGGATGGATCATAGGTGCGTCCCGAAGCACGAAAAACGGCCCCGGCGAGAAGGCACTATTCTTGTTTCACGAAGAATCCGGGCGCCTGGCGCCCCCCGTCAGCTTGCCGGTGCGTTCAGCGTGCTGTCCGCGCGCAGCGTTTCGATGGCGAGGTCCAGGAAGGCGCGGACCTTGCGCGTGGCATGGCGGCCTTCCCGGTGGATCACGTTGATGGGCAGGGGCGGCGGCTCCACGTCGGCCAGCACGATGCGCAGCGAGCCGTCGCGCAGTTGCCTGGCCACCTGGTACGACAGCAACCGCACGACGCCAAAGCCGGACACGGCGGCGGCAATTGCGGAGTCATTGGTGGTGGTGGTCAGGCGCGGCTGCAGCCGGGTGACCACGGGCGTGCCGTCGCGGTTGAAGCGCCACTCCGCCGTGTTGCTGGCGCCACTGGGCAGGATGGTCGCATGGCCGGCGAGGTCGTCCGGGGTTTGCGGCGCGCCGTGGCTGGCCAGGTAGGACGGCGCCGCGCACACCACGCGCCGCACCTGGCCCACGCGCACGGCTTGCAGCGACGAATCCGGCAGCGACCCGATGCGGACGCCCACGTCGATGCCTTCATCGACCAGGTTCACGATCCGGTCCAGGAACAGGCAGGTCGCGTCGACCTCCGGGTAGCGGTTCAGGTATTCGGTGACGATCGGCATCACGTAGGCGGCGCCAAACAGCACCGAAGCCGTGATGGCAAGCTGGCCGCGCGGCGCCGCATGCGCGCCCGTCGCCGCCAGTTCGGCTTCGTCGATCTCGCTCAGCAGGCGGCGGCAGTTCTCGAAGTAAGCCGCGCCGGTGTCGGTCATGCGGACCAGCCGCGTGGTACGGGTCAGCAGGCGCACGCCCAGGTGCGTTTCCAGCTCGTTGACGATGCGGCTGACCACCGATAGCGAGATATCCAGCTTGCGCGCGGCGGCGGTGAAGCCGCCTGTCTCCACCACGGTGACGAAGGTCTTCATGGCCTGCAGTCGATCCACGCCCGTTCTCCCGGCCCGTGCGGGCGCTTGATGATGTGGCGGAGTATATAAGGACCGGTACGACGCCGTGCGGGGGGCGGCACATCGACGCGCCGGCCCATAAAAAAAGCCATTCCGAAGAATGGCTTTTTACACCCCGCGACATCCACACCACGTTGCTCCTGCCCCATTGGCTCTATGGCCTGTGTGGGCAATGCTGGAGTCACGCTGCGAAGACCGGCAAGCAAGTCGTTCCAGGCGGCAAAGCCGCTTGTGGCCCAGCTTTCGGATTTAATAACTTATGCGCTGCAACTTGTCACGCGACGGATGATACGTACTAGCGTTGGGGCATCGTATGAGGAAAAGCCCCTATTTTCCCTCGCTGTTCTCGCGCTCATTTGCGCCGCGGTGTGCATCGTGGGGCACGCATCCCGCCGGGCGTGCTTCACGACGCACACCGTGTTACCCGAAGATGCGCGCTTCGCCCGCAGCCTCGTGGCGCGCTGGTGCGCGTTCGCGGAGCTGGCGCTCCAGTTCGGAGATGCGATGGTCGACACGGGTCCGCTTGCGGTTGTGCCGGATTGCAAGTGCCGCGCAAAGCACTGCCATAAGGATGCAGCCGAGCTGGGCGAGCTGTATCGGGTCGTATTGCATAGGAATTCCTGGGCATCGTCGCGCGCGGTGGCGCAGTCTGGCGTGCGGCCAGTGACAGTTGGCCGCCAGTGAAATAACGGCAGCGGCGGGAGAATTTTAAGGCATTGCCTGCACCTGGTGTGCCAGGCAGTCGCCATCCGCCATTAGTTCGCCGGGCGCAACGCCTGGTGCGCTAGCCCACCTTCGAATCACCTCGCCGCGGGTAGGCTCCATACGTCGCGGACAGGTCTGACCCACTTGCCCGTGCTTTGCGCCTCGCCTATCCCCCGGTGGGCGAGGCGTCTTTCTGCGCCGGCAGGGTCGTGTCGACGGGTTTCGGTCCAGCCCCAAGGCGGAACGATCTGTTCCCGGACCTCCACGCGGCATGCATGCCGGCGCTGTTCTTTTTTCGGGGCAGCACGCTTGCTGCGGGATGAAGCGGATCGTAGCGAGCTCAAGCAGGCAGGTTCAGGCAGGTTCAGGCAGATGGTAGTCTTTCGATTTTGGAGTCGCGCGCGCCATGCTTGCCAAATCGGATTTCCTCTCCGTGGTTGCCAACACCCCGCTGGTCTCGATCGACCTGCTCGTCACCGATGTGCAAGGCCGGGTGCTGCTTGGCCGGCGCCGTAACCGGCCGGCGCAAGGGTCGTGGTTCGTGCCGGGCGGGCGCATCCGCAAGGACGAGGGCCTGGACGCCGCGTTCCGGCGCATCGTGGCGGACGAGCTCGGCCTCACCGGGGTCGAGCGCGGCGATGCCGCGCCGCGCGGCGTGTTCGAACATCACTATCCGGACAACTTCGCCGCAGAGCCCGGCATCTCCACGCACTACGTGGTGCTTGCCTATGCGTGGACCATGCCCGGCGCCGCGCCGCTCGGGCAACCTGACCAGCACAGCGAGTATTGCTGGATGACGCCGGCCGAGCTGCTGGCGCATGGCGAGGTGCACGAGAACACAAGGGCATATTTCCGCTGACCGGGGCCGGCTGCAAGACGGCCCCGGTGCTTCGCGCCGGGATGGCGTGGGCCAGGGTCAGGCGGCCAGCGGAATCAAGCGCGCATCGCTCTCGGTTTCCGCTTCGGCCTGTGCTTCGATTTGTGCTTCGGTTTGCACATCGGTTTGCAGCCCGGGCGTCGCGATTGCCGCTTGCGTTGGCCGGTCGCTGCCGTGGGCCAGGGCTTGCGCGACGATGGCGCATTCGGTGCGCAGGTACTGCGCGAACGGTGCGCTGACTTCAGCATGGCGCAGCGCGAACTCCACGGTGGCCTTCAGGTAGCCCAGCTTGCTGCCGCAATCGAAGCGGCGTCCCTCATAGCGGTAGGCAAGCGCCTGCTCGCGCGCCAGCAGCGCCTGGATGGCATCCGTGAGCTGCAACTCGCCGCCGGCGCCCGGCTTGAGCGCGTTGAGGAATTCGAAGATGCTGGGCATCAGCACGTAACGCCCCACCACCCCAAGGTTGGACGGTGCCACTTCCGGCGCGGGCTTCTCCACGATGCCGGACATCTTGAAGATGCGGTCGTCCCAAGGCTTGCCGTCGATCACGCCATAGGAGCGTGAATCCTGCGGCTGGATCTCCTCCACGCCGATGACGGAGCTGTGATAGTGGTCGAACACCTCGATCATCTGCTTGAGCACGGGCGTGCGCGCGTCGAGCAGGTCGTCGGCCAGTATCACGGCGAAGGGCTCGTCCCCGATCAGCTTGCTGGCGCAGCGCACCGCGTGGCCCAGTCCCAGGGGCTCTGCCTGCCGCACATAGAAGCAATCGACGTGGGCCGGCTTGATGCTGCGCACCAGGTCCAGCAATTGCTGCTTGCCGCGCGCCATCAGTTCGGCCTCGACCTCGTAGGACTTGTCGAAATGATCCTCGATGGCGCGCTTGCTGCGCCCCGTCACAAAGATCAGCTCGGTAATGCCCGCGGCCATCGCTTCTTCCACGGCGTACTGGATCAGCGGCTTGTCGACCACCGGCAACATCTCTTTCGGGCTGGCCTTGGTGGCCGGCAGAAATCGCGTGCCGAGGCCGGCCACCGGGAATACGGCTTTCCTGATCTTGAGCATGAAACTACCCCCGTCGTCTGGTTTGAAAGGCTTGGCGTCTTGCCGGTCGGTTGCCTCGGCGCGTGCGGCTCCTGCCGCATGGCATGGTCCGGAGCCAGCCGTGGCGAAGCCAGCGTATCGCTGCGCAGCGCGCGCCATCTGCCAACAGTTCGCTGTATTCCGACAGCGCATGCATCGCGCCGCCCTGGCCTCGCGCGGGGGGCATACATTGTGGCCAATAGGAAGGGGAAGGCGCCCACAGGGAAGCCGGCAGCGCCATCGATGGAGATCGATGGCGAGTTCGGCGGCGCGCTCGCCCGCACGCCAACGCAAGCAGATGGAAACACGATGAACTGGTACCGGATCACAGATCTCGGCGATGCCGCGGTGACGCTGCCGCTGGCGCTGACCGCCGGCCTGTGGCTGCTGCAAAGCACCGGCTGGCGGGTGGCGCTGCGCTGGGCCCTGTGCCTGGCGGCGGCCGCGGCGCTGGTGCTGGCCAGCAAGCTGCTGCACACCGGCTGCGGCACGGTGCTGGAGCGCTTCGACATGCGCGTGATCAGCGGCCATGCGATGCTCTCGTCGGCGGTGTGGTCCGTGTTCCTCGGCTTGCTGCTGCGCAGCTTCCGGGCCTCGTGGCGCCAAGGCGGCTTCGTGCTCGGCTTGATGCTGGCCGCCTTGATCTGCTTTAGCCGCGTGCGCCTGGGCGCGCATACACCGGCCGAGGTCATCGCCGGATGGCTTCTGGGCGGCGCCGTCGCGTTCTGGGTGCTGCGTGCCTGCCAGGGCGCGCCGAAGCGGCTGGGCAAATGCCTGATCGCCGGCGTTGCCCTGCTTGGGCTCTGTACGGTGGCTTACGGACGCCATGCGCCATTCCAGCAGATCATCTGGCACTACTCGCCGTATTACGCTCCGGTGATTTGCTACTAGTGCCGCCGGTGCCGCCGCCTGTTCCCGGCGCGCCATGCGCACGCCGCGCACCGGCCATGCCTGCGGCTCTGGCTTCGTCCGATAAGCACTAGATCCTGGCGGCCATAGCCAGGGGCGTGCGGGTAAACTTCTATCCGGCGCGCTCACCACAATGGTGCGCCAGGCTTCGTTCGGCCCGGACCCTGCCAGCTGCGCCGGAGGGCTCACTCAACCCCGCCGCGGCAGGTCTTGCAGGCCGCGCGTCTCACATGCCTTGCGTTGCGGCCTTGCCCTGGCTGGCCGCGCCAGGGGCATCGCGAATAAAACGCCTCGGCCAGAGGCTGCACGAGCAAGGCGCGTCCAGCGCCCGCCAGTTTTCCATTCATTCGGGGGGCCTACGGGGTCCCTGCGTTACTGCGTTACTGCGTTAATGTTGCGCCCGCGTTGACCCGACGCAGGCCAAACGATGGGGAAGCCATGTCGACGCTTACCAGCCCGAACCCGGCCCCGGCTGCGGGGAGCCCTTGGATACGCGTTGCCTTGCAGCGCGCCGGCATCCTGTTGCTGCTGTTGTTTGCGATCGCGGGTTGCGGCGGTGACCGCAGCGGCGACGCCACCAGCGCAACCCCCGCGGCAACCCTGCAGCCAGCGGATGTCACCTGGACGCTGTGCGCCTCGGAATACCAGACCTGCGCCTTCACCGGTACCCACCAGGTCAAGTACGGCACCGATACGCAGTACGTGATCAAGACCTTCACCGGCGGCACCGGTTGCGACAACGGCGTGTTCGGGGACCCCGCGTCCGGGTTTGCCAAGAGTTGCTGGTACGACTCCGGCACGAGCGGCTCGACGACGCCCCCCGCCACCAGCACCTGGGTTGCCTGCAGCTCGGAAAACGGCTTCTGCAGCTTTACCGGCACACGCCAGGTCCGCTATGGGACCGCTACGCAATACGTCACCCTGACCTTCACCAATGGCGTGGCCTGCAACAACGGCGTGTTCGGCGACCCCGCGCCCGGCTTCGGCAAGACGTGTTCGTATGAGGACACCGGCACCACCACGCCCACCACGCCCACGACACCCACCACCCCGACCACGCCAGTGGCGCCGACGGGCAGCGGCACGCTCAGTTGCACCGCGCCTGCCGGCAGCATTGCCGCCGCGGGCGGCGGCAATGCCATCGAGATGGATACCCCGGGCGGCGACGGCACGCGGATGTTCGCCTCGGGCAGTACTTTCCAGGTGAGCGTGACCACCCGCGCCGGCAGCGCGGACACGGTGAACTGGCAGATCTCCGACACCTGGAACAAGGTGCGCGCCAGCGGCCAGTTCCCGGTTGCCGCCGGTGCGATCGTGTCGACGCTGAACTGCACGTCCACGCTGTCAGGCTACTTTGCCGGATCGGCAAGCCTGGCCTCCGGCGCAGGCTCGCTGCTCGCACGCGGCACCCGGCCCAGCGGCATTGCGACGTTCGGTGTACTGCCCGACGTTTCTTCGGTGCTTCCAGCGGTCAGCTACGCCAGCCAGGACCTGCACCGCTTCGGCGGGCAAGGCGCGGCCTACCTGCTGCCCGGGCAAGGCTGCTGCGATGGCGACGGCTATCGTCCGCTCTATCCGGCGCTGGGCCTGTCGTGGGCCAACGACAACCGCAACTGGTACGTGGAAGAACCCAACGGCCCTAATACGTTCAATCCCGCGGTGGACCACCTCGCCTCGTACTTCAAGCCTGGCGACCTGATGCGGCTGATTCAGCTCGACGGCATTCCCGCCTGGGCGAGTCCCACCGGCGTGGCCACCCACAGCTACGCGCCGAAATCCTTGCCCGCCTACCAGGACTACATGACCCGGGTTGGGCAAGAGTCGAACACGGTGCGGACCCGGTATTTCCCCGCGCAATCGGCCAACTACTATCAGGTCACCTGGGAACCCGACTATAACGGCGGCCTGCCGTGGCTGGATACCGATGCCAACTTCACCGCGATGTACAAGGCCACCTTCCAGGGCGTCCACAGCACCGACCCGAGCGCGGTGATCATGGGCACCACCAACGCCATGGTGCGCGAGAACACCGTCTGGCTGAACCGGCTGGCGCCACTGGGTTTTGCCCAGTATCTCGACGGCGTGACGGCGCACGGCTACTACGACGTAGGCACTTCGCCATCGCATCCGCCGGAGCGCCTGGTCGGCAACAGCGATCCCTCCAACGCCGCCAACGCGCTGCCGGCCGCCATGCGTGAGTTGCGCCATGCCGTCGCGACCCTGCTCAAGCGCGGCGCGCGGCTGTTCGTCACCGAGACTGGCATCAGCTACGACCTTGGCGCCGCTTATGGCCCGAACTACCCGACGCAGAACGTCCTGTACGCACATGGCGCGGTGGTTGCCCGCACGCACCTGATACTGCTAGGAGAGGGCGCGGACGTGACTTATATGTTCTACGCCACGGACATCCCCACCGACGCTGCCGGCTACGGCTTGTTCTTCGACCTGGTCAACCCGCAAGGCACCTACGGCCCCGCCAAGATCAGCCCGAAGCCCGCCGCGCTGGCAGTCGCGGCGATGACCCGGCTGATCGACGGCACCAATACGCTGGGGCCGCTCAATGGGCTGCCGTTCGGCGTCTATGGCTATGCATTCCAGCGGCTCAACAATGGCAGCGTGGTGACGGCATTGTGGGCGCACAACAATGCCAACTGGAGCGCGGATACGGGGTTCAGCGCGACGTATAACGTTGCCTATAGCCTGCAGGTGGATGCGCCCGGGTCCAGCGGGCAGGTGACGGTGGTCGACATGATGGGGAATGCCGCGTCCGTGGCCTACGCGAATGGACAGGTTGCACTGGCTCTGACGGAGACGCCGGTTTATGTGATATCCACCAATGCTTCCGTGGCGCAGGGGAATGTGACGGCGCCGGAGGGGTATGTGAGGAGGTAGGAGACCATGCCGGTATTCGGATTTTTCCGAGGCGCTGGCTGAAGCCGCAATCACTGATGCCTGCTAACAAGACCATGCCATTGAACGACGGCTGATCTGCACCGTTATCTGCTCCACGTTCATGGGGCGGTCTTGTTCAGCCGGTCTTGACCGGCTGCATTCCGGCTGCACGCCGGCTCCAATCACACCACAAACACGACAGATTTCGCCGCCGTCCGAGGCAATCGGGACGGCACTGCAGGCCCTATGCGATCGCTTGTCGTGGCGCTGCATCACACAACGGATTCAAACGATTTCCAGTGCTTGCGGCAACGATCCGGTTGAACAGCGGCACGCCTGCGGTGGAGCACGCCAGGCGTACTTCCTGCTGCTGCCCGGCGCGGACCATCGAAGAATAGGAAATTTCCGAATATTGGCATTGCCACTACACGGTGATCCACCACAGAAATATTTTTAAATTTCTTCAGAAAATAGGACACGTCCGATTGATCCTATCCGTACTCACCCATTAGCATGTTTTCCGAATCGGGCCAGAGCACAACGCTCACAGCGTTTCGCCGCCCCGGACTTCGAATAGACGTGGTTGCATGGTGCGCCGC
>NZ_JBFTOQ010000085.1:0-15747 GCF_056398045.1 Cupriavidus sp. 05L411 | reverse complement strand
GGACAAGCGCCGGGCAGGGCAAACGAACAGTCGGACTACCGCGAAGACGGCCGGCTGACAGGACCCAGGTGGGTCAGTTTTACTTCGGCGAATCTTGGGAAAGTGGGTCACTTTTAAATCGGCGTTGACAGAAAAGGATAGGGCTTGAGTGACCCGGATTGCATCCCACTTACGCTATGACGCAGCATGTCATGGAAGTCAAGCGCCCCATTTCGTTCAAGGGAGTCTTGATAGGCAGCCAGAAGCCGTCCTTCAGGGGTTTCTGTCGGCACGATGGCTAGGGCAGTCTTGAGGTTCTCAATGACTCTGATGGCATCGTCTAGCTTCCAATCGAGCTCCGCCGCTTGCAAGGCCTGATCGACTAATGCGAGACGCTCGCCATCCATCAGGATCGTTTGGCCCTTCGATCCTTTCACGCGGATTTGCTTATAGGCCAAGGAGTGGAACGTCCCCGCAATGAGCCGCTTCTTAGCAGTTTCCCCTGCAAGCGCGAGAATGCGCTCGCGCAGTTCCAGCGCCGCATCCTTGCTGAAGGAGACGGCCCCCACAACGACCTCAGGATCCGACAGCAAGTGCGCTGCCTTCGTGGCCATAGTGGAGGTCTTACCCGCACCAGGGCATGCGACCGCAACGCAGTGGCTACGCAGCAGCACGACCTCCCGTTGGGCGGCGTTGAGTCTATCGAGAGACGGGGCGGGCATCGATGAGCTCTAGATGCCGCGGATCGTTGTCATCAACTTCAAGTGCGTAGTGTAGCTACGCAACGCCAGCGGCTGGAACTTGCGCAGGAAGCTGTTCACCTGGTCATTGACGTCGGACTGATCACGGATGCCGTTCCACACCATAAAATCAAACTCGTCCATCGTCTTGTCGAAATTGACCAGAACCTGCAGCCCGCGCAGCGAGAAGCGTGAGTACGCTTGGATTTCCATCTCCAGCGATGGCCGGGTAACCGTGGGCCGGAAGATGATGTCGTTCTTGGCCTTCATTTCCGCCTCGCGCATCTCGCAGTAAGCCTTCGCCACGCGCAATTGCTCGTCGACGTAGTCCTCAAGCTTGGCCAGCTCACGTTCGAGGAAGTCGTTGACGGTAGTCAGTTCGCTTCGGCTGAACGTATCCGCACCGAAGCGCTGCAGGTTCAGGCTCATCCGGTTCAGGTAGGGCCACGACTGGAGGAACAGCGGGCGGAGCCGTGTGTGGTTAAGCTTCAGGTCGACTGCCACCACTGCGGCACCGGCGAGCTCGCGGTTCAGGATCTGCAGACCCAGGTCGCGGCGGCGCTTGACGATGGCCGCGCGTTGCTCGGGCGGCAACTCGCGGAACAGCTTGCGAGTTTTCTCCACTTCGGCCTTTTTCTTCTCGGCGTCAGCGGCGGAGATCACACCGTCCTTGCGTAGTGAGTCTGCCGCATCGACCATCTCTTGAAGCTCATGCTCGACCGAACCCGGCTCAAGCGGGCCTGCGTCGGTAAACCCCGAAGTTCCGGCTGTGGAAGGATGGTCGCCGGAGAGGGCGACCTCGGCCGGCAGGGTCATTGCATCGTCGATCATGTCGATATGTTCTGCGGTGCTCATGTGGGGTTTCTCCGTTGATGCGGTATAGGGTCCGCGAATTGAATGCAAAATAAGGCGAGACAAGCTAGCGATTGACGTGGAATGAGGCTGCAAGACGCCAGCCAAGCACCCCGACCAGAAGTGCCGCAGCCGACCAGCAGTAAGCAAGCAGCGGCACGGGAACCAGAAGCGCCGACGCGCCGATGCCGAACGTAACCAGCAAGCCGTGCGCGGCGAGGTGAAAGGAGAGCGGACTCGCGAATCCGGCGGCAGAAGCTTTGATGCGCCTGGCCACGGCGCCGTCGTTGAGCATCGCGATCAGGAAGATGATGGCGCCGAACGCCCAGGTGTGTGCGACGGCTGCCCGATACAGCGCGCGATAGATGGTCATCCAGAAGTTGCGCACCCACCGCCTCCCGAGGTCTGACGCACCAGCGTCCGAGAGGGCGGAGCTGGATGCTGAACCGGATAGCGAGGAGCGCAACAACCCAGAATCGACGAACCACGCACGAAACCGCTCGTTCGCGGCACCTGTGGCGCCAGAGGCGCGCACTTCACCCAGGACCGCCTCGACAGAGGTCTGCTCGTCGGCGCCAATCTCGAAGCGCTCGCTCTCCGGCAGCATCGGTGCGAGCACGCAAAGCATCAGGGGTGCGGCGAGCAACCAGACGCGGATATGCCCGGCAAATCGGCTTCCTGCCATCACAGCACCCACTGGCGGAGAAGGAGAATGGCCAGTACGGCCAGCGAGCCAACGGCACCCCAGAAATGCCTGGGCTTCACGAGCGACAGGCGTATGAGCGAAAAGCAGAATGCTGCGCGGCCGTAACGGAACTCTTCCGGAATGGCGCCACGCTTCTCCGCCGTCATGTCCTGACGAATCCACGCTTGCATGCCTGCAGCGTCGTCCCAAGCCACGCCGGACAAGCGGCTTGCGAGCTTGACCGGGAACATCCGGACGTTCTCCACGGCGTAGCGGATGGACACACCCATCTCACTGAGCATAGAACTTTGCGACATCGTATTCCTCGAAGTAGCGACGGAAGGTGTGACCAGTCAGCACGCGGGCGGCGAGCTGAAAGGCAGCGCTGCGCTGCGTCACGACGCCCGGGCAGGGTTCGTCGACAACGCGGCATACATAGCCCGGTTCCTGCCTTGCCTCGAACACAGGGATCGGTTCGTTGTACGGATACCAGACGTTGTACTTCTCACCTTTGAAGGCGGCATATCGCTTCTCGTAGAGCTCGTGCGAGCGCGAAAACAGTCCTTGCATGAAGGCGATGTTCGCGTCGCCGGCCTTACGCGCGGCCCGGTACGACTGGATGGCATCGACCAGCATTTCCTTGACCAGCGGCTCTTCCCGGATGCAGAAGTTCAGGCCGATGTAGTCGACAACACGGCTGCACGCGTCGATCAGTTCGGGGGACACCGTGAACGCCGGCGAGAGCTTCGGCGACAGCTTGTATTGCTTGACCACTGCGCGGAACAGACTTGATTGCATGTCGGCGTACTATCCTTCGATGATGGGAATCCGGCCTTGGTAGACGGATCCACCAGAGATGCGCAGAAAATATTGCAGGTTGGGCAGCATAGTGATCAGCTGAGTCGGGATAAGCGGCGCTTTTTCCAGTTGCGTCGAACGCGAAACCGACCCGTTGAATTCGCCGATATGTGCCTCGGATCCAGTGCTCGTGCTGCTGGTGGTGGTGATGTTCTGAATCGCCGTTTCCCCAACCTTGTCCGAGAACCACTGGGCCGTGTCCGTGTCTTCCAATCGTAAGATGATCTGGTTGTTGAGATTCCCCAAAACCTGCATCATTTTTGCTGCGTTTCCCAGTTTCGCCTCCAAATCGGAGCGGCTTTGGAAGGCGACCAAGGCATTGAAGCCTGCGCCGCGGCCCTTGTTGAGGATCTGGATCACCTGCTCATTGATCGCCTCGGCCACCTCATCGATGACCAGGACGACCTTAGGCGGCTTGGCGTAGAAGTTGTAGATGGCGCCGGCCACCGACGCGACGTCGGACAGGATCATCGAGGCGATGGCCTTCGCGACGATGCTGCTGGAGAGGGAGTCCAGGCCGACGAACAGCACTGCCTTTTGCTTGATCACCTTGTCGATGTCCCAAATCTCGCGGTCATCGGTGAAATCGTCCGCCTTGGGGGCGAGCATGAGCCCCGTCTCCCCAGTGGCAAGCATCTGCAGGAGCGGAAGAACCGAGGCGATGATTCGCATGTAGTGGTCGCGGTCATGAACAAAGGTGCCGACCAGGCCATCGATGGATTCGTGGCCGCGGCCGACGTTGAAGTACCGCTCGGTGTACAAACGAACCATGGCCTCGATCAGCGTCCCGCCGGGGCGCTGCCCGACCTGCTGCATGTAGGATCCCGCCTCGTCCTCCCAGGCGGTGAATCCCATTTCCGCGAAGAAGCGACGCAGAGCGCGGTCTAGTAGATTGTTGATGCCGCTCTGCGCGTAATTCAGGATGGAACGCAGGTTCGGCTTGTCACCGACGTAAAGCTCGCCCTTGACGGCACGGTCAATGAAGAGGAATGCGAAGTCCCGGAACGGACCCTCTTCTAGCAGTTGGGCAATCCGGCTGGCGATTTCCGACGGCTGCGACCAGTTTTCTAGCGGGTTGAGCCGGATAGACTCGGACGGCGCCGCCTGCTTCCAGTACAGGAACTTTCGGCCGGCGCGGGCGCATTCGCGTTCGACGCGCTCCTTCCATTCGCGGTCATTTTTAGGGTCGACAATAATTAAAATGTCGTCCGGATCGTGAACGACCTGGGTGCAAATGACCTCATAGGTGCGGGTTTTGCCGCTGCCGGTCGTTCCTGCCACAGCCGTGTGGCCCGGCAGCGCCTTGTAATGGAGCGGGACGTGCACCTTCTTCGGCTCCATCCCGTGGATCCAGGACTTGCCCTGCGGAGACCGGTCCCGTAATGCATTCGCCGGGGCGAATTGCCTCTCGACGACGGCAGCCACCTCTTTGGGAAGCCACTTCGGCAAGCCGGGAATGTCGTTGGTGGGCATCCGCAGGATGTCGTGAGCGATCTGGCAATGACGCTGTGTCCATTCGAACCCGGTGCCAAGGTACATGGCGTCTTCATCGCGCCGCATCTGTGCCGTGGTGTGCAGGAGGGCCTCGATGCGGATCTTGGTCAGCCACTTCGTGGAGATGGCCATGCGGAACTTCAGGGCCTTCCAGAATTGCGCCGCGCGCAGTGAAAATGCAGCCAGGCAGAGCAGGGCGAAGTATCCCCAGTGCGGCATCCCGGACAATGGCAGCAGGACCAATGCACCGAGCCACCCGGTCGCGGCTCGCATCTCGAAGATCGGCCGAAAGTGGTTCACATAATGGCGCATGCTCAAGCCTCCTGAACCGGAGGGCGCGATGCGAGAACGGCACTGATCTTCTCGGTCAGCACGAGATCGGTGCCCTGGACTCGCGCCAGAAAGGACAGCTTCTTTAGGCTGTTGATCAGCGTGTCGCTAGACAGCCCATAGTTGCCCAGCGCCCGCTTTGGCAAGACAAGCCGGTTGCCCGCCCAGGTCACTGGAACCTTCCCCGCTGTCATGTCCTGCGCCAACGCGAGGAAGAACTCGCGCATCAGGTTGGATGCATTCCCGAGGACGTCCGCGAGCCCTTCGGGCGCGGCCAATTCATCCGAGCCGCGACGGAGGCTGCGCCCACTATCCAGCTGCATTGGCTGAGCACTACGTGGAACTTCTTGGGGGCTGGGGAGATCTTGCTGAGGTGTCGCGTCGCGGGCTTCAGGTGCCGGAGTCCCCTTGGCGCCAGCGGCAGCAAAGAGGCAGATGACGGAGGCTGCGGCGCTCTCGGTCGGAGGCACCACGGCATGGGGCGGGGTATCAGCCGGGGCAGCCTTCACGGACTCTTGGGGCAGAGATCCCACAGCGAGCAAGTCCGCCGGCGGTGCCGGCGTCCCCACTGGGGCAAAGTCCGCGCGACGCGCCTTCAGCTCAAAGCTCGTGGTGGCGTCGACGGCAAGTCGGACCACCTTGTGCAGCAGCGACTCAAGCGTGACCGGGCGGGGTTCGGGGTTGATGGCGGCGAACAGTTCCGACAGCACTTCGCTGTCCAGGCTGGCCAGGATGTCCTGGCCGAGAATCTCGCGGGCGAGAAGGGCAGTCCGCATGCGTTCGACGGGCAGCGCCGCCGCACGGCGTGTCACACGGTAGCTGCCATCGCCCAGCCATGGACCAAAGGCGCCGTGCAGTGCCGGCAGCCATTCGGCGCCGTCAACTGCGCGGTGAAATTGGAAATGCCTGCATGGCTCGTCCAGTCTGGAGCAGCACGCTGCGAGGAAGAGGGCGTACAGGTATTGCGGCTCAAGGCGCCGACGTTGCTCGGAGGGCTTATCCGCGCCGAACTTCTGGCCACCCGAGAGGCGCATGGCGAAGTAGGCCACCTCGACCGTGGCACGAAACGCGCCGCCTGGCTCCGCGTGTTCTTCAGGGCGTAGCGGCATCGAGGAGAACCAGACGGCGCACCGTTCCAGGATCGCGGTCCACTTCTTCGCGAATACTGCCGGCTCGGCCTCGTTGGCGTACTGGCGGATCAGGTCGGTGCGCGACTGGTGTGCCGCCAAAAGCTCGCCGGTGGTCATTGGGGTATGCATGTTCACTTCACCATCTTCCCGCCGAGCTTCCAGGCACCGCGGCCAGCGGCACGTAGCGCACCGCCGCCCGAGACGCCTCCGCCTGTGCCGAACAGCTTGCCGGCGATAGCGGGGATCTCCAGAGAAATCAGTATCAGCATGATCGAAATTGCCAATGCGTACACGCCGGCCGCCATCGTGTCGGTGCCTGCATCATTGACACTGCCTAGCGTGGAGTCCAACGTGGTTGTCACGAGACGGGAAATGATCGCCGCGACAACGATATACAGCGAGCCGCTGAACATGTAGTCGAGCCATGCCGTGAAGTAGCGACGCGTAAAAGACGAGAAGGCTAGCGCTACAGCGATCGGGCCGACCACCACGCCTACTGCGACTTGCAACTCTCCAAGCATCGTGAAGAAGTAAAAGATGATCGCTGCAAACGCGCAGGCCAGAAAGGCAAGGAACAGAAGGATCGCAGCAACCATGGACTTCAAGATGTTCTCTAGGCTGAACCCGCTCGTGGCGATCCTGACATACGAATCCCAGAGCTTGCCGGCCGTTGTGATGATGCTTGCGCCCGGGGTGACCTCTGCGCCATTGATCCGCGTGGCTAAGGCATTGAACCACTCGAAGATCCCCGGCCCGAACTGGTCATAGCCGACATAGATCGCGGCAAAGATCCCAATGAGGGTCAATTCCTCCAACAGATCGGTCCACGCAGCGGTCGCGTCCCCAGTCCCCGCGAAGCGGAAGCCCGCCAGGACAAGCGTGATGACGCCCAAGCCGAAGGCCAGTTTGTCTGCTTCGGATCGGACCGTATCGCTAAGCCTGAGTGCGCCCGCCGAAAGCCCACTTCGCAGACCCTGGATCTTCCCTGCAGCCTTTCCGAGCCCTTCCGCAACCGTTCCCGGCGGGGAGATATAGACCGGCTTGTCGTTACCGGGTTGCGTGCTGCTCGCAGACCCGCTACCGGCTGGCGTTCCTGTTCCCGGAAGATCCACGGTTTCGCTCTGCGCGATTGCGGCACCAGCACTCAGGCTGAGAAGGACCGCCGCGAAGGCGGCGAGCAGCAGACGCACGAAGCGTGACGGCATGACAGGGGCTCGAAAGGTACGCATCAGTTCTTGAACACCGTCTGGCGCAGTTTGTTGAGTTGGGCTTCCTGATCGCGTTGGATCTGCTGCGTCACGTTCGTGGCCTCGGTGTCGGAAGCCAGCGCCCTCTGGTCCTTCGTGGCATCCGACTGTGCCTTGGCACTCATGAGCTGCAGCACGTCGCTGTTCTGGCTGGCCAGCACGTCGAGCATGTGATTCGTCGCTTCGGCGGTCGCTTGGGCGGTAGGGGAGAGCGTCATGTCTTCCTGGATCTTTGCCCGTCGCTTCGCCAGAGACTGATTGTTTCCCGCGATTTTGCTAGCTAGGGAGAAGAGCTGCTTAGCTGCCTTGTCGCCGTTGCTGATTAGCGTACGTTGGTCCTGGAACCATTGTTCAGGCGTCTTTCCAGACACAACCACAAGACTTTGGACACGCGCAAGAAAGTCGGCGCTTTCCGAAATGCCACCATAGAGGGACTGCAGTGTTTGGCCGTACTCCTCAAGCTTGGAGATGTCGGCCTTGGTGGCATTGGCTTGTTCCGCCAGGGCGGCGGGGTCGAGACCTGTGGCCTGCGCCAGTTGATTCAACATCATCTTGTACTGGTAGGCGATGTTGGTGTTTTCGTACACCTCGGTCTTCAGGGCCTGAGCAGCTGTCAGTGTGTTCTTCAGGAAGTTGGCCGCGTCGAAGACTGGCCAGCCGCTTGCGAATGCCGGCATAGAAGCGGAGCCCATAGCGAGCGCCAGGATGCCAGCGGCAGTCATGCGTTTGATCATGGTGAGAATCTCCTTTACTTGCCGGCGCGGGCGAGGATCTCGCGCACATAGCGTTGTTGCCAGCCTGGTTCGCCCGATGCCATGTGCCTGTCTAGAACGGCTTGGGCATATCCGTCCGAGCGCAGCATGGCGATCATCTCGTCGGAAAAATTGGTTTGCAGCATGCGGGTCTGCGATCGCGTTACCAACAGGTAGTCGCGGTTCGGGACGGCGTCATTGATCATCTTCACTTGATCGAGGGTCAGGCCGAAGGTGTCGCAGTACAGATCAGTGTCTGTGAGCGCCTGGTTGTTCGGCAGATAGATCAGCGAGCCGATGTTGTCCTTGAGGATCTCGAAGTCGGCAACACGGACGATTTGCCGCAGCGATTGGGTCGCCATGCGGATCGCGCCGTTAAGCTTGCGGATCGTTGTGACCCAGTTCTCCAGGCGGCTATAGACGTTCTTGTTCTTAAAGAAGAAGCCGGCTTCTTCCACCTCGATGACGACGTGCGCGATGCCGTCCATCGTCTGTTTGATGCGATAGAAGGCATAGTCCACGAACAGCACCGCGGCCGCAGGAAACTTCTCCATCAGGGATCCCATCTCGATGGCGAGGTCGTCGCTCACGTCGAAGGCGTCTTCCACGTTGTCGAAGAAGTGCCCATATTGGCCGCCCGTGGTCCACATCTGCAGGCGCTCGCGCAGGTCTGAATGCAGCAAGGTGCAGAGGTGGGTCAGCGTCCATTTCTCGCGCGGATAGCGAGACAGGATCTGCACAGCCTCGAAGATGTCGGTGCGCTGCTGGGGGGAGAGCCGAAACTCGTCGTCTTCCATCGCCAGACCGAGCCATTCGACCAGGTACGAGAAATTGGCAGGTTCTGCCACCAGCACAAGCGGATTGACCTTCGTCGCGGCCTGGGTCTCGCCAGTGATATCAATGAACTTGCCACCGCCAAGCAACGTGGTGATGCGGGTGGAGCGGTCCTTGTCGAAGCGGATGCGACGCGCCTTTTGCCGACCAGCCTGCGACATCAGGAAGTTCAGCATCACCGATTTGCCAGCGCCGATGGGGCCGAGCATGAGCAGGTGGCCGTTGCCGCCTGGTTGATGCAGGTCCAGGTTCTGCGCGGTGCGGTAGCGCGTGGGCAGGCAAGTTAGCGGCGGGATCTCGATGCCGGCCTTGTCGGTGAGCCAACCGTTCAAGCTCGGACCATTGTGGACGGCTCGGACCGGCGCGATGTCGGAGAGGGCGGGCGTCTCAACGAACTGCAGCCGGCGCTGCTTGTCCCAGCGGCCGGGCAGGGTGCTGTTCCAGGCAGGCATTAGATTTGCCTTCTCCCGGATCGACCCGAATCCCGCGTTCGTCAGCGCGCCCACCACTTCGCTGACGGAGTCTTCAAGCTCATTCTCCGTGTCGCCGTAGACGATGATGGAGATGTTGGCGAATCCATGCTGCTGGCCTTCCGCGGTCAGACGCTTCAGTGCCGCCCCGGCCTCTTTGGCGAGCTGCTCACGTCCCTCGTCGTTCTCCGCCTCTTCCTTCGAGGCATACTGCTTGATGATCGACCAGACGTTGAAGGCAGCCATCTTGTAGAAGCGACGGACGGCCTCGATGTGCTTCGTCGCCTTGGCGGTGTCGAGGAACCGGAACATCAGGCAGATATCGAGTTCGGCATCGATCTGGGTCAGCACATCAAGGGCCGCCTCCTGAAAGCCGAGCCACTCCTTGACAGCGACGATGGYGCCATAGCGCTTGCCATGCGCGGATTCAAAGATCAGCCGCTCCGCACCGGCCGTGACTTCTGACTCGGTCAGGTGCGTGTCGAGCAACGTCATCGGATAGCGGATGCGACGCTGAGGCACAGTCGGGTTGGCGGTCTGATGGAGTTCGGCCAGCGCGTCCTGCATAACCAGCCGCTTCAACCCCAGTCGGACGGCCCCGCCCTTGAAGGCATCCAGCATCGATTCAAAGCGCTTCGCGTCCGCGCTCATCCTCTCGACGTCGAAGGCGAATGCGTTGCGAGCCAGCAGAATGTCCTTCGTCGTCTCTACCGCCGCTGGCAAAAACGCCCGACCTCCAACGGTCATGTGGTAGCTCATCTTGTCGAACACCTTATCCATCCCGTTTTCCGGCGTGTAGGCCAGATGCAGGCTATGGGTGTTCGTGAAGTACTTCCCGGTCGTCATGTGCTGCCGGTTCAGCTCGTCAATGCGCGCATCGGACGGAGACGCGAACTCACCGCCCACGTATCGCTTAGTGCGCCGGTGGCGCAACCGCCACCACGCAGTCACCCGGCTGTCGAAAGAGCGACAGGCCTGGTCAAGCTGATCTCTTGCCGAACTGATATCGCTGGCGTTTTGCGCATCCGCGTCAATACCCGTGAACTCATAGCTTGCAAGCAGGGATCCGTCCTTGTTCAGGACAAGCTCGGGCGTGAAAGGGGTGAGCCAGGGAGCGATCTCCTGGAGGGGGCGGCGCTTCAGCATGGGAGGTCGCCAGCAGTCACCCGACTGTCCAATGAGCGGCAGGCCTGGTTAAGTCGATCTCTCGCCGAGCTGATACAGCCGGCGCCCGGCGCGTCCGCGTCAATGCCCTTGAACTCGTAGCTTGCCAGCAGGGATCCGTCCTTGTTCAGGACAAGTTCGGGTGTGACAGGGGTGAGCCAGGGAGCTATTTCTTGTAGGGGGCGGCGCTTCAGCATGGTAGGTCGCTATCAAAGCCGTAGGGACGGCGGAACCGGGCGTGCATGCGACCGTGCCAAGGCATCGAATCGTAGACGTCGCCATAGTGGTTGAAGACGTTCAGGACCTGGTTCCACCATGGATCCCGCGTGGTGATCCAGCGCAGCAGGCCGTGAACCACGATGCCGAAGACCAATGCCGCCACGGGCAACTGCCATCCGGCCCTATAGGTGACGTAGATCAGCAATGCTGTGATCGTGCCATTGGCAATGGCAAGGCCTCGGACCGCGCCACCGATCATGCGCGGAAGAGAAAGCGAGCGGCTGACGTGGTGGCTGCGCATGTCAGAATCCGGAGCACGCGGCGCCGATGCCGTAGTTTTTGAGGATCGGGACAGCTGCCGCCGCGATGCCGATACCAACGCCTGCGAACGAGACGAACTTCATGATGGTCGACTCGGCGTTGGCGATGCCAATCGCGGCCAGCACAATGATGATCAGGCCGGCCACGAACAGGAACGTGGTGTTGAAGAAGCTTGCAATCCCGCAAATGGTGTTGGTGAGACCGGACAGAAAGCTAGCGTCAGCGGCAGCTGCGGGAGTAGCGACGGCCATGAGCAGCAACAACGCGACACCGGGCGGTGTGGCCAACTGCTTCTGTGCTGCCTTAAGGGAGTTGCGAAAGGACATAGGTCAATAGCTCCTGGTTAGAAGACCCGTTTGAGTACGTAGTTGTTGTCGTCGAATCCCTGAATTTCCAGGACTTCGGAAAGGTGACGCAGCTCGCCGGTGCGGCGCATGTGGACCACATAGTGGAAACACTCGGCGATGAGCTTGCGCATATCGTTGAGTTCCCAGCGAGATCCTGGCGGGATGCCAAGCATGGCCATGCCTTCCAGGCGCGAGAGCGCAGAGCGGGCGGTGCTCGCGTGCAGGGACCCCATGCCACCATCGTGGCCGGTGTTCAGCGCCTGAATGAAGTCGAACGCCTCACCGCCGCGGACCTCACCAACGAGGATCCGGTCTGGCCGGAACCGGAGGCTTAGCGCGACCAGCATTTGGGTTGTGACTTGCTTGTCGGTATTGCTGAGTAGCCGTACCGAGTTAGGCACGCTCAACTTGAGCTCTTGCGTGTCCTCAATGGTGATCACGCGTTCGGTGTCGGGAATCTCGCCGACCAGGGCGTTAAGCAGTGTGGTCTTGCCTGAGGAGGTGCCGCCGGCGACGAGGATGCTCTTGCGCTGGCGAACCAGGCCTGCGAGCGCGTGCATGACTTCGTCGTCCACCGCGCCGGGCGGGAAGATCGGGGCTTCGGCTTCGCGGCTTTTTGCGACGGCCGCTGAGAAGGCGCCCATCCTGACGTAGTCGGCAAGGGTCAGATTGGTGTCGCGATGGCGTCGGATGCTCAGCGCATGGCCGTCGATCGCGGTCGGTCGCATCACGGCTGCAATGCGCAAGCCTTGATGACCGGCGTTGATGATGCCTTGGTGCGTTCCTCTAACAGCCGACTTCTGCACGGACGAGGCGAGCGATCTGACGGCGCCTTCGACCATGGCAGGATCGAGCTTGATGTCGAGCTTGAGCAACTGGCCCCTGCGCTCGATCCAGATGCTGTCGTGGCGGTTGATCATGACCTCCGCTACCTCGGAGGACTCCATGTACGGACGGACGGGCGACAGCGACTCGAAAAACATGCCGACGGCACTGTCTTCCAGTTGGCTCAGCTGTAGTGCGGGGTGGTCGAAGGCATGGGTAGACATGCCCGCTATTGTTGATTCGCTACCGGATGACGTGAGCGTCGAAAGCTCTACGATTTTCGCGAGTTTTCTCAGAATATCGGAGAGGAGGGCTGTGCTGCGCCCGGCGCCGTGGCTAGCTACGGATCATGTCACGACCTTGTGCGCATCCCTTCAGGCCGGCTAATGGACTTGCTTAGCCCGGAATCCCGGTTGCGTTTCGGGATGACCGTTAATCATGATTCACAGTATTCCCCGAAAAGCTCACACAAACATGTCGCCTTTCTGGTCTTGCATGATTCAACGCGAGGCGCGACTGTCAATATCCTTTCGGGTTCTACTGAACACGGCGTTTCGCCAAAGGCTCATGGGTTCGATGACGCGGGGTGATGATTGTGCGGCTGGCTCCCAGGCCCGTTCACGTGGTACCCAGCGCAAACGGTATCGTGCTCGTCACAGCAATCGTAGGCAGAAATACCTGATGCTAAGAAGCCGAGATGGCGGATTCGTTACAAAATCTACAGAGATTGCGTCGGCGGTCTGTTGTTCGGCCCAGTAACCTATAGCCATCAGGGGTTCGGGGCCGATTACCCCTATCAAGTGGGGTCCATCCGCGTGTCCTGAGCATAGGGTTGAATGGCGCTTTTTCCGGCTGAAGCTATTGCGCGAACGGTTTGCTCACGCTATGCCGTCCTGTCGGCGGTCGCGTTGACAGGATGCTTGCCATTTCCCCTACCCAGTTATCGCCATCCATGAAAGCCAATGTATTAATTGGATGCCGAATGTAAAAAAAAAATGCCACACCGAGGTAGTCGGGAAACGGCGCTGTGCGTTAATGAAATATGGTCGGGACTGCCGAAGTGTCACCAAGCGAGCGGACCGGACTCTATGGACCTGCCTTGACCACGGGGAGCGGCAATTGTGGATAGCACTTTAGGCCTGAATTCAAATATTGCGTTACCGAGTGTTGCGAAGGCTTTGCTCAAAGGCACCACGACCTGTGGTTGCCGAGTTGTCGGCGCAAGCGGATGTGGGGGCGGTCCCACCTTGCTGCTGTTTGGTGGAGTGCCTGCACGGTCCGAGCGATTTTTGTATATAGAAGAGCCGTTGGCAGAGGCGGTCTCCGCAGTCGAGTGCATCCCATTCGAGGGCGTCACAAGGGATGTGGCCCTGGTCAGCGATTTGACCGAGGAAGGGAAGATCACTCTGCGTCTCTTGCCCGGAACGGATCAAGAGCAGGGCGTTTTCTTGCGAATCGAGGAGCTGGCGTCATTTCCCGGTGAGGACTCTTTGGTCGGGAATTTCGTCGGGCAGGTCTGGGCGCTTGAGGAGGGGGGCAAACTTGATATAGAAGTAACAGCCACCGAAGCTGGTTACCGCTTGTTGGCTCGTATCCCGGGCAACTGTGTTGCTTACGGCATCCTGGTCGACTCGGATTCCGGCTTGTGTCCTGTCGAATTGCGGATTGACGGTCCGCGTAGCTGCCTAATCAGGGGAAAGCCCCTCGTCGGGTACGCGTTCTGGCGACGTGATATGTCGATGTTTGCCGTCGCCGTACCCCTTGCGGGCGGAGGGATTCTGTACGTTGGCCAACCGCAGCGCGAGATACTTACCAGTTTGTAGGGGGGCTTGACTGCCGAGCCCAGGACAAATCGCGCCATCGGATTCCTCGAACGCCGCGAGTTCGCCAACGCAGACGGAGTCACCGCTGTCTCCTGTGTCGAGCCAACCGGCGTCGACTGCGGTTCAGCCCACCGCGTGGCCTGCCAGACGCTAATAGATCCAGTGCTCACCGGCTGCTGGCGCACTGCCAGTTAGTTGATAGGGGCCGGGATGGGGCTTTGGGCCGGGGCGCTTTCCCCCATCGCCCGATCCTGAACGATGGAGCAAGCGGAGAGAAGGGCCGGAGGCCGACACTGGTTACCTAGTGAGGTTACCAGACAGCATAGTTGCCGTTCGGGTCTGAGCAATGGGATCTTCAACCCTTTCCACCTTTCTAGGGCAGGCAACGACTGTAAATAGCATGGCAGGGGTACGGCATCTGTGCCCAGCATGGGACCAGATAGCAAAGCGAACTCATCGCATCGCGTGGCAAGGATGGGGTTGGTCGACCAGATGGAGCGTTCCGGGCCATACGACAGGCCATGTACAAATGACGGTCAGGGCATCGATTGATGGCGGTTGATACTGTGGCGCCGAACCGCCGACATCCCGCCGGCACCAGCCTGGTCAGTTACTCGATTGAAGTCACTCGTGCTAGTTCTTGTCCGACAGCATAGACCCGGCTAGGCTGGAACAGGGAGCGAGCGAGATCGAATTCGAATCGTACCACCAGGTTACGGATCTGCCGCCAACGGCAGGGCAGCGCGTTCCGGCCTTGCCAGTACGCACAACAGGCGGAAACGCATTGTATGGCCTCCCGATGAAGGTATACCTCACCGGCTTGATATCGCAGATACGCAGTTACCAGCTCACGCAACCTCAGCGCGGTAGCATGATGTGGCTCAACTAGGGGCGAATCCCCTCGCGCCATGGCGATTCCGAGTGCGTGGTATGGAGCGGCGGCGCGCGCCAGTTCGCCCGCGTTGCGGGCCGTATGCCAAATCACAAACATTCCGCTCATAGTGACCGTGTACTTTCGTTTGGAGTCGACAACGATGTCGACGATCGCGTCTCGCGTCGGCATAGCGTAGCCAGTCTTGCGTTGAATGTCACGATTAGTGTGTGTACGATTGGTGTGCACCCCACCACAGTAGGGGGTTATGAAAATGACCCTACGCCGGCGCTTTGGCACGCGCATTCGAGACCTACGGAAAGCCACAGGCCTCTCCCAAGAGGCTTTTGCAGATCGAGTGGGATTTGCCCGTACCTACATGAGCCGCATAGAGACAGGAGGTGCCAATCCCTCTCTCGATGCGATCGAAACGCTGGCGACAGCTTTACGGATCAGTGTTGCCGATCTCTTCAGCACACTTTGATTTGATGGCCGGCGCCGGGGTGCTCCCCTAAAGTTCTTCAGAAGCTCATGGTACGAAGCAAGCCGGTCTCCGATATACTTTCATCTTCGTGAAATAACCATGTGGCCGATACTCTCACGGCTCTCATTTCTTTGTATTGCACATGCCGCGACCATTGCCAGATCCAACGTTGCCATCCCGCGCCACGATCAAGATTTGCTCCCATCTTGGGGATAGGGTGCGCGCGACTCGCGCTGCCCAAGGCCTACCAATTGATCAGGCCGCGCGGACATGTGGGGTGTCTGTGGGAATGCTGTCGAAACTTGGGAATGCTGTCGAAACT
>NZ_JBFTOQ010000084.1:0-16139 GCF_056398045.1 Cupriavidus sp. 05L411 | reverse complement strand
GGTTTGGGTTTGACAATGCTGGTCGTCCCGAAGGATCACGTGCCTCTTCTTGAGCAAGCCGCATCTCATGCAGCGCGCGAGTCTAAGGCGTACGAAGTAGGGGGAGCGAGGGATTTGGAATGGGACTAATTGCCGTCCCGGCACGGCAACTAGCATGCGGCAATCGCGAAATGGGACTTTCTCTGCAATGCGCCGCACGCCACGCACGCGAACTTAGCCTGTGTCCTGCGATTGCCGGCCGAAACGTGGCCGCAGCATGGTCAGGTCCGACTTGTGTTTTGCGGCGGCACGGCAATGAGCCAACCGCCACTCCACGCCAGCTTGTAGTTCAGCTGCGCGAGGGCTGTGATGATCCGATCTTCGTTGGCCAGAACCGACGGTCTGTATGAGGCCGCGAACCCCCGTCCAAGCTTCAGGCGCTGCACCATGGCCTCCGGCTCGCTGGCGTTGATGCGCAAGGTCTCGCTGCTCTTGCCGTGGCTGTGGCGAGCGGCTTGGGAAACGGCCCTCGCCACCGCTGCGTTGGTCGCCCTGCTATTTGCCGCTCTGTGCTTCATTGTCACGACGGTAAATCTGTCCCTGCTAACGCTGCAACTTGTCTCGTGCCTGACTATCGCGATGTTGATTATCGGCGTCTGGACCATCGCGTCTTTCAACCAGCTCTCCGATCGGCGGGGCTAAGGCCGCGTTGGCATCGTCGGCCGCTTCGGCCATGACCTCACACGGTACCGGTGATTCCGCCATTTTCAACGCGCACCCGCTGGCCCACCCCCACATCGGGCTGCTGATGGTAGGTGACGACACGGCTTGATCCGTCTTCCATGCGCACGCGTACCTGGTATTCGGTGTCACTGCGTACACGCTGCTCGACCATATTGCCGGCGACCCCGCCGCCAAGGGCGCCCAGGACGGTTGCCACCGTTCGGCCGTTGCCCCCACCGATCTGGTGCCCGAGCAGGCCGCCAGCCACCGCGCCACCCACCGCGCCCAGCCCACTGGCCTGGCCCTGCTGTGTGATGGGCGTGATGGATTCGACGGTGCCCACGTTACTGTTGATGGCTACATGCTGTTGCCAGCCAGGCGAGGCGGCACGCTCGGCATGGGCAGCATGGGAAACCGTACGGATGCGCGGGCGGGCGACGGCCGGGGCTGCCGGTTGCATCGTGCCGTAAGCGGGCGTCATGCCGGATGCCATCGCAGCCGGGGGGGGCTGCGGTGCCAAAGGCGTCATGTCGTTACCGTGAACCGTAGGCAGGAGCCCCGTCATCGCGGCCACGCCGATCAGCTTGCAACGATGACGGCGCCCGCTGCGGTGGCGATCAGCGGATGCAGGCGATCGGGTTGTTACCTCGTGTTTTCCATTTCGACCTCAGTGAAGTTACTGCGCTGTTCGGCTTGCGAGGCAGCAATGCAGCCCTGCAAAAAGACGAAGAGACCAAGCTTGCCTTTCGGCTAGTCTGCCTCTTCGAAAAGCTCCCGCACCCGAGCCGCTGTCACCATGGCCTTTTGGCCGGGCAACGTACCCTCCCGTCCATCGGGCAGGAGCTGTTTAATGCTTCTTGGTCTTA
Source organism: Cupriavidus sp. 05L411 (assembly GCF_056398045.1). Classification (NCBI taxonomy): domain Bacteria; kingdom Pseudomonadati; phylum Pseudomonadota; class Betaproteobacteria; order Burkholderiales; family Burkholderiaceae; genus Cupriavidus; species Cupriavidus sp. 05L411. The sequence goes on along the minus strand of NZ_JBFTOQ010000084.1, from coordinate 14,571 downwards.
TCCACTTTGGCACTGGCTGCAGCCTTGTCGGCGTCGGCTTGTGCATCGACCTTCGCCTTGTCTGCCTTGGCCTGCGCCTTGTCTGCATCATTGCTTGCCTCGACTTTCGTCTTGTGGGCCTTTGCTTGCGCGACGTTCTTGTCCTTGCTTGCCTTCATTTGCGCCTTGGTCGCCTTGTCGGGGGCGCCCTTGGTCGACACGGCCTTCGCGTTGTCCACTTGAGCCTCAGCGGCTGCCTTGTTTGCATCGGCCTGGGCTCCCACCTTCTCCTTGTTGGCGCTGGCCTGAGCCTTAGCCGCATCGCTCTGCGCCTCCACCTTCTTCTTGTCGGCCTTTGCCTGGCTCTTGGTCGGCTCGGATTGGGGATGGGCCGCGGAAGCAGGAACACCAGTCTGTGCGAAGACGGTGGTGACGAGCGCGGCGGACGCGAGAGCAGCGAAAAGTTTCTTCATGACTAGGACTCCTTGAGAATGAATCAACGGCTCGGCGATACGCCGCGCTTATGAGCAAGAACGGTATCCTCGGAGCTGCCGTTGACCCTCAAGTCGTGACAATCCGTAAGTTCTGCAACCGGGATACGAGCATTGCCGATTCCGGCTTCCGCCAATGCGGGAAGGCCGCTTCTTGTCATAGCCCGCGCATCCGTTGCACCGCGGGGATGTGCGTCTGCCTGAGCGCGGCCGTCACGGCTAACACGACCGAGGCCAAGGCCACGGCGACCAGCGCACCCAGGTAGAGCCACGGCGCGCTCAGAAACTCGGGAGGGGGATCAAACACGCCCGTCAACAGCTTGACCAGCATCCAGGCAAGCGCAAAGCCGGTCAGTGTTCCGATGCTGGTCCCCGCTACAAAGAGCAGGAGCGCCTCGCTCCAGAGAAATGCGCCAAGCTGCGCAGGTGTTGCACCCAGGGCAGACAGAATCGCGAAGGTGCGCCGCCGGTCGGCCAGGCCCAGGGCGAGAACAAGGCCGGTTGCGCCGGCCACCATGAGAACGGCGAAACCGAGTTCCAGCCGCGTCAGTCCGGCGAGGTCCACCGCCGTGAGGCTGGATCCGATGACGCGTCGAGCCTGGTCAATGTCGGTCACCTTGACCCCCGGTAACGCGGCGACGACGGCCCGTGCAGCCATCGCAACTTGCGCGGGAGTGGGCGTCTTCAATAACACCAGCTCGGCCGCATCGGCGTGGGTTTTCTGGGCGACATAACGCGCATTGGCCACCAGGAAGGAATAGCGAGGCGCGGTTGGAAATTCCCGAGCGACGCCAATGAAGTGGAAGGGCACGACGTGATATTGATGATCCTTTGCGCTCTGAATCCGCAAGTTGATCTGATCGCCGAGATGCAGCTGGAAATCCTTGACGGTTTCTTCCGACACTAGAATGCCGTCGGGGGTTCGCGCGAGCAGATCGAGCGTGCCTTTCGCATTCCCACCCTCGAAGAACGCATTGGACATTCTCGTCGCTTCGCCAATGCGCGCGGCATCTATCCCGTATAGGTCCTGCAGGTCCGTGCGGACGTAGGCAAACCGGTGCTGCATCGCCTGCGCAGCGCTCACGCCGGGCAGGGCAGCGAGCTCCTGTAGCCTGGTTGATGCGGGCGTCTGCGAGGTACCGGTGACCGTCACATCGGCACCGTTCGTGAGTTCTGCGTCAATGCGCGCGTGCGCGTTGTAGGTGGTGTTGAAGACGGCGGTCGACGTCGCGAAAGCGAAAGCCAGTGCCACCAAGGCGATGCCCTGCGTCATTCGCCTGCGCTGACGGTACAGAGCAGCGGCAACGACGCCTGCCATTGAGCGACGCGCTGCTAGTTGTCAGGAGAGACCTGGGCCAGGGCATCTCAAGCGACGTGGCGGAGAGCCTGACAGCGAAGTGGAAGGTCAGGCTGGTGCAGCCGCCAAATGACGATAGCGACCATAGCGTGGCCGATAGGATGCGCAATGCGGCACGCTGGCTACATGAGAACTTCGAACGCCCAATCTCCGTTGCCGATGTCGCCAGAATTGCTTCCATGAGTGAGCGCCACTTTCTGCGCTGCTTTAAATTGCAGATGGGCACTCTTCCCTCGGACTACCTTTTTCAGGTGAGGCTCAGTATGGCGACGCGCCTACTAACTGAAACCGAATTGCCGGTCGACAAGATCGCACGCCGCAGTGGCTTTAGCAACGGCGACCGGCTCGCCAAGATCTTTCGAAAGCGGTTGTCTGTCTCGCCAATTGAGTTCCGAAACCATAGTCGCTGCTAGTCTCCCATTCCGCTGATTCGTTCGCAAAATCAGTTGACCGGGGCGAGGATCGAATCAGCGGTAGCGGTCCAAGTGAAAGGTTTGAAATTCTGGCTGTAGTGAGCGAAGAAGGCATCGATCTCTTGAACCAGTTCCCTGACCGAGGTGAAGGAGCCGCGACGGATTGCCTTGTCAGTGATGATCGAGAAGAGGCGTTCGACTTGATTCAACCAGGAACTGTAGGTTACTCATCCGGAAAGTAGACTGTTGCCCCCACCGCCCGTGCCTCAGCCTGGATCTGCGGATAAGTCTCCGATTCCCACTGTCGCTCCAGTGCAGCGCCCTGCTGCCAAGGCTGATAGAGCGGCTTCTGCGCACTAAACCGCAATAGCTTCATGATTCGGTTGACCGAGGCCGGCAATAACTTCTTGCCGAACTCGCGATGGATCAACTCAGCGAAGAACGACAGGGACCAGAGCGGATCACGCGCCGCTCCTTGAGCAAGCCGCATCTCATGCTGCGCGCGAGTCTAAGGCGTACGAAGTAGGGCGGCCAAGGGATTTGGAATGGGACAAATTGCCGTCACGCATGGCAACTTGCAAGCAAAAGAGATTGATCTAGACGATCGCGAACGGGGGGAATTTTGCTGCAACGGTAGGTAGGGAAAGAATGCGGACTTTGCTATTCCTCTGCCAGAGTTGGAACACAATTACCGCAATTAACCGCCAATATTAGAAATCGTCAATCAATCCTGCAAGACGAGCAGTTCCGCTTGGGAGGAGCTTCTGGCAGCCAGTCAAGCATTCTCGACAGTCTAAGTAGTCATCATTCATCCACCTGAACTTGGCTAGCAGGGGTCAACGGCGATGACCTCAGTCGACGGAGCTGAGACGAAGTCGTTCCCATTGCGCAGTGCACCATAAAAGTGCATTAAGAGTCATAACCGGTTCACAAAGACTGTGTAGCATCCCGCCGATCCCAATGTCCCGGGCCCCTGCGCCCACATCTCATGTTTCCTCCAAGTTCCCTCCGTGTCCTAACCGCCGCGCTGATCGGCGCCATGTTGCTGACTGCCTGCGGCGGTGGCGACGATGCCCCCGCGACTTCCGCGCTAGCGCAGCCGCTGTCGATACCGGCGGCACCCAAGGACCTGGGCTTCGCCGATTCCGCACCGGTGGCCGACCAGGCCGCCGTGCTGCCCTTCGTGGACTACGCCTACACCAACCAGCGCGGCGACGCGCGCTACGCCACCAAAGAGACCAATGCCGGCGTGCGCGTGCTAAGCGGCTTCCTGGATTTGTGGAAACCCTCCACCCTGATCGTCGACGCAGGCGTCACGGCGCCCGCCAACGGCAGCTTCCCCGCAGTGGTGGCATCCAGCTGGACCGGCATTCCGGGTGACAGTACCGACGGCACCATCCTCAACGCCAGCGTGCTCGGTGCCAACATCCAGTACGTGGCCAATGTGACCGCACAGCGCACCGCCGCGCAGGAACTGGCTGCCTACCTGGACGACCGTCGTAACAAGGGGTACAGCGTCAGCGACGGCCTGGGCCCGCTGACGGCCACCTGGCAGTCGGCCGCGCAACAGACCACCACCATCACCAGCATCGCGAGCGACGCCACCACCGTGCTGTACAACGACGGCGGCAACAACGTCGGCGTGGGTGGCAGCACCAACACCAGCTTCGGCACCGTGGTGGACTTTGTCAGCAACATCGGCGAGAACGGCTCCACGGAGCCAGCCAAGCGCTTCTACAAATACGCGCGGCCGTGGCGCTGGAGCAGCGGTGTCAACGTCGTCCCCGCGCTGGTGCCGGCCAAGAGCGTCACGCCCGCCACCGATGGCGGCTTCACCAGCGGCCACACCGCCGAAGCCGTGCGTGACGCCATCGCCATGGCCTATGCCGTACCGGAGCGCTTCCAGGAAATGGTCACACGCGGTCTGGAACTGGGCGAGAACCGCATCGTCGCGGGCATGCACTCGCCGCTGGACGTGGTCAGTGGCCGCATGCTTGGCCAAGCTACCGCCGCGGCTAGCATCGCCACCGGCGCTAACGCTGCGCGCAAGACCGCCGCTTATGACCAGGCCCATAGCACGCTGATGGCCGCGACCAAGGCTGACACGAAGCTGGCCTTCAACGACTTCGCGCATTCCGGCACCACGGCCACCGACCGCTTCGCGGACTACGCCACCAACAAGGCCAACTACAACCGCCGCATGACTTTTGGCTTCGCGCAGATCGCCGATACCACCAAGCCGGCGGTGGTCCCCAAGAGCGCCGAGGTGCTGCTGGAAACGCGCCTGCCTTACCTGGATGCCAACCAGCGCCGCGTGGTATTGAAGACCACCGCGATGCCGTCGGGCTATCCTGTGATGGACGACGCAGAGGGCTGGGGACGTATCAACCTGTTCGCCGCGGCTGATGGCTACGGTGCCTTCAACGGCGACGTGGTGGTCAACATGGATGCATCTCTGGGCGGCTTCAATGCGCTCGACACTTGGCGCAATGACATTACAGGTGCGGGCAAGCTGAACAAGCAGGGCAGTGGCACGCTGCGTCTGGGTGGTACCAATAGCTACTCCGGCGGCACGCAGGTATCGGCCGGCATGCTGCAGGCAGTCTCGGCCACCGCATTCGGCAAGGGCGACGTCTATCTCGGCGGCGGCACGCTGGCTTCCAGCGCCGACGCGCAACTGGTGATTGCCGGCGCGTTCACACAGCTGCCCAACTCCACACTGCAATTGGACGTGGGCAGCGGCGGCGCCGGCCGTCTCGCGATCAGCGGCATCACTACCGTGGCCGGTGGCACGCTGGCGGTGAACTTCCGCAGTGGCTTCCGCCCGTCGGTGGGGGACACTATCAGCCTGCTCTCCAGTAGCAGCCTGAAGGGGCAGTTCACCACCATCTCGGTGCCGGGCTACAAGACCACGGCCATCTACACGGCTACGGGTTTGTCGGTGCGGATTGACGGGACGCTCTGATGTTGTGACGACGAATGCTGCCTTCGGGCGGCTTTCTTGGTTTCCCGTGACGTGTCCATGCCGGTGGGTTTCGGTCTCCCGCCAACGGGCCTAATGGCTGGCGCATCCGGCATTGGCGGATGCGCCCCAGGCGCGCAAGGCCAGACCGTGCGTTTCGTTCAGAGTAGTCATGATGGATTCCTAAGGTCGATGCGACGATCACTGGCCCAACGCGGCCATGCCGCCGTCGTGCATCCAGGCAGCGTGCTTGGGCGCACGCTTGGTCTTGGACCATTCATCGAGCATTTCCCACTTGACGTCATCGAGCTTGCGCATCATCTCGGGCGTGGCGGTATTGGCCGCCAGTTCCAGCCGGTGGCCGTTCGGGTCGAAAAGGTAGATCGACTGGAAGATGGTGTGGTCGGCAGGGCCCAGAACATCGATGCCCGCGGTTTCCAGGCGCTGCTTGGTGGCCAGCAGCGTCTCCAGCGAGTCGACTTCCAGCGCCAGATGCTGCACCCAGGCGGGCGTGTTGCGGTCGCGATCCATCGGCGCCTGGCTGGGCAGTTCGAAGAAGACCAGGATGTTGCCCTGTCCGGCATCAAGGAAGATGTGCATATAGGGATCCGGCGCCTTGGTCGAGGGCACTTCGTCCTCGGCGATGGCCAGCACGAACTTCATGTCCAGGTGCTCCTGGTGCCACTCTACGGTTTGCTTGGCGTCGATGCAGCGGTAGACGACGTGGTGGACTTTCTTGATCAGCATGGGGAACTCCTTGGTGTGGTGGGCGGGCGCCGCGACAGAGCATGAGGTTCGCCGCCGCGAAGACGGCAGGCCTGGGCGCTTTACAGGTTCTTCAGCGCGACCTCCACGTGCTGCTGGAATTGCTCCGGCGCGCCCAGCGCATTGGCGTTGAGCAGCGCCAGCTTGACCAGGAACAGTTGCGCCTTGTCCGCGCCGGCCTGGTCGATGGCGGTGGCCAGGGTGTCATAAACAGCTTCCAGGCCGGGGATGCTCAAGGTTTTGTGAGGCGCAGTCATGGGACTCTCTCCTAATGGATCTTCACTGGGGCAGGGCGGTGTTCAGGGCGGCTTGCAGGCGCGTGGCGTCCAGCGTCAGCCAACGCGCGCACACGTGCTGGTCGGGGCGCAGCAGATAACCCGCGCCGCTGGCCTGCACCCCATAGCGACGGCGGAAGTGGCCATCGGCGTCGGCGAACGTCAGGTCGGCGCCGGCCACCGGGCTAGCGGCTCCGACGGCGATGACGCGTATCGGCACGCCGCGCTCGCGGGTAGCGGCCACTACGCTTTGCAACGCTTCGGGCACGGCGTCGGCCTCGGTGAAGTACATCAGGTCGAAGCCGCCGCCAAGATGGTCTAGCAGGTAGTCGTTGGCCGCCAGGCGGATGTTTTGCGGCGGGGCGCCGTGGGCCGGGCCATGCACGAACAACGCGTTGTCGTCACCGGGGCAATTGAGCACTGAAGCCGTGTACTCGTGCGGCCGCGAGGTGCGCCAGTGGTACAGCGGGCGTACGAACTTCTCGGTCAGCGAGAGCGACAGCACGGCGTCACGGAGCAGGCGGAAGCCCTCGCTCGGCGGCGTCATGAAGCGCGTGCTCTTGCCAGCTTCCTCGATGATCTCGCGCGCGGCGCCAACCCGCTCGGCGCTGTGGTTGGCCAGCAGCTTCCGGCCAGCCAGTCCCTTGATCATGAAGGCGAGGTGCCAGGCCAGGGACTGCGCGTCCTGAAAAGCGGTATTGGCGCCGCGCACGCCGAAGATTGGCAGCAGGTGGGCGGCATCGCCGGTAAAGATCACGCGGCCGTGCACGTAGTCGGGCAGCGTCAGCGTACGGGCGGAGTACACCGAGCACCAGTCCATTTCCCACGGGACACCGGCATGGCCGATCATTGCCAACTGGGCATCGATGCGCGTCTTGAGCGAATCGGGCTTGAGCGCGTCTTCGGGCGTTTCGCCGGCGGGCAGCTGGTAGTCGACGCGCCAGATGCCATGTGGCTCGCGGTGCATCAGGATGGTGTTGCCGGGGTTCCACTCCGGGTCGAAGTAGGCCAGGCGCTCGGTCGGCAGCGGCAGGTCGATCTTGATGTCGGCGATGACGAAGAAGCCCTCGTAGGAGGCGCCCTCCATTTGCAGGTCCATCGCGGCGCGGATGCCGGAGCGTCCGCCGTCGGCCGCGACCAGCCACTCGGTCTCCAGCCAATAGGGGCCTTCCGGCGTGTCTACCTCGACGCGCGCGAAATCGGTCTCCTGTTCGACCTTGACCACCTTGTTGCCCCAGCGGAAATCGATCAGCGGGTTCGCCGCGCAGGCATCGAGCAGATACTCCTCCAGGTACTGTTGCTGGATGTTCAGCATCGGGAAGAAGCGGTCGTCGCCGTCGTGCGGGGCTTCCATGCGGAAGACGCGCTTGCCGCGGTAGTAGGAGTTGCCGAAGCGCCAGGGCAGGCCGTTCTCGGTCATGCGATCGGCCACGCCGACTTGCTGCAGGATTTCCATCGAGCGGCGCGTGAAGACTATGGCGCGGCTGCCCTGGGACACCTGCAGCTCCGAGGTGACGACGACGCTGGGCACGCCGTGGCGGGCCAGTTCCAGGGCGGCGACCATGCCCGCCGGGCCGGAGCCGGCAATGACCACCTTCTTGCGGTCCTGCTTCGGGTGGGCGCAAGCCAACCAAGGCTTGAACAGCTGGTAGTCGTAGTAGATCGAAGGACGGGCTTCGGTGGTGGGCAGATGCATGGACTTGACTCCAATTCAATGGAATGGGGGACGTAGCGTGTGGCAGCTACGACGTCGCTTCGCGGTTGGTCAATGGGTAACCATTCAGCAGGCAATGGAGGTCGGGTGATGAACTCCGGGCTCAGGTCGTTGGCTTGAGCGTGCGCGGAATCGGCAAGACCAGGAAAACGACGCTGCCCGCCACCAGCAGGGCAACCGCGTAGAGCAGGCCTGTGTTGAAACTGCGCGTGACGTCCTTCAGCCAACCCACGACCAGCGGATTGAGAGCGGAGCCAAGGTTGCCGGTCGCGTTGATCACCGCGATGCCCAGGGCACGCGCGGCGAAGCTCAACGCATGGTCCGGTGTGGTCCAGAAGATGGACATGGCGGTATAGGCGCCGGTGGAAGCCAGACACACGCCCAGCAGTTGCACCGCGGGTAGCGACGAATACGCCGTCAGCAGCCAGCCTGCCGCCGCGCACAGCATCGGCAGGACGGTGTGCCAGCGGCGCTCCTGCGCGCGGTCCGAGCGCCGGCCCCACCAGATCATGCCGATGATCGTGCATACCTGGGGAATCGCCGCCAGCAGCCCGATCGTGGTGTTGGTGGCGCCGCCGGCGAAGCTCTTGACGATCAGCGGTGTCCACACGGCTACCATGGCGAGGCTGTTGACCAGGCAGAAATAGGCCAGCGAGAACTTCAGCACAGCGGCGGAGGTCAGTTCAGACCAAAGGCTGCACGACGTTTCGTCAAAGCCTTGCGCCACGGGGTCAGCCCGATGCTCGGCAGCCAGCATCTGCGCGAGCGTTTGCTTCTCGCCCGGCGAGAGCCAGCGCGCTTGCGCCGGCGTGTCATTGAGATAGAAATAGACGATCACGCCCAGCACTGAGGCCGGCAACCCTTCGAGCAGGAATAGCCACTGCCAGCCCTTGAGCTCGTACAGCCCGTCCATGCCGAGGATCAGACCGGAGGCTGCCGAACCGAACGCGGCCGTGACCGGCATGGCGATCATGAACAGGGCATTGGCGCGAGCCCGATATGCCGTCGGGAACCAGAAGGTCAGGTACAGCAGCATGCCAGGGAGGAAGCCAGCCTCGGTGATACCAACCAGCACCCGAAGCCAGTACAGCGTGTGCGCATCCGTGGCGAATAAGGTGGCAGTGGAGGCCACGCCCCAGGCAACCATGATTGCTGCGATCCAGCGTCGCGCGCCGACGCGTGCCAGGATGGCATTGCTCGGCACGCCGCAGGCGATGTAGGCCAGGTAGAACAGGGTGGTGGCCAGGCCGAACTGGGTGCCGGTCAGCCCTAGGTCCTTCATCATCGTCAGGCCGGCGAAGCCGATGTTGATGCGATCCAGGAAGGACACCACGAACAAGAGAAACAGGAACCACAGCAGATGGCGCGATACCTTGGCGATAACGAGCCGGGCTTCGGCAGTGGAGTGACTTGCGGTCAACGTTACGGCGGCGTCCGCGGGTTGTGGGGCTGCAATGGGTAATGTCACGGGATTTGTCTCCTACGGTGCCGCCGTCGGCTGGATGAATGGATGAATGACGAACACGACGACCTCGCACAATCTGATACGTGGCCGATGTGGGCTGGTCTGGCGCAGCGCTTGTCAGACACGGTTCGTTTATTAGTTGCGCACGCAACCAGTATGTGCCAATGGGGCGGCAGTCGGCACTAGGGGTTTATACTTGTTGCGTGCGCAACTAAATGCAATGAGTAATGAGGGCAAGCCCGAGATCGTGCAGACAGCCGTTGAACGGCCTGTTTGATTGAGTCCGCAACCAGTCAGCTGTATAGTTTCCGCATCATTTTTTTGCCTTGAGAGGTACCTGCCGGTGACTTCCAGATACATCCCAATCGCCCTTGACCGCACTTTGACGCACCGCCTGCACGAACTCACCAAGCTCACTGACCGGATCACGCAGCAGGCTTATGAAGCAGAAGTGGGCATTCCGATGCACGAAGGGCGGTGTCTGGCCGCGATTGGCTCGTTCAGCCCGTTATCGGTCAACGATCTGGCGCGTCGCGCGAATCTGGACAAGGGGCAGGCGAGCCGTGCGGCGCAGTCGCTGGTCGACCAGGGGCTAGTGCGCAAGGCGGCGAGTGCCACGGATGGCCGCGGCGTCGTCCTGACGGTGACGAACAAGGGGGAGCGTATCTGGCTGCGGGCGATGGCCCTGATTGAGCGCCGCAATGCTGAAATCGTATCCTGTCTTGATGCCGCCGAGCAGGAGCAATTCGATCACCTGCTTGAGCGCTTGGTCTCACATGCCCGAGAGTGACCCTGCTTCGGCTGCAGAGCGCGCCACTCAGTCCCGTGCGTGCTGCTGGTATTGATGGCGGCTGTCTTCGGCCGGTTGGCCACCGCCGCCGCCAGATGACCAGTTCCAATCTCATCTCGATCGATGGAATCCTTCCGTTGCCGGAGAATGCACTCGTCGCGTCGCCACTTAGCCCCCTTTGGCGCGCTCTCTCCAACTTGAACTGCATTTCCCTGAGAAAATTCCCTCAATGATGACGCGACTTTGACACAGTGACACGACAAGCTTTCGGTAAAACGTGGTGGGGCGAGCAGTGGCTCAACGCCCTGACGCACATCGACTATGACAACCGCCTGCCGCGCGGACGGAACTACGCGAACAAAGGGGCAGTCAAGGATCTTGTCGTCAGGGATGGAACCATTCGCGCCCTGGTGCAAGGTTCCCGGCCACGCCCCTACCAGGTGACGATCGCCGTGCCGCCGCTCTCAAGGAAGGACTCGGCGCGGCTTCTGGATGACATTGCGACCGATCCTGCCTTGATCGCCAAGATGCTCAATCGGGAACTGGATCCGACAGTTCTGGATCGGGCTCGCAAACTTGGTATTTCCGTCTTTCCCGGGCATTGGAAGGACCTCGATATGCAATGCTCCTGCCCGGATTGGGCTGTGCCTTGCAAACACCTGGCTGCGGCAATTTACCTGTTGAGCCGGGAAATCGATGGCAATCCGTTCCTGGTGTTCGCATTGCGGGGCGTCGACCTGGCGCAAGCCTTGAAATCACGCGACATTCATCTGGAGCCGGGAGCTGGGGCCATCCTGCCCACATTGGCCGGAATGCTGCCGACAGCGGCAGACGAACCGGTTGATGCGGGAGATCTTTCCGCGCTTGACCAACTTGATCTGTCTGCGATTCCGGACGTGAGCGCGCCGCTCCTGCACGTGCTGCCTGCGCACCCTACATTTTTCACTAACGGGGACTTTCGCGACACATTGCGGCGTGTCCTGGTAAGGGTGGCCAAAGCGGCGCGACTGGCCATGGATTGCGGCGCCGTCGACGCTGGGGGCATCACGCTCACGGCGGACGATCTGCCGATCATCATGCTGGACTCCGAATTGCTCGCATCCGTCTCCGGTACCGAGGACATTGCCACCATTGCTGCCCTGGACACAGCATTGGCTCACATAGAAGCCAGCAACCTGCCAGACATGCAGCCTGGTGTGGCGGCTCTTTATCACGTGCGGCTGATAGCGCTGCAGTTGCTCGCACGTGGCGCCGTGGTCCCCCAGATCCTGGCCGGGGATGCTGGCATAGTGGCGCTGCGCTGGCTTCCGGCCATGCTCGATGGGGTCGTGCACGACCTCATGCAGCGCCTTGTCGCTGCGTTGCCTTCGGGCATGGTCAAGACGGGGAAGGGACGAAAGCGAGCGGCGCTTACTCGCGAGGCTCAGGCAACTTGCCTGTGCTCCCTGTTTTTGAATCACTACGTCCATGCATGGTCCGGCGGCGCCGGCGAAAAGCCTCTGGGCAATAAGACGCTGGCTCTGTTCTTTTGCACCGGGCGAGCAAGCTACTCCGGTCCCGGTGAGCGCGAGATTGCTGCCGGCATTCATACCTGGCTGTCCCGATTCCATCTGGTGCACCGGGAATATTCACCGGTGTTGTGCATTGAAGAGGGACGGGCCGGGCATTTCGGACTGTCACTCTTGGTTGAGCATCGCTCAGCGGCACTGGAGACGCCCATATCGCTGGCCGCGATTCTCGCCGAACAGGCCTGGTCGAAGGCACGATTTGGCATTCTTCAAACGATCGCACTTTTGGCCGAGTGCTTTCCCCCGATCAATGCCTATGTGAGTGCTAGTGCCAAGGCACCTATCAAGATAGCCGCGGATGCGCTGCCGGGCTTGCTGTTCGACACGCTGCCCGTGGTCCGCTTGCTGGGTATTCGCGCACTGTTGCCGAGGGCGCTCGAGCGGTTGCTGCGCCCTCGGTTGTCCATGCAGATCAAAGGTAAGACCACTGACAGCAGCGGCTTCTTTGACGCCGACGATATATTTGCGTTCGACTGGAATGTGGCTGTGGGCGACCATCTGCTGACACGCGCGGAATTCGAACGATTGGTCAAGGATGCCACGGGCGTCGTGCGTTTCAAGGGGACGTACGTCTATTTGGATCCGAATGAGGTCGAGCGCTTGCGTGTGCAGATGGCCAATCCATCGACGCCTGCCGGCGCTGAGTTGCTGCGTGTCGCACTGGCAGGGGAGTTCACCGGGACGACTGTCGGCCTGGATGGCAAGGCCAGAAAGATCATCCAGGACCTTCTGCAAGCGGGCATGGTGCCTTTGCCGCGCGGTATCGACGCCACCTTGCGCCCATACCAACAGCGGGGCTATGCGTGGCTTTATCGGAATGCGCGGGTTGGCCTTGGCAGCGTGATTGCGGACGACATGGGGCTGGGCAAGACATTGCAGGTCATTGCAACGCTGCAGAAACTCAAAGAGGATGGCGCGCTTGACGACGCCAAGGCCCTTGTCATCATGCCGACCAGTTTATTGACCAATTGGCAGAAAGAGATTGGCCGTTTCGCGCCTGGACTGAGCGTCGGCGTCTTCCACGGCAGCAAGCGTGAGCTCGCCGCCGTCCGGCCCGACATCCTGCTGACGACCTACGGCATCGCCCGAACGGCTGGGACTGCCCTGCGTGCATTAGCGTGGCGCGTAGTGGTGGTGGATGAGGCGCAGAATATCAAGAACCCGGCTGCCGCCCAGACCAAGGCCGTGAAGGCGGTCCCGGCCGCCAGCGTGATTGCCATGAGTGGCACGCCGGTGGAGAACCGCATGTCCGAGTACTGGAGCATCCTGGATTTCGCCAACCGGGGCTACCTGGGAAGCCTGAGCCAGTTCGTGCGGGAGTATGCGACGCCTATTCAAATCCAGCGTGATCAGCACGTCGTGCAGCGCTTCAAGCGGGTGACGGCTCCCTTCCTTTTGCGACGCCTGAAATCTGACAAGGCCATCATCAGCGACTTGCCAGACAAGATCGAGCAGGATCAATTCTGTAGGCTGACCAAGGTGCAGACGGCTCTGTATGAATCGGTGGTACAGGAAGGGTTGCGATCCATCGCGGGGGAATCCGACACGTTCAAGCGCCAAGGTTTGGTGCTGCAGATGATGCTGGCATTGAAGCAGATCTGCAATCATCCCTCGCTATATCTGAAACAGAGGCAGGCCGATGCGGCGGTGTCTGGCAAGGCCGAGCGATTTCTTGAGCTCATTGACGATATCCACGCCAGCCATGAAAAAGTGCTGGTGTTCACCCAGTTCCGCGAGATGGGCGACTTGCTATGCCGTTGGTTGCAACAGAGATACGGCCGGGATCCGCTATTTCTCCATGGCGATGTCCCGCGAGCCAGGCGGGATGCGATGGTCGACCGATTCCAGAGCAACCGGACCGAACGGGTGTTCATCCTGTCGCTCAAGGCCGGCGGGACCGGGCTGAACCTGACCGCAGCCTCCAATGTCATCCATTACGACCTCTGGTGGAATCCTGCCGTCGAAGCGCAGGCTACGGACAGGGCCTATCGCATTGGCCAGCAGCGCAACGTTCAGGTCCACCGCTTCATCACGCGCGCGACGTTTGAAGAACGTATCAACGACATGCTTCGAGCGAAGCGGGAACTGGCAGAATTGGTGGTTGGTACTGGCGAACAGTGGATCGGCAATCTCGGCGGGGAAGACCTCAAGGCGCTCTTCAGCCTGGCGAAACGTTGAGAGAGCATTGACTCGATGCTCCCCCCTCCGTACCACAAGGGAGCCGTGACATCACGCCGCGACCGCAACGGAGCGCCCAGTGACATGTGACATGGCAAGCGCTGGTGGAGGCGCTGGAAAGTCAGTTACAGGAGTCGCGTACCCAATTCTCGATGGCACTGGAGCAGTGTCGCTGCGCCACAACGTGCAGGTTGCAGCGGGACCGTGTCACCATCGTTGACCAGTCCGATACCATGGCGCTCGCGCAGCTTCTCGCAGGCCAGGGCCGGGCCGAAGTCGGCATAGCTGTCGCGAATCAGGCCGAGTGCTCGCGCCGCAAGGCCCGGCGGCGCGCCATTGCGTCAGCAGGCCCTCGTCCGTTGCCTGGATCACCTTGAAGCGATCAACTTCGCGCAAACTCATGGTGATCAACCCTCGATCCATTACGGCGCGCTCCCGTCTAACCCAGGCGCTACCAGTATTGGTCGTAACGGCCCGACGAGTACCGTCTTCCGCAATTGAGGCGGTGTAGGCAAGCTCTGGTGTCTTCGCGGGCTGCATAGGCGTCCGCTTAATTTAGGCGGACACCTATGAAGCCACTGCCCGGCCCCATTTCGGAGGGGCGCATCCAGCGA
>NZ_JBFTOQ010000083.1:0-16402 GCF_056398045.1 Cupriavidus sp. 05L411 | reverse complement strand
TCATCCGATCAACCGGATCGAAGAACTGCTGCCCTGGGCCGTCGCTGCAGAGTTGGCGACCCTCGACGCGCCAACTCCATAACTCCCTCCTGCATCACAATCTGGCTTCGCCTACCGCCGTCAAGGACGGCAATGGCCGGACGCTTACGCGTAGCCCAAGAATTGGGCGACTTCTGTGCCGCGGTTTCTGTTTGATAAACCATCCAGGGCCACAAGACACAATGAACACACTTACGCTAATAAGTCATCCACTGTGCCCATTCGTCCAGCGCGCCGCAATCGTGCTTCTTGAGAAGGGCGTCGAATTCGATCGGATAAACGTCGATCTGTCAGCCAAGCCAGACTGGTTCTTGGCACTTTCGCCGACAGGCAAGGTGCCGGTACTCAAGGTGCGACAGGCCAACGTGGAGGACGCGATCTTGTTCGAAAGCGTGGTCATTTGCGAGTACCTTGACGAAACGCAGGGCGGCGCGGCGATGTACCCCGCTGACGCGCTGTCTCGCGCCCGACACCGGGCGTGGATCGAGTTTGCCACCCAGACCTTCGCCGAAGCTTGGCAGTTCCTCCACGCTCGCGACTCTGGGACTGCCGATGCTAAGCGCACCGCATTTCGCGAACGGCTCGGCAAGCTGGAGTCAGAAATGGGCATGGGGCCGTTTTTCGCGGGCGCGGCCTTTGGCATGGTCGATGCGGTTTACGCCCCGCTCTTCCGCTACTTCGGAATCATCGACGGGACGGTCGCGCATCAGATCTTCGACGGTCTTCCGCGCATTTCAGCTTGGCGCACCGCGCTTGCGGCGCGTCCCAGCGTGAGGGATGTCGTGGTCGAAGACTATGCCGATCGTTTCCAGACGCATCTCCGTCAGCAAGGAGCGCTCATCGCTGCAGCCTAACCGTAGCGAGTGCCGAACTGACATGTAGGAAATGTTCTATCACGCCGAACAGTAATCTTTCTTCATCATAGTCCGGCGTTAGCGGGCTGGCAGCCAATGATCGACGAAACGCGACATATCCAATCCGTCGAGCGGGCGCTGAAGTTGCTACCGGCGCTAAACACAATCTTTCGCCGCTCCAAGCGCCCGGTTGGTGGGGAAAAGCTGGCGCATGGACGAGACCTACATGCTGGTGCGCGGCCAAGTGCTTGTGAGCGGAAACCGGACTTTCAGAACATAGCTTCCAAGACAATTGTCCAGGCTAAGCCATTGCACGATTTTGTCTCTCGTCTGCGCGTAGCTCGCCGCTTAGCCAATCGATCAACCGCTTGGTCTCGGAACGCTCCGTTAGGTGCGAGGCCACCCAAATCGTGAGTCTGTTGGGCCCAGCAACGAAGCCGAACGGCGCAACCAAAGTGCCGCTGTTCAGGTCGTCCTGAACCAGCATGCGCGGTACGTTGGCGATGCCCAATCCGCATCGAGCTGCCTGGATCAGTAGATAAAAGTGCGGAAAGCCCTCATCTAAAATCAGTTCTCCCATCTCCGGGGCATAACATTCCTTCCATTCCAACCAAGCACGTTCACGAGTGTGTGAATAGATTAGCCGGGCCCGCTGCAAGTCTGTAGTCGTGCGTAGCTCGAGTGTCCTTAGATATTCGGGTGAGCATACAGGGCCTACCCATTCACTGCAGATATCTGTGCGGATGACATCCCGCGGCGGTTCCTGCGACGACAAGCGAATGGCTACGCTTACCTTGTCGCGCGTGAAGTCGAGGGGCCCGGACGTCATGTGGTACTGCAGGAGCACGTCAGGATTCTTCTGTTGGAAGCTGGACAGTCTGGCCTGGTGCGGACCCGCATGCCAGGTGGTGTGGCAGGGGCGCGGCTAGCCGCCGCCCCCTATGCCGATCAAGAACCTAGAGACGAGTTCATAGGCGGTACTGTTTACCGCGCTCACGTGCTTGGGCACATGCCGGTTAGCTATCGTTTGCGCGCGATTGGTGAGATGTAGGACCGACCGCGCGCGCTGCGAAAGAGGCGGCCGAGCGCGGCGTCGCCGCTATCGTTGGCAGCGTCACGGCAATGGTGCCAAATGTCTTCCGAGATGAAGGCCCGGAGTTCAACCGCAGCCGCGAGATAAACAAGCGTTTCTTCCGCATCACCTCTGATGAGTGCCCGGCGCAATAGCGTGATGGCCACATCGCGGTCATGGTGGCTGACCAGAGGCTCGAACGGCGCCGCTTCAACCATGGCCTCCCGGATCCGGTGCATTAGGC
The DNA here is from genome assembly GCF_056398045.1 of Cupriavidus sp. 05L411. NCBI lineage: Bacteria > Pseudomonadati > Pseudomonadota > Betaproteobacteria > Burkholderiales > Burkholderiaceae > Cupriavidus > Cupriavidus sp. 05L411. The sequence goes on along the minus strand of NZ_JBFTOQ010000083.1, from coordinate 14,193 downwards.
TCTGGCCCATACTTGTCTCCTTTTATCGCTTCCCCGCTCTGCTGCGGGTAACTCCGGAGTATCGGCATCCGACCCTCCTACTGCAATTGCGTAATAATCAGCAAATGATGCGGTTTTCGCATGCACTGCAGGTATCACTCATGAGACGCAACATTCCCAGCACTATTGCGCTGACGGTTTTCGAGGCAGCAGCCCGGCAAGGCAGCTTTGCCCGCGCTGCGAACGAAGTCTGTCTAACCGAAAGCGCAGTTAGCAGGCAAATCGCGACGTTGGAGACTTTTCTCGGCGTGAAGCTCTTTACGCGCGTTCGCAAACAAGTGGTCCTTAACGATGCGGGCCGCCTTTATCTTAAGAATATTGCGCGGAACCTATCTGACATCGAGGCACACACATCGGCACTGATGTCTCACAAGGGCGTCGGCGGGGTTCTGGAACTCGCGGTTATTCCTACCTTCGCCAATAGGTGGCTGCTCCCTCGGCTGCGAGACTTCAAGGAACGGCATCCTGACATCATCCTGAATCTGTCCGAGCGGCCCCTTCCCTTCCGCTTCGACGATACGAACTTTGACGCAGCCCTTAACTTCGATCACCCATCTTGGACCAATGTGGTGAAGGTGGACTTATTTGCCGAGGAGTTGGTCCCAATTCTTAGCCCCCGATACTTCGACGTGGAGTCGTTGTCGACTCCTTCGAATCTGACGGCGCTCCCACTGCTGCATAAGTCCACAAGGCCGGAGGCGTGGAAGCACTGGTTTGAATTGGCCGGAGTAGCCGACTTCACGCCTGTTCCGGGCATGCATTTCGAGCTTTATGGCATGGTGATTGAAGCTGCTCGGGCCGGCTTAGGCGCTGGGCTAGTACCGCGCTTTTATGTGCAGGACGAGATTGCACGCAACGACTTGGTGGTGGCGTTCGACCTGACGCTCAAGCATGAGAAGCGCTACTGTCTTGTCTATCCCGAACGCAAGAAGGACTCGGAACTGGTCAAGGTGTTCCGGGACTGGGTTGTTGGCATTGAGGCGGAATTCAGTGCGAGACTAAAGTAACTCCTTTGTGTGCCGCATAAGGCACGTATTGGCCAGATACTTGCGTCGAACGCACGAGTAGTGGAGAAAAACTCGTTTTACGCCCTAGTGGGTCGTCCGGAAAATAACTAGCTCAATAATGCAGAGCGAGTTCAAGATGTTTCTTTCGACGATACCAATGGCGGCGCGGGACCCTATCCTTGGGCTGAACGAGCAGTTTTCCCAAGATCCTCGCAATGACAAGGTCAATCTCGCCGTTGGCGTCTACTACGACGACTCCGGCAAGATACCCCTTCTCGATTGCGTTGCGGAAGCGGAGGCATCGCTCGTTGCATCTCGCCTTGCCCGAGGTTACCAGCCAATCGACGGGCCGACCGCATTCCAGGATGCTGTGCTTCCCGTCGTGTTTGGGCCAATGGCCAACCTCTCGGATGCGCGCCGAATCGCGACGGTACAAACCGTGGGAGGTACCAGCGCATTGCGGCTGGCGGCAGACTTCCTCAGACAATGGGGGGGTGCTGATCGCGCGATGGTTAGCGACCCCACCTGGGACAATCATCGCGGCGTCCTTGGTGGCGCCGGACTCTATGTGGGTACATATCGCTATCTTTCCGCCGGCGCCAAGACGCCGGACCTGGACGGCATGATTGCAGATCTCTCGTCGGCTGCTCCAGGCACCGTCGTGGTGCTCCACGCCTGCTGCCACAACCCTACCGGATATGATCTACCGGCAGAAGCGTGGTCGGCAGTCATGGAGACGATTGCGCGCCGACAGCTGATTCCCTTGTTGGACATTGCGTATCAGGGTTTTGGCGATGGGCTCGAAGATGATGCGGCCGTTGTCCGGACCTTCCTTTCGTCGGGTCTGCCCTTCCTGGTTGCCACTTCGTTCTCAAAGAACTTCTCGCTGTATGGCGAGCGCGTTGGCGCCTTGTCAGTCGTCTGCCCCGACACGGAGGCTGCCGCACGCGTTCGCTCCCAGCTTAAGGCCCTGATCCGCACAAACTATTCCAACCCTCCCTCGCACGGCGGTCGCCTCGTAACGACCGTACTGTCAACGCCCGCACTGCGAGAGCATTGGCAGGCCGAGTTAGAGTCAATCCGACTTCGCATCCTTCGAGTCCGCCAACAACTGGCCACGGCTCTTCAGTCGTACGGCATCGACAAGGATTTTTCATTCATCACGCGACAGAAGGGCATGTTCAGCTATTCACGGCTCGACGCGGTGCAGATGCAGCGTCTACGTGAGGATCACGGGATCTATGGCGTAGACACCGGGCGTATCTGTGTGGCGGCTCTGAACAGCCGCAACCTCGAACACGTTGCCAAAGCGATGGCCTGCGCCTTCCAGGCGCAGGCAGCCGCGTTGAGTTCGTGACAAAACCTCATCTTCTCTGGAGTTCTTCTCGTTTGTCAGCAAGTAGCGCTGCGACCAGAATTACATACAGGAAGCGACAAGTCGCTGACCATCCTACCAATCACAGGGGACACTTCCATGCAATACCAGCTCTTCATCAATAACGAATTCGTCGATCCCGAACTGGGCGAATGGTTCGATTCTCTGGACCCGTACAACGGTGAGCCGTGGGCACAGATCCCGCGCGGCACCCGTGAGGACGTGGACCGTGCAGCGCAGGCTGCGCATGCCGCGCTGAATGGTCCATGGTCAAAGCTCTCCCCGACGGCGCGGGGTATGCTGCTCTACAAGCTAGCCGGGCTGATCGAAGAGAACCTCGATCTTCTTACCGAAGTCGAGGCGCGTGACAACGGCAAACTGCGCACCGAGGTTCGGGGTCAAGTCGGCTATGTGGCCAAGTACTTTTACTATTACGCCGGCATGGCCGACAAGATTCACGGCTCCGTTGTGCCGATGGACAAGCCGAAGGTCTTCAACTACACGCGGCAAGAGCCTATCGGCGTAATCGGTACCATTACGCCTTGGAATTCTTCCCTACTGCTGTCCGCATGGAAAGTGGCACCCGCGCTGTGCGCAGGCAACACCATCGTGGCCAAGCCGTCAGAGCACACGTCCGTTTCCCTGCTGGAGCTTGCAAAGCTCTTCGTTAAGGCTGGGTTCCCCCCGGGGGTGTTCAATGTCATCACCGGTTTTGGCAAAGACGTTGGCGAGCCGCTGGTCGAGCACCCGCTCGTTCCAATGATCGCCTTTACGGGCGGTGACGAAGGCGGCCGCCGCGTCAACAGGGCTGCCGCCAAGCACTTCAAAAAGGTGACTCTGGAACTCGGAGGCAAGTCCCCCAATATCGTTTTCGAGGATGCCGACCTGACCAATGCCGCCAACGGCGTCATTACGGGCATCTTCTCCGCCGGCGGTCAAACTTGCATGGCCGGCTCGCGCCTGCTGCTGCAGGAGAGCATCCACGACGAGTTTGTTGAGCGCCTGATCTCCATTACGAGCAAGGCCAAGCTGGGAGATCCATCGCGCTCCGATGTCCAAGTGGGCCCTGTGGCGACCCGCCCCCAGTTCGAGAAGGTCGTCGACTACATTCGCATCGCAAAGGAGGAAGGTGCGACGTGCGCATTCGGTGGCAATGTACCCACCGGACCTGAATATGGCGCATGCCAGTTTGTGGAGCCCACCATCTTCACGAACGTAACGAACAACATGCGAATTGCGCAGGAAGAGGTGTTCGGTCCCGTGCTGTCGGTGCTCAAGTTCAAGGACGAAGATGACGCACTGCGTATTGCCAACGATATCCGCTTTGGCTTGGCAGCCGGGGTATGGACGAAGAGCCTGCACCGCACGATGTACATGTCTGAACGACTGCACGCCGGCACAGTTTGGATCAACAACTATCGTTCTACCAGCTTCACGACGCCATTTGGCGGGTACAAAGACAGCGGCCTGGGTCGGGAAGGCGGAATCGAAGCGGTAAAGGAATTCCTGGAGACCAAGAGCGTCTGGATCTCCACGGACCTGGAAATGCCGGACCCGTTCATTCGCAAGTACTGAACCCCTTCGAGAGGAGACATATCATGAGCACTGCAAACAGTGCCGCGCGCTTCGATGTAGTGGTAATCGGCTGCGGCATCTCCGGACTCTCTGCCGCTGTGGCTGCAGCCAGCCAAGGCGTAAGCGTGGCGGTTCTCGAACGTGCCACGTGCGAAGAATTCGGCGGCAACACACGTTGGACAGAAGCTTACTTCCGCATGAAGAGCGATTCGGAAGTCAGCGACGATTTCGATGAGTTGCTCAGCGCCAATGCAGGTGACAATCTTGATCCTAACGTGATTCGAAGCATGGCCGCGCCGTACGAAGACTGGCCCCCGTACGTCAAGGCCCACGGCATGCCGGATCCGGAACTGCTCTCGACGTTGTCATGCGAGGCGGGACCCACTGTGCAGTGGCTGCAGTCCTTTGGCATTCGCTTCGACGCGCTGCCAACGTACTTTGTCACTGCTGCTGCACCGCGATTAATGCCGGTCGGTGGAGGGCTTGCCATGATCGAAGCCCTGCACGCGCACGCTTCCGATCTTGGCGTGAAATTTTTCTACGAAACCACGGCCACACGACTGGCGCGACGCGATACGAGTGGCGATCTTCGTTTGAGCCTTGTCGATGCGCAAGGGGATGCGTTTGAGCTGCTCGGCCGCAACGTAGTCATCGCCTCGGGCGGCTTTGAGGGCAATCAAGAGATGCTGACCCAGTATCTCGGCCATGCAGCCAGATACGTCCGACCGGTGGCGCGGGGCGGGTACCACAACAAGGGCGAGGGCATTCGGATGGCGTTGGACCTCGGCGCGGCGCCGGCCGGGGACTTTAGCTCCTTTCATGCCGAGCCCCTCGACCCTCGATCAGCTCAAGTCGAGGCGCTGGTCATGAATTTCCCCTACGGGATCCTTGTCAACAAGCTTGGTCAGCGCTTTACCGACGAAGCGCCGGGCCCCGTCGACGTGCACTATGACCATATATCGCGAGCCTTCAAGGACCAGCCCGACGGTCTTGCCTACGTAATCTTCGATGAACGAATCAATGACGTGCCAAATTGGAAGAAGGGCATACGCACCGATCAACCGCCGTTGCGAGGGGAGACAATCGCCGAGCTGGCCGCCAAGTGCGGCATCCCACCAGATGCCCTTGAGCGAACCGTCCAGTCGTATAACAGCGCCTGCCAAGCTGGCGAGTTTCGTCCCCTCGAGGTCGACAACCTCAGCACCGTCGGCATTGTGCCGCCCAAGTCAAACTGGGCACGCCCGATTGACACCGGCCCGTACTTCGCCTACCCGATCATGCCTGGCATCTGCTTTACGTTCGGCGGAATCAAGGTCAATCGCAATGCACAAGTCGTAGACTCTGATGGCAAGGCGATTCCAGGGCTTTATGCCGCTGGGGAAGCGTCGGGACTCTACTACCAAGTTTACACCGGCGCCACTTCCGTGATGCGCGGCGCCGTGTTTGGCAAGCTCGCCGGCGAACATGCGGCCGCACAGTCGAAAAAGCGTTGATATCGATGTGGTCCCTACAGCCGTTTTAGGACGGCTGCTCCCAAAACACAAGCTACTAAAAGTAGCGAGAGACAATCATGAAATTCGGAACTCAGATTCCACGGCTCACCGGAGTCGTGCGGGCAGGCACGCGTGTAGCCATGGCAGCCCTTGCCTTCGTTGCGACCCTTAGTGCCTCGCAGCCGGCCCTTTCCCAACCTGGCTGGACTCCTAACAAGCCCATCCGTCTGGTGGTCCCCTATGCGCCTGGTGGCGGGACCGATGTCCTGACCCGGTTAGTAGTTTCCGGCATCGGAAACAACCTCGGGCAGGCAATTGTGGTCGAGAACCGGCCCGGCGCGAACGGCGTCATTGGTGCCAACGTGGTCTATGGATTGCCGGCAGACGGCTACACGCTTCTGTTTGCTGCAGCTGACTTCATCTCCGTGGCACCGCACATTCACAAGAAGGTGGTGCAATTCCAGCCCAACGGCTTCCGTCCCGTTGCCCCCGTGGCAAAGATGGGATTCGTCTTGGCGAGCAGGCCAGACGCTGACACAAAGACTGTGCAGGATGTTGTCGCGAAAGCCAAGAAAGGCTCCCTCTCTTATGGGCACTGGGGACCGGGCAGCATGGCGCAGATGGGCATGGAGCTTCTGAAAACAAAAGCTCAAATTGACAACATGCTCGAAGTGCCCTTTGGAGGCGCGGCGCCCGTCATGACCGCGGTCATGGGAGGCCAAGTCGATTACGCGTTTATCCCGACGCCACTGGCAGTTGCCAACAAGACCAAACTGCGACTGTACGCACTTAGTTCTCCGGAGAGGTTTCCGTCGATCAAAGACGTCCCAACTCTGACGGAAAGTGGCTATGCCATCGATGCCGATACTTGGTTCGGCATACTGGCGCCGCCGAACACGCCGCAAGCGGTTGTGGATGCGATTCAAGCTCAAGTCGCCCGGGCCACCAGCCAACCCGAGTTCCGAGCGCGAATGGCGGACATGGGTTATACACCGATCACCATCGACCCCAAAAAGTTTGGCGAATTTGTTCAAGCCGAGAACCAACGTTGGGGAGCCGCCGTCAAGGCCGCTCGCATTCGCGTGGAAGAGTAAGTGTTGCAGATCGCTATTCTGCGAATGGTGCACACTAATACTGCGAACGTGGCTGCCGGGGCCGCGGGTGCGGCTCGATCGCAGCCACCAGAATGATCGCTAGGTAGACGCGCCGACCGAGGAACCGCACCGAACCTGGCGTCGTGCGTTTACGGCAGCCGGCGCAGCATAGGCTCAGGTGCGTGCCGCAATCCGGGCGCGCCGCCGGCGGGCAACCCCGCGGCTTGCGGGGATAGTCCGCTCAGTGCAGTGGATGGCCACAATGGTAGCAGCCAATCTGATGGACGGCTTGCATCAGGTCTTCGTCGATCTGGCGCAACAGGGTAAAGAACGCTGGCGTTTGTAGCAAGGCGTGGCACACTGGCGCAGTCGTGTTGGACATCGCGTGCGAACCGACGTACATGATGACCGCCGTCGCGATAGTGCGCGGCGGCCTCGGCGTGACGATCCTTCCAAGGTTCTGCACCTGAAGTGCGCGCAAGCTTCACCGATAAGCTCAGCGTGTTGTCCGCCGAACTGGGAACGACGGCGATATTCGACGGTGTCGGCGGCGACTTGCCAACCAGGATTGCGCCGGGTCTGCCGATGAATTCGACGATCTATATCTACGGCTTTCTGGGCGGCGCCGTGCCGGTTTCCGTTCAGTCCGGGCTCTTCATGATGAATCTGACCTTGAGACGATTCAGCAATTTCGAGAGCCGGACGGTGATCGCTACAACTGCACTGCTTTCTTGATGGCTGGGAAGACGTGCGCCCCCCCCAAAAGGCTTCGCCCCGCCCAGCGAAGCCAGTTAAGTCCGTCGATCCGGTGCTCCAGGCCATCATGAAGCCGCAAAAGCGCTTCCCCAAGATGTCTCCGACGAATCCTGCGCCGAAGGTGCCGCTCAAGATTGGCATCTTCAAGGATCTCGTCCCGCGCGTGCAAAAACTTGGCCTCGCGGGGTCGGTGTTGCGCGATGCGATCCGGACCTGGTACCGCGGCACTCGCTACTGGACCGGCGGTGGTACCCCGCAAGTGGATCTGGCGGGTCAGGAGGCGGGACACGTTTTACTGGCCGATGCTAACCGGGTGCAGGGACAACAAGCCCAACGTGCGGCGCGTTATCGCAGCCCGCGATGGCGCCGAAACCCAACTGATTTGTACTTTGGGGGTGCGCGTGCGTGCATCTGCGCGGGTGAAGTGCCCCGACGAAGCGCCATCCGGCATCACATCCCTGCGCTCCACGACTTGAATCAATGGCTCCCCGTTGAGCTGCCTGCCGCAGCCACCACTGCAGACACAGTCGCGCGCCCTGGACTTCCTGCTCCAGGCCTTGCCGTACGCGCCTCACGTGCACATGGAGGCTGGAGCTCGGAAGTTGCCCCCGCCCGGAAACATGTCGCCCAAATAGATCCGCACCATTTGGTATGACATCGCGCCGGCGTACCGACACTGGAACCAGCGCCACTGGGGATGTGGAAACAGCACGGAGAGGAAGCCGGTGACCTTAGAGCAAACCCACATGACGCAGGACGAGGTTCAGTTGGACTCCGGTGCCGGCACTCCCACGGAACATTCACGTTCGTGAAGGAATCCATTTTCCCGATGCCGGCCGGCGCGGGTTCGGTTAGCTCTGTCGGTCCGGCGGACGGCCAAGACGACGTTCGCCACGCGAGTGGGTAGGGTTTCGGCACCACTCTCGCCGCTTTGCACAGCGAACACGATGAGCAGCGGGAATTCACGCAGGCGCATCAGTGAATGGAATGGTTATCCTGCTGATGCGAAAGGCCCTTCCGTTCGGCTCTCAAACCGCGACGCGTCTTTTGCAGGTAGCCTGTGCAGCGAGCCCATGTTTAAAGTCGGGGATGAATCGCGGCGATTAATTGCATTTTAACAACCAAGGGATGTTCGCCAAGGTTAGTCACCATAGTGAAAGAGCGCTCGATTACCTTGTGTTCAAGCAACCGATCACGGTTCTTCGAAAAGACCCGTCGTGGGTTCGAGTCCCATCAGCCACCCCAAGAATTTGCTCAACAAAACAGCTCCAATGATGCGCTGAAGGACCTTAACGGGCTGTTTAGCACCATCTATGCCGACAGCGGACGTGCCTCGATCGCGCTGGAGAAGTCGCTGTACGCACTGTGTTGCAAGTGCTCTACTCGGTGCGCAGCGAGCGCATGTTGATGGAGCAAATGCGCTACGACACGCTGTTTCGTTGGTTCGTTGGTTCGTTGGCCTGGCGATGGAAGACGAAGTGTGGAACCACTGCTTTTGGCTTCGCTAAAATCCGAAAACGAAGGGATAAGTGCCACCGCAGTACGATCGTCAGCCAGATCTCAGTCGATTTCCAGTGACACTTTCAGTTTGTTCGACGAGGCATCGCCTACATGGCGCAGATCTTCTCCCGCAACGGTTGCGCGTCGCGCGTGAAATGACGTAGCGTCGCGGACGGATTCCAGTCGTCGCCATCGATGCTGTAGCTCTGGTCGAACGGTTTGGCATTGCCGGTCTGCGCGTACAGTGGCGTGGTGTACGGTGCCACCACCATCAGGTGCAAGGTCCCGTCCGGGCCGAACGCCAGCCCTTCGGCTTCGGTACGGTCGGGTTCATCGTAGGCCAGCAACTCCATCACGCTGCCGCTGACCGTGTCGATCTTGTAGATGCGCTTGCGCTTCAGCCCGTTGACCGTGTCCTTGGTATCGGCGGACGCGTACAGCATGCCTTTGTAGACCTTGGCTCCCTGCACTCGCTTCCCGTTGAATGAGAGTTGCAGCGGCACCGATCGGATCAGCTTGAAGGTGGCCAGGTCGAACACATTGAGGTTATTGGCCGCCGCCGTGCTCCACGTCACCGTGTAGAACTGTTTGCGAGGCGCATCCACAGCCACCCAGGGCACGCCATCGGCGTGCTCGGCAAGCGGCAGCGCGTAATTCTCACCGGTGTACTGCAAGGTCTTTGCGTCGAACACGGCGATATAGGACTGCTGCGACGAATCGTCCTCGTCTTCGATCGGCGCGTAGAGCTTACCGTCGGCGATATCGATGTCGCCGATATGCCCATGTGCGGCCCCCCCGGGAAAGCGCCGTATCCCGCCTGGATATCGGCCGGCAGCGCCAGCGGTCGGTTGAGCACCGGCGCATAGCCGGCATCGGTCCGCTGCAGGCCGTAGCGCCAGGAAAACACCGGCGTGCCGCCGTCGAACGCCAGGCCCTGGCTTTTCAGCGTGGCCGGGATCCTGGCCACCTGGTCATCGGTAAGGTAAGAAAAACCGGTCAGTGTCTTGGCGTCCAGCGCTAGCTGATTCAGCACACGGTCCAGGTATTGCTGCAGCACCGACATGTCATTGACGAACGACGTGCGTTGCGCGGCGGCTTCCGTCCAGGTCTCCTGGTCCAGCGCGTTGTTCACGGCGCGCAGCGCCGCGACGACCGGCAAACTGCGGCCAACCAGCCTGGTCTCCAGCGCCAGCAGATCGGCTTCCGACAACGCCGCCAGCTTGACGCCGGGGGCCGATGCAATGAGCGGCGGGATAGTAATGCCGTTGGTGGGGTCCTGGTCGGCATCGAGAGTGAGCAGCAAGCTGGCCAGCTTGCCCAGTGCCGGCGTGCTCTGGCAGTCGCGCTCGGGCTGCAGATCGAACAGCGTGATGACAGGCTTGGGTGCGATCGCCGCCAGTTCGATGCCAGCCACTTCCAGCGTCAACGTGCTGGTGCTGTCGACGGAAAAGGTGCCAGCATCGGTCTGGACCTGCACGCCGTTGGCCTTCACCGTCAACCCGTTCAGGCCGGGCCAGCCGGCCAGCTTGACCTGCGTGATCGCCGCAGCGGGCGCCGTGGCCGGGGGCAGCCCCGGACTGCTCGCAGAGGGTGCCGCGGCGTTGTCCGTGCCATCGCCGCCGCAAGCGGCGAGCGATGCAACGACGGCGGCCAGCAACGGGATGGAGTAGTGGCGGGTAGCCGGCTGTGGGAGACGACGAATCTTCATGGCTCTAGAGTGGTGGTACGGCGATTGAAAGCGCGAGCGGGGCCCTGCGGGAGGGATCGAGCGGTGATTGCCGCCCGTCGAAGCCCTGCATTGTTGACCCGCAGTGTGGCTCCCTCATGACACTATGTCATCATGCCCAATCATGCAGACATGCAATCGCCCGCCTCGGCCAGGAGCGCTCACATCGGCAATACCATGCCGATCCTCGCCACATTCAGCATCGCTAATTTCGCCGGATTTGCATCAAGGAGTGGACGCACTACCACGGGCAATCTTGGCCGGATATCCTCTTCGTGCTCAGACGTGGCGCTCCATACCGATGAACCTTCGCCCGGTGCTCACGCACGCCCTCGTGCTACTGCCAATGCAGATGTCCAGCACAAGCGTAGACCAAAGGAAAGTTGTCACTGTTTCCGAAGTAATGTTGTCGATCTGCAAGACAGCGGCAGATCGGTCCGACGCAACATCAATGAAATCAAAGACTTACATCATGCACAGTAAAGTTGTCACCACCTGAGGTTCGCGAAGGTGTCAATCAGGTGCGCGACGCGACTGCGCAGCCCTAAAACTCCGGGCCCCCGACCATCTGGTGACCGCGATCGGCGACCTAAAACGGAATCGAAAATCCTGACCGCCTTACTGCAGCGGCTGTGATCGCGGTATGCGCTCAAGCCAGTGTCCGTGACTACCCAAGGCTCCTGCATCCCAGGCCATGCTCAAAGTAAGCCCGCGCCAACGCTTGGCGGTGCTCCGGCTTCATACGTCGATCACTGCCGGGTCGCCATAGCACCTGCCGAACATAGCGTACGTGGCAATGCGCGCAACGGTATGGCGCCTCAAGCAGTTGCACGTTTACGCGAAACGGCGTCTCATACCCGCACCGTGGACATGCCGACTCCATTGGGCAACGATGCGCAGGAGTGACAGTAGCGGAACACTTCGCAATAGCGTCGCTGGTCGCCGGCCTCATTGCCTTCAGCATGGTGGCGAAGGTCGCACTGGCTGCCTGAGTACCACTGACTGCCAAGTACAAATACACAACAGCACACACAAATCAATCGGTACCCCCTTCCCCGAGGAGACACTCTTGAACACCATCAAACTTGGCACTGTGGCCATTGCCTTTCTGTCGGCAGTCAGCGTGCCAGCACTTTCTCAACCGGCGACCGTGGCCATGCCCGTCCCTGACGAAGCCTCGATTCCCAAGGGGCCGATGGGCGATGCCATCAAGCGCGGCAAGGCGCTGCTGACGGACACTCACAAGCAACTTCCCGGCAACGTCGGCAATGGCCTGAATTGCACAAGCTGTCACCTCAATGCCGGGACAACAGCCTATGCGTCGCCCTGGGTAGGCCTCACCGCCGTCTTTCCGGAATACCGCTCCCGCAGCGCCAAGGTCAACTCCCTTCAGGAGCGCATTAACGACTGCTTCCAGCGCTCGATGAACGGCAAGCCGCTTCCATTCGACTCGGCTGAGATGAATGCCATCCTGTCCTATATGAAGTGGCTGTCCACCGGGGTCTCGACTGGCGCGAACGTGACTGGCAGAGGATTCGAGAAAATAGATACCTCGTTGGTGCCGGACCGCGTGCATGGCAAGGCGGTGTACGCAGCGCAATGTGCCTCATGCCACGGGGCGGAAGGCCAAGGTACCAAAAACCCGCAAGGCGGCTACATCTTCCCGCCAGTCTGGGGCAAGGATTCGTTCAACGTCGGTGCTGGCATGGCACGCATGTACACGGCAGCCGCCTTCGTCAAACACAATATGCCGCTCGGCCAAGGCGGAACGCTGTCGGCGCAGGACGCCGTGGATGTCGCTGCGTACTTCACCCAGCAGCCGCGACCGGATTATGCGGCCAGGGTAAAAGACTGGCCCAAAGGCGACAGGCCGAAAGATGCTCGCTAACGCGCGAAGACGTGTCTCAGCGCCACAAATTCACAAGTGATTGCGCTACATCATTGTGCTGCGCCCCGCAGCCCGTAAAGTTATCGAGTTAGTGTTTGCCTCAAAAGCCCGTGATGCTGGAAAGTTGCCGCAATCCAGCGTCCTCATCCACATGATCTTCTTCCCGATAAGGAGCCTGCCATGCAAGCGAACGTTGGAACCGTTGACCGGACACTACGGATTGTCGTTGGGCTAGTCCTGATTGGACTAGCTGCGACAGGACGGGTCGGCGCATGGGGTTGGATTGGCATGCTTCCGCTCTTGACAGGCCTGGTGCGCGTCTGCCCCGCCTACAGCGTCCTGGGCGTGAAAACATGTTCGTCTCCCGACACCAAGACCAAGTAAGCGAAGCTAATGCACTATTAGAAGGAGATAGCATGAGTCACATTCCAGAATACAACGAGCTCACCAAAGAGGTCGCAACCGAGATGCGCGCCTTGCGGCAGACACAACCGGATTTGATGGCAGCGTTCAGTCAACTAGCAACCGCTGGCACCAAGGAGGGGGCGCTGAGCAAGAAGACGAGAGAGTTGGTGGCGTTAGGTATATCGGTCGCATGCCGCTGCGATGATTGCATCGGCTTTCACGTCCAGACGCTTGTTAAGTTGGGGACAACGCGAGCCGAATTGGAGGAAGTGCTGGGCACCGCAGTGTATATGGGAGGCGGGCCTTCGATGATGTACGCCACGCATGCCTTGAAGGCATTTGAGGATTTCTCGGTCTAAGCGAAGCGTTCGCTGCGAATAATGTGGACGCTTCCCCCCACTCGACGGCGCGCGAACGGAGAACAGCTTTTTGGCTGATGCCAACGGAGACACCGTCCTCACAACCATTTTGCCAAGCACGATAGTGTGCGACAACGCGGTTCTCATCATTTACCACTCGGATAGCAAGAGGCGCTGAAAATTGGTAAGGGCACGTTTAAAAATTTGCCGCAGATGTGTTCAACGTTCGGATGTGGAAAAAAGAACATCGAGAGCGGCAAGCATGGCGGCCAAGCCGAAACGATACCCGGGCGATCTGACAGACGTGGAGTGGGCGGCAATGGAAGGCCTGCTGCCCAAGCCCGCCCAGCGGGGCGGCGCATCAGGTAAAAGCTACCAAGGTCGGCATACTGGAACKGGCCCGGCAACTGGGCAACGTSAGCCAGGCCTGTCGCGTCATGGGTTATTCGCGCGATAGCTTCTACCGCTTCAAAGARTTGTACGAGCGAGGCGGCGAAGCCGCGTTGCAGGAGATTTCGCGACGCCGGCCACTGCTCAAGAATCGCGTCGATCCCGAGGTCGAAACTGCCGTGGTAGCCCTGGCGCTCGAATTGCCCGCTTATGGCCAGATCCGCATTGCCAACGAGGTCCTCAAGCGCCATGCCCTGCACGTGTCGCCGCAGGGCGTGCGCAGCATCTGGCTGCGTCACGATCTGGAGACCATGMGCAAGCGCCTGAAGGCGCTGGAAGCCAARTCCGCGCAGGAAGGGCTGGTCCTGACCGAGTTGCAACTGGCCGCGCTGGAGCGCGCCAAGCTGGAAAAGGAAACCCACGGGGAATTCGAATCCGAGTGCCCCGGCTATTGCGGAGCCCAGGACACCTTCTATGTCGGCACGCTCAAAGGCGTGGGCCGCGTCTACCAGCAGACCTTCGTCGACACCTACTCGAAGGTGGCCTTTGCCAAGCTCTACGATCGCAAGACCCCGTTGCCAGCCGC
>NZ_JBFTOQ010000082.1:0-16538 GCF_056398045.1 Cupriavidus sp. 05L411 | reverse complement strand
CCACCCTGTAGATACCTTACCGTCTCAGGCCAGCTCGACTRCCTTACGGAAACAGCCAGGAAAAAGACGTAAAAGAATCAAAACCATCCTGCATTAAAGAGGACATTCTGATCTGGCCAAAGAGAGGACATTTGAATTTAGCCTAGACAAATGTCACATTAACGGGGGCGTGCCCGGCGTTAACCAAGCGCTCCACCATGGGTAATGCGTTGACGGCCATTGCCCGGAGGCTTCCTAAATCGAATGCCCTGCTGTAGGAAACCGGAATTCGCTGGACTGACCGTGTGCCGCAGGGGTTCAATGCGCCCGCGTAGGACCGTTGACGGCCAGTTTCCGACACTCGCCGGCGTACGCGCGTGGACACTTGAACGGCCGCTCYGCCTTGGCAACGGACCTTCCAACATCGAGCAGAATGAAACGAACGCGGTTGAGGAGGCTCACTGCATTCGCGGCGATCACGTTGAGCCGCGATGAGAGTTCACTGAGTCTAATGCGTTCCCACCTCGTCAAACTCGGCTCGGATACTACAGTGTAGGAAACCGGAATTAGCCGGACTACGTGCGCTTTTGCTGGACTGGAAATCCGGAATTAGCCGGAACGGCGTGAAATCCCGTGACGCTGAGCCAGAACCTGACGGTCCGGTTCACCGTCGCCTTTTGGTTGACGTAAGCAGTAGATGGGTCAAGAAATCGGGGAGCGGACGTCCCAATACGAGACACCACCATTTCCAGCCTGAGCCATGCGATCCGGGAGTGGTTCGACGTCGCAAGAGCTATAGAAAATCGGCACGGGGCTGCTAACTCTTTCTAGAGTAGGAAACCGAAATAGGCTGGACTACCGTGCACTATGGCTTCTCCGCATTGAGACCGAGCCCGCAGACCGTGGTCTTGCCCTGCCGCTGCCGCCCACCCGACTGGAGCCGCAACCCCTCATGCCTGGGGCGCGTCCTTCATCCGGCCAAGCCCGGCCATGGAGGCGCTTTGGGTGCCCGAGCCGGGATTCTGGCTGCTGCCAGAGCGGTACCCGGAATACGCCTTCCACTCGAAGGAACTCCTCCAGGAGGGGCTGCAGCGACCCGTCGATCCGAATGTGCCCTTTGTGGGCGGGCGTCGACCGATCGTTGTCGGTGGCATGGGCATGCGCTGCGGCCACAAGGACTTTGCGTTGGACGTCTTCCATCGCGCGCGCAAATCCGCCTCGCGCATCAGCGTGCGGACCCGATAACAGTTGCGCCTCTTCAATCCCCGGAGTGCGCGAATCTACGCAACGACGCCAAATCCAGTATCTGAATCGACCCATACTCAGCAACCACTAACCCTGCATCTTCCAGTTCGCGGATGGCCCGATTCGTGTTCTGCCTTGAAAGCCCGCAAAGCCTCCCAATTTCCTCCTGGGAGAAGCCCAACGTCTTGTCCGTGGCTGGATAGAGCTGCTGATTGAAAAGCTCTGCCAAACAGAATGCCACCCGCGCAGATGCTTCATGCAGCCGAAGGTTGTGCACCAGTCCAACGTAGTAGCCACATCGAGCGTTGAGTTGGTCGATCACGTATCTGCTGAACGAGTGGCTCTGCTCAAGGAGCCAAAGGAATGTCGACTTGGGTACGAATGCTAGGCGACTATCCCGGATCGCAACAACAGAATAGGGCCGTGGCTCGTCTTTCAGCACAACACCCTCACCGAACCACGAGCCGGCAGGAACGCCCGCAAATGTGATAACCCGCCCCTCTCTCGAGGCGGTATCGACCTTCACGATCCCTTCCATCACCGCAAGCCAGTGGTCGGCAGGATCCCCTCGATGGCACGCAACAGCACCAGCATCGTAGGATCGGTCAAAGCTATCACGCATAACTCGAGTCTTCTGCTCAGAGGTCAGATTCGAGCACCAGGGCGCCTGCAAAAGAAACGCCTCCAGACTTAGATGGCCAGGCTTGCAAAAACCATCATTGTGATTCTGCAAGGTGGAGTCGACCAAGCTGCTGGATTTCGAGAGGGCGACGGGCGAAACTCGCATCGCTTCCGGTCGCTTGGCTTGCATGCCATTCACGTGGTTCATCATTTGGAGCCAGTATTGCGCAGTTGCATGATCACCTGTTTGCGCTGAGCACCCGTCGCCGACTTGATACCGCTGGCATGTGGCAAGCGCTGTGCAGAAGTCCAGTCTTCCAGGTCCTTGGCAGACCTCCGACCTGGGAAGCTGTCGGGATCAAGTGGGATTCGACGTTCCGTTAAGTGAAATCTGGATTCGCTTTAGACTATGGCCCGAAAGGGATACTGTCAAGGGAAGCACGGCTAGGTGTTTGTACGGAGGGCGCTATAATGGCCACCATAAAGGTGAGCGGTGTACTGCACAATTTCTCGTCGAAAAGCAGGCATAACTGAAATGGAAATTCCACATAGCCCTCCGCGCATTCGGATTCGCCGGCGGGGTGCCGACAAACATCCGTTGATCCTCCAAGCCGCACGAGATTTGGTGGCGGAATCTGGGTTCCGAGAAGCCCAGATGTCGTTGATTGCCGAGGCTGCAGGCATCGCGATCGGCACGTTGTACCGCTACTTTCCGTCCAAGACCGAGTTGTTGGTCGAACTCGTGAAAACGACGGCGCAACGGGAAGTCGACGTCGTAGCTGGCATCGCCATGCGTGATGGGACCGCACTAGAACGTCTTGGTGCGGCCGCATGGACGTTCGCGAGTCGCGCCTTGCGAGGCCGACGCTTGGCCTACGCCCTAGTCGCTGAACCCGTTGAACCAGATGTCGAGGCTACTCGGCTCACCTATCACCGAGCACTGGCCAGAGTATTCAAGACAATCATCGAGCAGGGTATGGCGAATGGAGAGTTCCCCGCACAGGATGCCGCCGCATCGGCAGACTGCATAGTCGGTTGCCTTTTCGAAGGCCTAGTGGCGCCGCTCACCAACAATGCTACAGTCGATGCTGCTCAGACGGACGCCCACGGCTCGGCCATCATTACCTTTTGTCTGCGAGGGGTTTCGGGCTTACAAGCGCCCGCCTTTAGGATTCCGACTGTGTAGTCGCCTCCTCCAGAAATGGACGGTCTCTACCGGCTAGCCGAGGATGACGATCTCAACCCGCGACCGCGCCATCCACGAGGATTTCTGTCGCGCCGACTACATCTACAAGCCTCTTGCGCTTGGCGGATGTGCTGCCGGCCTCGTGTTTTCGGCCGGCAGCACAAGAGGACTGAAGTTGTGAAGTGACTTGATCCGCCTGTGACAATGTTGTCACAGGCAGTGGATCAATTGGAGCAGGTATAGCTGGTTGCGGCGTTCACGTTCCCGCTGACGTACTTTGGCCACTGGGGGTACTCGCACAGAGGCCGCGTGCGCCCCGCAGTGGGCGGGTTCAAGTCGGTAACGACGAGATTCTGCGGAGCCGTGCCTTTCGTGACCCAGTTATCCAAAGCAGTCAGCCCATCATATGCCGCCTCAAACTGCCCGCCCGTGCCATGTGCGGCACCGGGAACCAGATAGAACTTGAGGAATGACGACAACGCATTCTGCCCATAGCTCGCCAGCAATCGGTTGTAGTAGTCAATCGACATTTGAGCCGGAATGAACTGGTCGGATTGCCCGTGCTGAAGGATCACCTTCCCACCTCGGTTCTTGAAGTTGTCGAGGTTGACAGTCGTGGAGTCCATCATTTGACTTACCGTCTGCGTTCTAGCGGTAAGCGGCCCTGGATCCGTGAAGTTGAAGGACATCAAATCGAGCGAGGGATCCCTTGCAATAGCGTATCGCACGAGGCTATTCGGGAAGGCATAGAAGAACGACCATTGTGCAGTTGCATTTGTCCCAGGGTCCAGTACGGCGTCTGCTGGAGAGTCCCCCAACGGTAACAAGAAGCCACTCCAGAAATCGGTGCCTGCGAGGATGTTGTAACCCGGAATGCTGTGAATACCGTTTGCGAAATCAAAATTCGTCTTCAGCGGCGTGGCCATGGTATTGACGGTGCTGATCTGAGCGTCAGACAGGCAAGTGTCGCCCGTGTCGGCGCCCCCTGGGCATCGCACAGTCGCCGGATCGAACGTACAAAGACTCGGATTGCTGATCAGGCCGTCTGTCGCGCCGTCCAGACTGTCACAGGCCAACATCACAGCCTTCTTGAGCATAGCGGCCTTGTTTGCGTTGATGAAGCCGCCTGGGGCAAGTGACGCCTGAGAGATGCGCCCCATTTGGAAGGCCAGCCCCATGATCCCGGACGCGGGAAACGTCGAAATGATGCCATCGTAGTCTGAGGCGTACTTCTGCGCAGCGATAAGCGCCTGGCGACCGCCGCCAGAGCCACCAATGTAGTAGCTATGCGCGAACGTCGCCCCGTAGCGCTGCTTGGTTAAAAACAGAGCGACATCGTGCGTTTTCTTGATGTGGTCGCCGGCATAGTTCGCCAACGCCTCATCGTTCTGAGCGAACCGGCCATCCCCAAAGCTTCCTTCATGCCCGCTATCGCTGCCAAGCGTCACATATCCGCGCGCCAGCGGAGTCAGAACCCCCTTCGGTTCGCCATAGGATGTGAGGCCGGTATTTGTGAAGCCTGTTGTGGCCGGGACAGACCCGTCAAGCCCACCGCCACCGAAGTGAACAGATTTCCCGTTCCAAGTGGACGGCAAATCAACTTCGAACTTGATGTCCGGCGCGGCCGGGTCCACGGGATGAATCCCCCCCAAGACCTTGCAGAACTCGCCATTTGTATTGCCCGACGCCGTCGCAGCAATGAGCGTCGCCGACGCGATTGTGGCGCCAGTCGTTGGCAAACCAATCGCGGAGGCTGGTACGGCTGAACCTTGAAGCGCCGCGCACTGCTGCGCTGGCGTCAACTGGGGCGTGGCATCGGCTACGACAGAGTCGCTGCCTCCTCCACAACCAACGACGAGCAAGGCCGATAGCGTTGCCACAGTGGGTGCAAGCCATTGCGGCCTGACTTTGGTGAACTTCATGACGTTGTCTCCTAGCAGACGCCGGGACTTCTAGTTGTCCACGAGTCGCTTTCGTTCAAGTAAATAGTCCTGCGAGGTACGTCGTCACTGACGAGCATGGCGGCGAAGCACCTCGATGACGACCATACCGATCGGGCCTGCTCAGGATTGTCTTGCGCAAGACGATTGGAAATTTCGAGCCGTATTCAGTCGAAGATATTGGAGTGGCACTGCCATATTCAGGTTGGGCCACTCCTTGATGTACAGAAAACCTTGTTTGAGCGGGCAGTCGTTTTCGTTCTGGAATGCCGCCTGCTCTGTGGTCTCGACACCTTAAGCATTTACCCGCTGTCAGCGGTGCTTGAACGTTGGTTGCCGTTTCGACAGGAAGGCGGACATCCCTTCCTTCTGGTCATCAAGTCCAAACGTGGAATGAAAGGCGCGGCGCTCGAAAATCAGCCCGTCGCTCAAAGATGACTCGTACGCCCGATTGATCGATTCCTTGATCATCATGACTACAGGTAGCGAGTAATTGGCAATCAGCTTGGCAGCTTCCAGCGTTTCGTCGAGTAGTCGATCGCAGGGATAGACCCGCGAGACAATGCCCCAACGCTCAGCCTCGGCCGCATCAACCATGCGCGAGGTCAGACACAGGTCCATTGCCTTGGCTTTGCCGACAAGCCGTG
Organism: Cupriavidus sp. 05L411; assembly: GCF_056398045.1. Lineage (NCBI taxonomy): Bacteria > Pseudomonadati > Pseudomonadota > Betaproteobacteria > Burkholderiales > Burkholderiaceae > Cupriavidus > Cupriavidus sp. 05L411. Next base: position 10,920 of record NZ_JBFTOQ010000082.1, on the reverse strand, counting down.
GCAGGCGTTGCGTTCCGCCAGCACCAGGCATCGTTCCAATCTTGATTTCGGGCTGTCCGAACCTTGCCGTATCCGTGGCAAAGATCAGATCGCACATCATCGCCAGTTCGCATCCGCCACCCAACACGTAACCCGACACCGCGGCCAAAACTGGTTTTCTCGCCTCCCGAACCTTCTCCCAATTTCTCGAGATGAAGTTGCCTTGGTAGACGTTCTGGAAATCGAAATCCTTCATGTGCGCAACATCCGCACCCGCTGCAAACGCGCGCTCATTGCCGGTCAGGACGATGCGTCCGATGTTGTCGTCCCGCTCGTACGCATCAACAGCAGCACCAATTCCGTCCATGACATCGTCATTGAGCGCATTCAGCGCTTCCGGGCGGTTGATCTGAATGAAACCGACCCGGTCGATCGCCTTTCGCAAAACCACTTCACTCACATTTGGCTCCGGCCAACAACTTCACGACGCCACCTGCCTCGCGTCGAATGCGAGGCAGGTGGCCTTTCCTTACATCAGCTCGACCGCCACCGCCGTTGCCTCACCGCCACCGATGCAAAGGCTTGCCACGCCGCGCTTCTTTTCCGCCTTCCTGAGGGCGCCAAGAAGCGTCACAAGGATCCGTGCGCCAGACGCACCAATGGGATGCCCAAGAGCACACGCTCCGCCATGAACGTTGACGGTCTCAGGGTCCAAGCGCAGGTCATGAATCGCCGCCATCGTGACTACAGCGAACGCCTCGTTGATTTCCCAAAAATCGACATCTGCGGTCGACCAGCCGGTCTGCCCAAGCAACTTCTGGATGGCCCCCACCGGAGCAGTGGTGAAGTCCGCGGGTGCTTGCGCATGCGTCGCGTGGCCAACGATTCGGGCGAGCGGCTGTACACCCAGCTTCCTGGCAGTCGATTCCCGCGCCAGCACCAACGCAGCAGCGCCGTCCGAAATCGAGCTTGAGTTCGCCGGCGTCACCGTCCCCCCTTTTTTGAAGGCCGGCTTCAACGAGCGGATCTTCTCAAGGTTGACCTTTGGCGGCTGCTCATCGCTCCGCAGCGTGACCTCCCATGTCCGACCTTGGACCGTGATCGGCGTCGTTTCCCACACGAAATCACCGCGTTCGATCGCCGCCTTCGCACGCTGGGTCGAGAGAATGGCCCATTCGTCCTGGGCTTCGCGCGAGAAGCCATAGCGCTCGGCACAGTCCTCGGCGAACGTACCCATCAGCCGGCCGCGTGTGTCGTCTCGATAGTGGTCTTCCAATCCATCGAAGAACATGTGGTCCAGCAACTGCCCGTGGCCGAGCCGATACCCTTTGCGCGCCTTGGGAAGCAGATAGGGGGCGTTAGTCATCGACTCCATCCCCCCAGCAACCATCACGTCGTTGGTTCCAGCGGCGATCGAATCATGCGCCAGCATCACGGCTTTCATGCCGGATCCGCACACCTTGCTGATCGTCGTACACGTCACCGATTCAGCAAGGCCGGCGTTCAGGCAGGCCTGCCGCGCAGGAGCCTGACCAACGCCGGCCGGGAGAACGCAACCCATCAGCAGTTCCTGGATCGCGCTAGCGTCGATACGCGCGCGCTCAACAGCTGTGCGAATAGCGAACCCGCCCAGTTCCGGGGCTGTCAGGCTTGCGAGATCCCCTTGGAAGCCACCGATCGGCGTGCGTGCGGCGGACAGAATGACGACTGGATCGTTTGTACTCATGTTCGGTCTCCGTTCTGGTGATCTACTTTGCCGCCATCCGAATGGCGCCATCGAGCCGGATGACCTCGCCATTCAAGTAGCCATTGCCAAGCACGTGCTCGACCAGGCCGGCGAACTCCGTCGCCTTGCCCAAGCGCGGGGGAAACGGAACAGACCGACCCAGCGCCTCTTGCACATCCGCTGGCATCTTGAGGAGCATCGGGGTTTCCATGATCCCTGGAGCAATCGTCACGACCCGAATGCCGAACCTGGCCAGTTCCCGCGCGAGCGGCAAGGTCATCGCAACCACACCACCCTTCGAGGCGGCGTAGGCGGCCTGCCCAATCTGGCCATCGAACGCAGCAACCGACGCAGTGTTGACGATCACACCGCGCTCACCATCGTCATCGGGCGGCTCCTGTTGCATGATCTCGGCAGCCAGCCGAACCATATTGAACGTGCCGCCCAGGTTGATGTTGAGGGTGCGCAAGAAGGAGCTCATCGCGTGTGGCCCTTGCTTGCCCACTACCTTCTCCGCGGGCGCGATACCGGCGCAGTTCACCAGGCCACGCAATGTTCCCAACGCGGTTGCTGCTTTGAATACGTCTTTTGCTCCGTCTTCGCTCGTCACGTCGGCACAGACAGACGCGCAGCGGAGTTCCTCAGCCATCGCTTCGGCGGCCTCCAGATCGAGGTCGACGATCACCACCTTGCCCCCTTGCTCAGAGAGCAATCGGGCAGTTGCGGCTCCCAGCCCAGAGCCGCCGCCAGTTACGACGAATACGTTGTTACTGATCTGCATCGGATGATTTCCTGAGGGTGATGGGTCAACTGCTTGCCGACGAAGGGATGTCGGCGTGTGGGGGAAGCGGTTCCACGCCATATGTGCTGGCTGCACTGCGGCGATGGTCGATCATCATGACCGCGAGGGTGCCCAGTACGCCGGCCAGGCCGATCGCCAGGAAGTTCTGCTCCATCGGCAGGTGCATCGCCACCAGCATGCCGATCAGCACGGGTGCCGCGATCGCTCCGAGGCGGCCGATACCGGAGGCAAAGCCCACGCCGGTGGAGCGAATCGAAGCGGGGTAGAACTCACCGGCGTATGCGTACGCCAGGAGCTGTGTCCCAAGGGTGGACGCACCGACGACGAACACGACAAGGAAGAGCAGCTCAGTCGATTTCGTGTAACCCATCAACGCCAGCGACGCTGCACCGGTCGCATAGAAGGCCACCAGCACATGTTTGATGTTGTACTTGTCGCCCAGCCAACCGCCACCCACAGCACCGACCACGGCACCAATGTTGAAAACCAACACAAAGGTAAGTGCGGACCCAAGGCTATAGCCCGACATGGCCATCAACTTTGTGAGCCACGAACTCAACGAGTACACCATGAACAGCCCCATGAAGAAGGCGACCCAGATCATGACTGTGCTGAATCCACGTCCGTCCTGAAACAGCTTGGCCACCGGGGCTTTGGTCACCATCGCCTCTTGGGGCATGACGAACCGGTCTTGGCTACTGACTTGAACCTCCGGCGCGATCTTCCTGATCAGTTGTACGAGCTTCTCGGCACGGTTTCGCTGCACCAGAAACGCCAGCGAATCAGGCATGGTCAGCAAGACGAAGGGAATGATCAGGATGGGCGTGCCGGCGATGAAGAACACGGACTGCCAGCCATAGGCTTCAATCAGTTGCTTGCCGGTGAGCGCCACAAGGATGCCGCCGATCGAGTACCCAGCGAACACCAGGGTGACGAGACGGGCTCGGATCTTGCGCGGAGCATATTCACCCATCTGAGCAGTCACGATGGGAAGCACGCCGCCGATCCCGAGACCTGCGAAGAACCGGGTAATGCTGAAGCTCAACGGATCGTGCGTCAGTCCGGCTGCGGCTGTGAAGAAACTGAACAGCGCGATGCATACGCAAATCGACACAGGCCGGCCGATCTTGTCGGCCAGCGTGCCGAGGTAAATCGCCCCAAACATCATGCCGAACAGGGCCGAGCTCGCCATGAATCCGGCCTTTGCTGCATCCACCCCCATCTGTTTCATGATGGACGGTAATGCCGCGCCCACAACGGCCAAGTCGTATCCGTCGAGCACGAGAATCAGGACACACCAGAACAGGATCAAGCCATGGAAGCGCGAGAATCTCGCGTTCTGTGTGATCCTTTGAACATCAACTTCGTTACTCATGGTCTCCTCCATTTGAGAATGGATATCGTTGGTGGTGCTATTGGTCCATCTGCGGGTAAAGCTAGGTGGCGTGATAAACCGTAAAGGTCGAAGAAGGCGCCCTTTCAGAGACGAGCGAGTTCTCAATGCGACTCTCGTCGGCGTAGCCCAGGCTCATGCCCACCAGGAACATTTCTTCTGGCGGCAAGCCAAGCTCTTGCTCGATGATCTTGTGGTACTTCATGAAGGCGGCCTGAGGGCAGGTGCTCAGACCGTAGGTACGCGCGACAACCATGATGTTCTGCAGGAACATCCCGTAGTCGAGGAGACTGCCGCGCTGCATCACGCGGTCGATCGTGAAGAACAGCCCAACAGGTGCATCGAAGAACTGGTAGTTCCTGCCGTGCTGCGCGTGCATCCTCTGCTTGTCACCCTTCTCGATGCCAAGAAGGCCATAGAGCTTCCATCCGATGTCACGACGCCTGTCGATATAGGGCGACACCCACTCTTCTGGGTAGTAGTCCCATTCATCGCCATGCGCATCCGCCAACTCGGGATCCTTGTCGACTTTGGCGATTGCGGCGCAGACCCGGTCTCGGGCGTCGCCCATGACCACGTGTACCTTCCAGGGTTGAATGTTCACTCCCGTCGCCGCATAGCGCGACACATCAAGAATTGCCTTGATGGTCTCGTGTGGGACAGGCTTCGGAAGATAGGCGCGAACGCTACGTCGCGTAGCAATTGCCCATTCCACAGCCGAACGGATCGATGAGAGTTCATCCGGTGGCGGCCCAGCTCGTTCCATCTACTACCTCGCTCAACTGTCATGCGGACCTCGCGTCCACTTAGAATTCAGATTAGCGAGCGTTTCTCAGCCCCAATGTCTTGCAGCCGACAATCGTTTCCCTCTTTGAAGGTCGGAACTCGACGCATGGAAATGTCTCAGGGGTGACATTCACCCCGTTGGACCAACGCTAGATTGGGATGTGGCTTGAGGAACGGGAAACCCCTCAGGGCCGTGCATTCATAACCCGACGTGGAGACATCGCTATGACCGGAAACATTTATCAGAGCGGGCTTGGCCGTACCCCTGCAAATCACCTCCCGCTGACACCGCTCCACTTCCTTGATCGGTGTGCCGACCAATATCCCGATCACATCGCGATCATTCACGGCTCGATGCGGCAAACGTGGAAACAAACACGAGAACGCTGCCTGCGCCTGGCGAGCGCGCTCGTCAAGCGGGGCCTCAAGCGTGGAGATACGGTTTCGATTCTCGCGCCCAATACTCCCGCCATGGTCGAGGCACATCACGGCATCCCGTTGTCGGGCGCAGTGCTCAACGCGATCAACTGCCGGCTGGATGCCGAAGGCGTCCGCTTTATCCTGCGCCACGGCGAATGCAAGGTTCTCTTTGTCGACAGGGAGTTCTCTTCGCTCGCTGCAAAAGCGCTCGAACAGATTGAGAACAAGCCACTGGTCATCGACATCGCTGACATCGAAGCACCCACCGGCGATCTGATCGGCGAGATGGAGTACGAAACCTTCCTCGCTGAAGGTGACGCTGACTTTCCGGGCATATGGCCGGAGGAGGAATGGGACGCGATCGCCTTGAACTACACATCCGGCACCACATCGGACCCGAAGGGCGTCGTACCAAGCCATCGGGGCGCCTACCTGATGAGCATGCTCCAACTCACGGATTGGGGCATGCCCCGTCGGCCGGTGTATCTGTGGACGCTTCCCCTGTTCCACGCAAATGGCTGGTGCTTCGCGTGGGCGATCACCGCCGCTGCCGGCACGCACGTCTGCCTGCGAAAGGTGACCGCGGCGAATATCTTTGGCGCCATCAAGCAGCATGACGTGGATCACTTCTGCGCAGCACCGATCGTATTGGCATCGCTCGCCAACTCTTCTGATGCTGAGCGTTGTCGACTGAAGCGTACTGTCCGAGTTAGAACGGCCGGCTCACCGCCGCCTGCAGCAGTGCTGAAGTCAGTGATCGAGATGGGGTTCGAAGTTGAACACGTCTACGGCATTACGGAAGCATCCGGCACCCCGGTGAGCAGCTTCATCAACCCGGCATGGAGCGATAAGCCGATGGATGAGAAAGCGCGCCTCATGGCTCGCCAGGGCAATCGGGCCTCCGGCTTGGAAGACCTTCGTGTTGCTGACCCAGTCACTTGCGAGCCTGTGCCCCGGGATGGCAAAACTCAAGGTGAGCTCTTGCTCCGCGGCAACATCGTGATGAAGGGCTACCTCAAGAATCCCGACGCCACTGCCAGCGCATTCAATGGGGGCTGGTTCCACACAGGCGACGTCGCTGTGATGCATCCGGACGGCTATATCCAGATTACGGACCGCTCGAAGGACGTCATCATCTCTGGTGGTGAGAACATTTCTTCGGTGGAAGTCGAAGACGTTCTCCATCGGCATCCGGCTGTCCTGATCGCTGCTGTAGTCGCTCAACCAGACGCGAAGTGGGGAGAGTCTCCTTGCGCGTTCATTGAGCTGAAGCCCGGCGTCGCTGCCCCAGACCAAGCTGACATCATCCGCTTCTGTCGTGAGCACCTGGCCCACTACAAGTGCCCAGTGAGGGTTATTTACGGTGTACTTCCAAAGACGGGAACGGGCAAGATCCAGAAATTCAGATTGCGGGAACTGGCGGGAAGCCGCGAAGCCATTACGGACCTTTCGAACGTTTAGGCCCTTGGCTGAATCTCCATCCCGAGTCGGCGGCTCGTCGTGGAATCCACCACGCAAAGCGACGCGGGCAGGCCAGCTGTGGCGAGATGGAGCTCCGCAGCCGCATAGGGCAAGCTTGGTCACACGAGTCGGGCATGTGGGGAAACCATATTTCGGACCCATATCCAAACTGAGGGCGGCTATCTTCGCCACCTTGCAGTCGCCGGCAGCCGCCGCCGAGGTCGTCGTGAGGTTCTGTCGCCGTCGAATCGATCGGACGTTGAAAAAGATCAACCTTTCCCGCCCCAAAAGTGTCGGCGAGCTAGTTGCGGAATACAGCGCTCAGACCGCAAGCCTGGATGTCGCAGGCCTCGCCGCGGGAGCAACTCAAAAGATTCAGGACGCATTGGCATGTGGGGACTTGCGTAGCCTACTGACCATCTATGACAACAAGGGGTGGCTTGCCCTTGCAGCTCAACACCTGAAGCAAGCGAGATTGGCTACCTTTGAGGCATGGCTGACAAGGATCCTGAGAGATGAAGCAAGGGCACCTGAATTGGCCACAGCGCTGAAGGCAGTCCTGCCGGCAGTGCAAGCCACCAACGACCGTTAGACTTTGGGAACGGTCGTCCCATCCGCCGGACGCGAATGACGGCAACGGGTCGGGTACGGCCTGCCGCCCCTCGATCACAGCCGTCGCCTGCCGGCCATGAGCCGTCGTTCGAAGGCCTCACCCTTCGGACGTACAAGCGTCGGCTTCACGCCGTAACCCGCCATCCGATTGACAAAGACAAAAGGCTGTTCGTCCGCCGAAGCGGTAGCAGATATAACTACTTCTGCGCGCGGTCTCATGCATCGGTCTCGTATAGAAGACGGTAGCTCGCGCTCACACGCTTAATTCGCGCGAAGCCGAGTTCGCCCAGATGCATGCCAGCGACCAGAATGCGCTCAGCACTGATCAGTTCCAGAAGCCGTGAGCGTGTGACGGCGGCCAGGGACGGATCTTGATCGAACGCAATCGACACGTCCGGACGCTTAATCTGGATGTGAGGAAAATGAACGATATCCCCCCAGACAAGAAGACTCTGGTCACGGGATTCGAAGACGTATCCGGTGTGTCCGTCCGTGTGCCCCGGTAGCGGCATCGCGCTGATGCCGGGAAGCACTTCTCCCTCATCGAAGGTACGGAGCTTGTCGCTATAGCCGTCGAACACCGTGCGCGCGATCTGGAAATTTCCTCGTGCCCGCTCGGTGGCACGCGCCAGATTGCCATCGTCCCGCCAGAACTTGATCTCTCGCCGATGAGCAACAAGCTCCGCACTCGGAAAGACGATATGTCCAGTCGCGTCCACGAGCCCTCCGACATGGTCCGGATGGGCGTGTGTGAGCAGGATCGTGTCGATCTCGGATGGCTCGACGCCAGCCAGCGATAAATTGGCCTTCAGGCGGCCACCCCATTGCTTGATGCCTCCGGCCCCTCCATCGATGAGAATCGTCCGACCCGCTCCGCGTACCAGGTAACAGTTGATATGGACAGCCGCCGGCTCCTTCTGTCCTGCATCACTTTGCATTCTCGACGCCTCGGCCGAGCCGATATTCGAGAGAAAGTCCAGGCTGGCGGTGAGATAGCCGTCGCTGATTGCGGTGATCGTGAAATCCCCGATTCGCTGACTTGGAAATGTAGTGGTGGACATAGCTCTTCTCCAGACGACTTCCTAGTTGCGGGCGTGGATGTTCGACGCGGTATAGCCAAAACAGCGGATACGCACGGCGAGACCAGTGTGTCGGACGATGGCGCTGCCGAGGGCTTCCATGAACAGGTTCATCACCGAAGGCGTTCGAGACGCCGCAAGGCGGTATCGCACTTCCACGAAGATGGGATTGCCGTGCACAAAGATGACGTGAACGTTTCCAAGTGCCGCATCGAGGACACCCGTACAGAGTTCGACGCAGTCGCGGGAGAGCGCGGCGAGTTTTTCCTCAGGTGGCACTGGTCTCGCAGAAATATAGAAAGTGACGTTGGGCATCGCGGACCTATTTCTCCTGTTCGTCCGAAGCGGCGCGGAAGCTTGCGAGTTGCTCCGTCATCGGCGAGTACAGCTGAACGTCTTCGGGCATGCTCTCGACAAGATGAGCGTTTCGCCGAGGCATTCTTGCGAGCCAACGGCGCTCAGGAAACTTTTCCAGCGCGACTGCCTGCATGGTCAACGGTGTAAGGCCCATCTGGATCACAGCCTCGGGGCCGCTTGTGCAAAGCAGGAGAAGTTCGTCGGCATTGATCGCTGGCGCGCGGCCGATGGCGCTATAGAGATTCCGGTGCCAGTCGGTGATGTGTTGCTGCCACCGTGCGAAGTTGCCTCCGCCTTTCTGGCGATATTCCTCTCCCGTCAGTACATCCGGACCGTCAATGGTGTGGATGGCGAGGTAGACCGGGCAACCATCGCTAATCGACTTGAAGCGCTGCGACGTGTGAAAGCCAGTAACCGAGATAAGGGCGGGCAGCTTTTCAAGGCTGTAGAAGTCGTTCCATTCGGCTTCGCCGTTGGGATCGGCGAAGCTGCATTCGACGGTGTAGATCATCAGTTCATCCTTCACGAGGGCTGGGCATGTTGCAGCGAACGAAGGATGTTCATTGCAGTAAGGTAATGCTAATCTGACGTTGTCAGCATGTATAACGATATAAAATCAGGCTTCATTGACGTTTGATCAAGCTGGCGTCGAATGTATTTCAACTGGCAAAATTCCGATGCGACGTAAGATTCCCAGCCATTCCGCGCTCCTGGCTTTTGAAGCCGCGGCTCGACACAGCAGCTTCGCCCGCGCGGCTAAGGAACTGGCGCTGACCGAAGGCGCCATTAGCCGCCAGATCGGTCGGCTGGAGACGTTTCTGGGAGTCGTGCTGTTCGAACGCGTTGGAAACCGGGTGCGGCTTGCATCCAACGGCACGCGCTACGCGGTGCAGGTTCGTGAGATTCTCGATCGACTGGAACGGGACAGCCTGTATCTGATGGGGCAGCCCATCGAGGGCGCGAGCATCGATATTGCCGCAATTCCGACGTTCGCCACCCGTTGGCTTATCCCTCGGCTGAAACGCTTTCAAAATCTGCACCCGAACATTACCGTGCATATCGCCGAGCGCATGGAGCCGTTCATTCTTCCCGGCAGCGGTTTCAATGCGGCGATCCATTTTGAGCACCCGGCATGGGCGGGTATGCATTCGCATCATCTGCTGGAGGAGGTGCTTGTGCCCGTGTGTAGTCCGGCACTCCTAGCCGATGCCGGTGCAAATGCGTCGCTCGATGAACTGCCACGCCTTCACAGGCGGCAAAATCCAGATGCGTGGCAGCTTTATGCACAGGAGGCTGGCATCGCGCTGACCAATTCGGCTGTTGGCGCGCGTTATGACCTTCATTCGATGCTGATAGAGGCCGCGCTGGCTGGCTTGGGAGTTGCACTGGTGCCGCGTCTTTACATCCGGGCAGAGCTGGAACAAGGCCGTCTGGTCGCACCCTGGCCGGACGGCAAAGCGATAACCAAGAACTTCTGCCTCGTACTTCCTGAACCGATCGAAATGAGTGAAATGCCGGTACAGAAATTCGCGAGATGGATTCTTAGCGAGATGGATTCTTAAAGAGGTCCAAGGCTTAGTACCTTGAAGCAGCGCCCGGCACTTATCACAAGTAGCCGGTCCGAGTTGCCAACGTCTGGCAATCTCCTCTTCGAACTGACCGTCGCGAATCAACGAATGGCCGCTATACCTTGGCAGCCGTCGTCGATGTGGCGCCTGGTCGACAGGCGGTAACGGGTCGGTAAGAGCCGGTGGGAACCGGTTTCCCACCGGTCGCTCCCGGCCAATTTGAGACGTCCACGGGCGCCCGACTGGACGGCCGAGTCGGAAGGAGCCGGTCGGCACCTCTCTTGATGAGTTCAGACGTCGGAATCGGATTGGTCACTTGCTCCCCACCACGGATCTGCCTGAGTAGTTTTTACCAGATAGCTACCAGCTATCCTTTGGCACCATAGCCACGCCCCACCCTGTGCCAGACTCGGCCGTCTCCGGCCAGCACCACTGCCCAACAACAACCCGTCAGGAATGCCTCGACCGCGCACAAACTGCACGTCCGTGCCGACATTTGAAAATGGACGGCCCTGCGCCATCTGAGCCAAGCCTAGACATTGCTGCAATGTAAAGGCCAAATCAGAATGTCCTCTGGACAGACCAATAGTAAGCGTCCGGCCATTGCCGTCCTTGACGGCGGTAGGCGAAGCCAGATTGTGATGCAGGAGGGAGTTATGGAGTTGGCGCGTCGAGGGTCGCCAACTCTGCAGCGACGGCCCAGGGCAGCAGTTCTTCGATCCGGTTGATCGGATGAT